>CAZLGB010000277.1:0-3512 GCA_964558825.1 uncultured Intrasporangiaceae bacterium
AGCGGCCGCTGCGGGCCTCGCCGCGCCCGAGGTCGTATGCCGCGGCCGTGCTGGGGGCGATCGGCTCGGCCGGGTCGGCGCCGCGCCCGACCCGGGCCAGCTCGAGGAAGTTGACCAGGGCCAGCTCGACGGCGACGGTGATGCGCTCGCCCATCGCCTCGGAGAACGGCCGGGCGTATGCCGGCACCTCGGCCATGATCGTCTCGACGGTCTCCAGCGCCACCCGGGGGACCGAGTCGCGCAGCCGCTCGAAGGCCTCCGGGCTCAATGACAGCCCCTCCGAGCCGAGGGCCGAGCGGGTGGCCGACCGGGTGACCGAGCGCGCCGTTGCGGTCGAGGCCGCGCCGGAGCCTCCCCGCGCCGGAGCGGCCGAGTCGGGGGAGCCGTTCGCGCGGGTGGTGCGGGGCACGGCATACCTCCAGGGACGGCGTGGATTGTTCGTGATGAACAAAAAGCTACCGTCAGTTCACGTCCAGTCGCCAGAAATCTAGCTCGCAGACCCGGAAGAATGGGCGCCATGTCCGCCACGGTGGCCCCGGCGCGTCCGGGCCGGAGCTTGCGGGCGCGCGCGTGGCGCGCGGCCGAGCTGTTGTCCTCGACGGTGCTCCCTGCAGACACCTTCGACGTCCTGCGGCCGCTGCACCCAGGCGCCCCGCTCGCCGGACGCGTCGAGGCGGTGCGGCACGAGACCGCCGACGCCGTGACCGTGGACATCCGCCCCGGTGCAGACTGGGCCGGGCACGTCCCGGGGCAATACCTGCGCGTGGGCGTCGACATCGACGGGGTCCGCCACTGGCGGACCTATTCGTTGACCTCGGCGGCCGAGCGCCCCGACGGGCTCATCTCCATCACGACCAAGGCAATCCCCGACGGGCTGGTCAGTTCGTTCATCGTCCGGTTGTTGCGTCCGGGCACGCTCGTGCACTTGGGCCAGGCCGAGGGCGACTTCGTCCTGCCGACGGCGCGGCCACAGCGGGTGCTCTTCCTCACCGGCGGCAGCGGCATCACCCCGGTCATGGGGATGCTGCGCAACCAGCTGGCCGAGCTGCCCGACGTGGTCCTCGTCCACTCGGCCCCGACGGCAGCCGATGTCATCTTCGCCGCCGAGCTGCGCGGCCTCGCGAGCGCCGGGCGGCTGCGGCTGGTCGAGCTGCACACCGACACCGACGGCATGCTCGACCTCGGCACCGACCTCGACCGGCTGGTCCCCGACTGGCGCGAGCGCGAGGTCTGGGCGTGCGGCCCGAGCGGCATGCTCGAGGCCTGCGAGGGTCACTGGGCGCAGGCCGGGCTGGCCGAACGGCTGCACGTCGAGCGCTTCCGCCCCCACCTGGTCGCCTCCGGCGAGGGCGGCGCGGTGACCTTCACCAAGACGGTGACGACGGTCGAGGCCGACGGCGCGCGCCCGATCCTCGAGGTCGGCGAGGAGGCCGGTGTGCTCATGCCGCACGGCTGCCGCATGGGCATCTGCTACCAGTGCGTGCTGCCGCTGCGTGAGGGCGTCGTGCGCGACCTGCGCACCGGCGACTTGACGTATGCCGCCCCCGGCGACGGTGTCGCCATCCAGACCTGCGTGTCGGCGGCCGCCGGCCCGTGCGAGATCGAGCACTGAGGAGCCCCTGGTCAGATGACCCTCGTCGCCGAGCCGCACACCCCCGCGAGCGCCGCTCCCACCGTCGCCGAGGGCGCCGGTGCTCCCACGGCATACGCCGGAGCGGGGCTGGCCACTGCGCTCAACCCGCACCTGCGCACCGAGATCGGCCACGAGCGGGTGCTGCACCCCAAGCCGTCCGGCAAGCCCGACCCCACGGCGCACCTGAGCACCGAGCAGGTCGAGGCGCTCGCCCGTGAGCTCGACGAGCTGCGCCAGCAGGTCATGGACTCGCGCGGAGCCCGCGACGCGGCATACATCCGCCGGACCATCGCCGTGCACCGCTGGCTCGAGCTGGGCTCGCGCGCGGTGCTGCTCTTCTCCGGCTTCCCGCCGGCCTGGCTCATCGGCACGGCCGGCCTGTCGGTCGCCAAGATCATCGACAACATGGAGATCGGCCACAACGTCCTGCACGGGCAGTGGGACTGGATGCGCGACCCGGCCATCCACTCGACGACGTGGAACTGGGATCACGCCTCACCGGCCGCCCAGTGGAAGCAGACGCACAACGAGACCCACCACACCTACACCAACGTCCTCGGGCGCGACAACGACCTCGGCTATGGCCTCATGCGCGTCGACTACGACCAGCCGTGGTCGCTGGCCTCGCTGGGGCAGCCGGTCTATTCGCTGATCAATGCGCTCTTCTTCGAGTGGGGCATCGCGTCCTACGACCTCAAGCTGCATGACGTGGTGACCGGCGCGATCCCCAAGGAGGAGGGCCGCGAGCGGCTGCGCCAGTTCTGGGGGCAGGCTCGTCGGCAGCTCGCCAAGGACTACGTCATCCACCCGCTGCTGTCCGGGCCCAACTTCCTGTCGACGATGAGCGCCAACTTCGTCGCCAACATCGTGCGCAATCTCTGGTCCAATGGGGTCATCCTCTGCGGGCACTTCCCCTTCGGCGTCGACACCTTCGCCTATGACTCGATCGAGGGCGAGAGCCGGGGCGAGTGGTATGTCCGTCAGATGCTCGGCTCGGCCAATATCTCCGGGCCGTGGCTCGTCCACTTCATGTCCGGCAACCTCAGCCACCAGATCGAGCACCACCTCTTCCCCGACCTGCCGAGCAACCGCTATGCCGAGGTCGCGCCCCAGGTGCGCGAGATCTGCCAGCGCTATGGCCTGCACTATGTGACCGGGTCCTATCTGCGCCAGCTCACCTCGGCGTGGGCCAAGGTCTTCTACTACTCGGTGCCCAACGCCGAGCCGGATCGCTCGCGGGCGCGGATCGTCGCCGACGCCGTGCGCGAGGCTGCCGCTCGCCGGCGCGACAAGCGCGCGGCCAAGCGGGCCGCCGCGGGGCTTGCGCGCGGCTGACGCCTGCTCGCCGGGCGGCAAAACCCTTCCCGGGCGGCTGGCGCGGGGCTAGCCTCGCGCGTATCACGCGGTAGGTCGATCGACTCCTCCCAGAGTCACATCTCGCCCAGGAGCAGCCTCCCATGCTCGAACCGGTCCTCACGCTCGACGCCGATCTCACGGTGGCCCAGGCCAGTGCGATCCTCGGCGCCCTGGCGCAGGGCCGCGCCTCGGCCCCGTCCGAGCGGATGATCGTCGTGCGCCGTCGTGACCCCCGCGATCCCAGCCGCTGGCTCTGGTATGCCGTGCCCCTCGCCGTCCTCGGTCAGGTCGTCGCCGTGTCCGATCCGGCGCTGCCCTTGGGTGTGGCCCTGGATCTGCACGAGCACCAGGCCGGCCCGGCAGCGGACCTCGACGACCCGGGGGTGCGCGACGGGAGCTTCGCCGGGGTCGTCACGAGGGCCGGCTCGGCGGTCGGCTATGCCACCGGCGGAGCGACCCTGCCGCGCAAGCCCACGCGCGGGATCGAGTTCCCGCCCGCGCCGGCTCCCGCACCCCCGCCGCC
>CAZLGB010000278.1:0-3509 GCA_964558825.1 uncultured Intrasporangiaceae bacterium
GCGCTGGCGGGCACCCGGACGCCGCGGACGCGCACAGCGACATCAGACGAGCGGCGCCCGTCGGCCCCAACCTCGACCCGCGCGGGCTCCTGGGCGGCAAGCGCGTCGAGCAGGTCGGCCAGCCGTGCCCCGCTCTCGGCCTCGACGATCACCTCGACTCGGCGGTCCTCGCCCTCCCCGCGGCCGACGTCGCGGTCAGCGACCTCGCGCCCAGGCGGGCTGGCGGCGACGGACCGGACAAACACCTGCAAGCGCACGGCGGGGACCTCTCGGGGGGAGCGGACGGCATACCCCGATGTCTAGTCGTCCCGGCCGACACCCGTCTCGAGTTATCCACAGGCCCGCACGAAGCAGGCCCGCGGGCTCAGAGCGCCACGACCTCCGCCAGCCCCGCCTCGAAGCACTCGAGCAGCACGTCGGGATCATCGATGACCGAGCCGTCGATGGTGAGCCCGATGTCGCACCGGCCGGCATACGAGGTCATCACGGCCATCAGCGCCACGCCCGGCAGCGGTCCGAAGGGGATGATCCGCTCGACCCGCGCGCCCGCGAGATAGACCTGCTCGGTCAGCCCAGGCACGTTGGAGGCCGCCATGTCGCTGCGTGCACCCAGGCGCATCGTGGCCGAGCCGACCACCGCCGGGAGCCGGTTGACCACCGGGGCGAGCACCGAGAAGGTGTCGAGCGCGGGCTCGTTGGTCGCGCTGAGCACGAGCCCTCGGATCGTCGCGATCCGCTCGGCGGCGTCGACGACACCCACCGGCGCCGGAAGGACGACGCCGGCAAAAGCGTTGCCTCCCATGGGGTCATCCGAGCGCCGCAGGGACACCGGCACCGTGACGGGCAGGTCGCCGACCTCGACTCCGTGGGCCTCGTGATAGCGGCGCAGCCCACCGCACAACGCCGCGAGATAGGCATCGTTGACCGAGCCGCCGACCGATCGGCCGGCGCGACGCAGGTCGGCCAGCGAGCACTCGAGCGTCCGCAGGGTCCACCGACGCCCGTCACGCGGGCGCAACAGGGCCGACCCGGCGGGCAGGTCCTCGGGGGCGAGCATCCGGCGCAGCGAGGCGAGATAGCGCTGGCCCGAGCCCGCCGAGTCGAGCGGGTCGCGCAGCGCCTTGGCCGCCCCCATGACAGCCCCACCGAGCAGCCCGGCGCTGTCGCGAACCGTGCTGGCGACGCCGTCGAGAGCCAGCGTCCACGGGTCGCGCGCCTGCCCCCACGCCGGGTCGTCCGGCGGGGTGGTGAGCTTGTCTGCGGTGTGCTCCGGGGTGCGGCTGGCCAGGGCGTTGAGCAGTTGCACCATGCCCAGCCCGTCGGCGAGCGAGTGGTGCACCTTCAGCAGGTATGCCGCGCGGTCGCCCTCCAGCCCGTCGATGAGCGTGACCTCCCACAAGGGACGGTGCCGGTCGAAGGGCGTGAGCACGAGCGTCTGGGCCAGCTCGAGCAGGTCGTCCAGATCGTTGCGGGCACCGAGCTGCTGCCGGCGCAGGTGGTAGTCGAGGGAGAAGTGCGGGTCGACCTCCCACGCCGGCGTGCCGGTCGGCAGCGCCGGGTCGACGATGCGCTGGCGCACCCGGGGGACGAGGTCGGCCGCCCACGCATGGGCGGCCACCAGCCGATCCCAGTCGGGGGCGCTGCCGAGCACCGCGAGCACGCAGATCGTCGAGGACTGTTGGGGGTGGCGCTCGGAGCGCCACATCGTCGTCTCGAGCTCGGTGAGGTGCTCGGCCTTGCTCCACGAGCCGGCCAGCGCCCAGCGGGCCTCGTCTGTGCCGTGGTTGCCGAGCTTGCCGTGCTTGCCCTGCTTGTCGTCGCTCACCAGGCAGTCCCGTCGAACTCGTGGCCCGCCCGCTCGCGCAACAGCCCTCGATAGGACTCGGCGACTGGTTGGCCCCGGTTGATGACCGCGTCGACCTCGGCGGCGATGCGCATCTCCACTCCGTATTCCCGGGCGAGCTCCATGACGACCCCGGCCGACTTGACGCCCTCGGCGACCTGCTTGAGCTCCTCGGCGATCTCCGGCAGCGACTTGCCCTGCGCGAGCATGAGTCCGGTGCGCCGGTTGCGGCTGTGCGGGCTTGTGCACGTGACGATGAGGTCACCCATGCCGGCGAGCCCGGAGAAGGTCACCGCCTGCCCGCCCATCGCCGTGCCGAGCCGCGAGAGCTCGCGCAACGACCGGGTGATGACCATCGAGCGGGTGTTGTCGCCGGCCTCCAGGCCGTCGCCGATCCCGGTCGCGATGGCGAAGACGTTCTTCAGCGCCCCACCGAGCTCGGCGCCGATGACATCGGTCGAGGTGTAGACCCGGAAGGTTCGCGAGCTGAGCAAGACCTGCAAGGCCTCGGCGAGGTGCTGGTCGGGCATCGCGAGGGTGGCCGCCGCGGCATACCCCGCAACGACCTCGCGGGCGATGTTGGGGCCGTTGAGCACCCCGACCGGGTGACCGGGCAGCATCTGGGCGACGACCTCGGTCATCCGCAGCCGGCTGCCCTGCTCGAGACCCTTGACGAGCGAGACGACGGGCACCCACGGGCGCAGGTGCGGGGCCACGTCGCCGAGCACCTGGCGGCACGAGTGCGAGGGGACGCCGAGCACCAGGACGTCGGCACTCGCGACCGCCTGCTCGAGATCCGTTGTGGCAGAGAGCTGTTCGTGCAGGCGCTGCCCGGGCAGATAGCGATCGTTGGTATGCCGTTCGTTGATGCCGTCGACCGTGGCGGCATCGCGAGCCCACAGCATGGTGGGTCCGTTGCGGGCGGCGATCGACGCGACCGCCGTGCCCCACGACCCGCCGCCGAGGACGGTGACCCGGGGTTGCCTCATGCGCGCTTCTCCTTCGTGGGGCCCTGCGCCAGCGTGCGCTGGAATTGCTCGTGGAGCACGTCGATCTGCGCGTGCAGGCCCTCGCTGGTCCATCCGGAGATGGGCGGGAGGACGGTCACCCGCACGGTGCCGGGGCGGATGACCCGGCCGTGCTTGGGCAGCACCTCGCCGGTGTTGTGCAGCACGAGCGGCAGCACCGGTGCACCGGTGTCGGCGGCGAGGTGGAAGGCGCCGGTGCGGAAGGGCCCGAGCACCGGGGTCACCGAGCGGGTGCCCTCGGGGAAGATCACCAGCGAGGTGCCGGCGGCGATCCGCTCGCCGACCGCGGCCAGCGATGCTCGTGCCCGCGCGGGGTCGCTGCGGTCGATGTAGACCGGGTCGAGCAGCACCGAGCCGAGCACCGCGCGTGGGTCGAACCGGGCTTCCTTCTTCGCGACGATGGTGAAGTCGCGCCGCAGCACCGCCGCGACGATGACCGGGTCGATCGCGCTCTGGTGGTTGGCGACGACGATCGCCGGACGAGCCGAGTCGAGCAGCTCCTTGCCGGTGATCTCCAGCCGCACGCCGGCCAGGCGCAGCAGGCTGTCGCAGCCCAGGGCGACCCCGGTGTCGACGGCGGCCCGGCGGTCGCGGGTGGCCAGGCCGATCGCCGCGCCGATGGCGGCGCCGGTGTTGAG
>CAZLGB010000279.1:0-3508 GCA_964558825.1 uncultured Intrasporangiaceae bacterium
CCTGGCGGACCTTGGCCGGGCTCACCTACACGACGCATCCCCACGACTACCGCGACCTGGACAACCCACCTCTGGCCGGACCACCACCCCTGCCACCAGGAGCCCCAGCAGACGCCCCACCCACACAGCCTGAAGGCACCGGCACCGGCCCGGGGACCCCGACGTCGGCCCACGACGACCCACCACCCTTCTAAGCGTGGAGCCCGGGGGCGCGCGCCGAGGGTTCACGGCCCGCCGAGCAGAGTCTCGGCGGCAGCGCCCGGGTGCGGTTGGTGCAGGTTCACCCGCCCTGCGGCCGTGGAGCCCGAGGGGCGCGCCCCGCGAGATCCCAGCGACAACACCCGCGTGTGGCATGACTGACCTCGGGGATGCCTACGATGAGCCGATGACCGACGCAACCGCGCCTGAGCGACTGGCCGAGGTGCTCACCGAGCTGGACGCCCTGCAGGACGCCAAGATTCGCGCGGTCAACGAGCGCCACGGTGACGACCACGCCGTCAACCTCACCAAGTTGCGGGCCGTGGCCAAGCGGCTCAAGGCCCAACCCGAGCTCGCACGCGAGCTCTGGACGACCGGCGACTCAGCCGCCCGATTGCTCGCCTTGCTCATCTGCCGCCCGACTCAATACCTGCCGCAGGACCTCGACGCGATGCTTCGCGAGGCCCGCACCCCAAAGGTGCACGACTGGCTCGTCGGCTATGTCGTCGCCAAGCACCCCCAGCGCGAGCAACTGCGCGTGGCGTGGATGGCCGACGACGACCCGGTCGTCGCGAGCGCCGGGTGGTCGCTGACGGCCGACCGGATCGTCAAGGCACCCGCGGGCCTGGATCTCGAGGGGCTGCTCGACACCATCGAGGCCAACCTCGCCACTGCCCACCCACGGCTGCAGTGGTCGATGAACACCGCGCTCGCCCAGATCGGCATCGAGCACGAGCGCCTGCGCGCTCGCGCGGTGGCCATCGGCGAGCGACTCGGAGTGCTCAAGGACTACCCCACCCCGCCCGGCTGCACCTCCCCTTACGCCCCCACGTGGATCGCGGAGATGGTGCGCCGAAGCACCCGCTGAGAGCCGCGTCGGCAAGGCCGGTCAAAGACGACCGGCGTCAGTCCCCCAGGGCGAGCAGCTCCGCGAGCGACTCCTGCATGAGCGCCGGCAGCTGCTGGTAGTCGGGCACGAGATCGACGCAGGTCGTTGCGCTGATGACCATCCGGTCGCCGAGGCTCTGACCGCCGAGCAGCAGCCCGCACCCGGGTGGCAGGAAGCCGTAGACGATATAGCGCTCCATCTGCGCCCCGCCATGGACCGGGATCTCGCGCGGACCCTTCACATTGGAGACCGCGACGTTGTACATCTTCGGCGTCAGCCGCCCGGGCAGCCGGGCCATGACCTTGACCGACGGCCCGAGGATGAGACTGGGCATTAAGGCGCTGGCCCGGCGCAGCAGGTGACCCGGCACGCGGTCCCAGTTGGCCTTGGCCGTGAGCGCCGACTGGCGGGCATAGCGCAGCCGGGCGAGTGGGTCCGACAGATGTGTGGGGATCGGCAGGAAGAGCATCCACACCTGGTTGGCCCAGCGCTCGGTCTCCTTGCCCGTGCGCCAGGACACCGGCGCCGACACGAGCAACGGCCGATCGGGTATGCCGCCGTGCCCGGCCATGTAGCGGCGCAACGCCCCGGCCGTGATCGCGAGAACGGCGTCGTTGATCGTCCCGTCGACGAGCTTGCCCGCTCGGCGCAGGTCGGCGATGGCGAAATCGCAGGTGGCGATGCTCTGGTTGGCCGTGACTGTCCCATTGAAGGGGGACGACGGCGGCATGAGCGAGGGGAAGAGCGAGGCGATCTCGGCGTCGTCGACCGGGCGCAGCTTGTTGGCGACGAGAGCGACCGGCTTGCTCAACTCGCCGGGCAACATCCGGGCGAGGGTGTTGGGCAGCGCGGCGAGCTTGTCGCGCCGCAACTGGTCCCCCGCCCACTTGCCCATGTCGACGGCCAGCCCGGCAGCAACCGCAGGGGTCTTGGCTGCTCGCGCAATCCCCTTGCCCAGCAAGCCGATCCGCCCTCCTCGGGGGTGCTGGTTGGGCACGGGAGCGAGCATCTCGACCGGGGTGTCGGACAGCTGGTCGAAGATCGTCCACAGCGCGCTGCCGTCGGCGAGGCCGTGGGTGATCTTCAGCAGCCAGGCATAGCCACCGTTGTCGAGCCCGGTGATGACATGGATCGACCACATCGGCCGGTCGCGGTCCAGCAACTGGGCCATGACCGAGTCGGCGGCCCGCAGGAGCTGCTCGTGGGTGCCCGGCTGCGGCAGGTGCAACTCGAGGACATGTCGCTCGACGTCGACCTCACCGCTTTCGACCCAATAGCGCTGGTCGATCCCGAGCGGAGCCTGGTGCAGGCTCCAGCGCAGCAGTGGCAGATACGGCAGCCGCTCGCGCACCCGCGCGCGCACGAACTCCAGCTCGTCGCGCGGCTGCGCGTGCGGCGGGAAGATCGCGATCCCGGCCACGTGCCCGGTCGTCGGCCCGGTGTCCAGACTGAGGAACATCTCGTCCAGTCCGGTCAGCTGCTGCATCGTCGCTCTCTCCCGCTCTCGTCAGTGTCCGCTCGAGGTGATGTCGTCATGGTCGTCCAGGTCGGCAAACCGCCCGGTTCGTGACGCTAGTGGTGGCGCCTAGGCCCCGCCTCACCACGGTGGCGAAGAACACGGGCGGCGGCAAGCTCAGGTATGCCGTGGTCCCGCTCCGCGGGAAGCCGCCCACCAGCCGTGTCGACGCAGACCGCAACCACTCAGTCGAGCCGGTCGGCGGCGACCACCCCGCGCAGGACCGCATCGACGGCCTTGCGCGCCTTGGCGGCGAAGGCCGGGTGGTCGGCTCCGTCGGCGAGTTGTCCGAGCAGGTCGACGACCTGCTTGCACCTGCGCACGAAATCACCGGCCGCCAGGTCTGACCCGCGCAGCACCTCCTCGAGGCTGCGGCCGCTCGCCCAGCGATGCAGCATCCACGCGATCCCCGGATCGGGAGCACCGGAGACCGGCAACCCATGGCGCCGCTCGAGCGCCTCGAGCTCGGCCCAGATCGACCCCATCTGCGCGACGGCCGCCTCGACATCCTTGGTCGGCAGCCGAGGGGCGACATCGGGTCCCTCCCGCCGCGGCTCGTGGACCAGGGCCGACACGCAGGCGGCCAGCCCGGCCGCGTCCAGTGTGCGCCAGACCCCGCGGCGCAGGCACTCGGCGGTCAGCAGGTCCTTCTCGGTGTAGAGCCGCCGCAGCCGCCGGCCCTCGTCGGTGACCTCACGGCCGCCCGGCCCGAGATAGCCACTGCTCTCGAGCAGATCGCAGATCCGGTCGAAGGTGCGCGCCACCGACGACGTGCGCCCCTCGACCTGGCGGACGAGATCGTCGGTCTCGCGGCGCAGCCGCCACCAGCGCTCGGCCACCCGCGCGTGCTGCTCGCGGTCCGGGCAGGCGTGGCAGGGATGCGCGCGCAGCTCCCGCCGCACGGC
>CAZLGB010000280.1:0-3422 GCA_964558825.1 uncultured Intrasporangiaceae bacterium
AGTTCGACGGGTGGAGTGAGAACGACAAGGGCGGCATCTACTTCTACAACGACGAGCGCTCCTCGACCCCGTGGGGGGACACCCGCCCGGACTACGGCCGTGAGCAGGTGCGCCGATTCATCCACGACAACGCGATGATGTGGCTCTACGACTACCACGTCGACGGTCTGCGCTATGACATGACCCCTTACATCCGCAGCGTCAACGGCTCCGGCAAGGACCTGCAGGAGGGGTGGGACCTCATGCGCTGGATCAACACCTCGGTGCGTGAGCAATATCCCGGGCGCATCCTCATCGCCGAGGACATGCAGAAGGACCCGACCATCACCCAGGTCGACGACGGCGGGGCCGCCTTCCACGCCCAGTGGGACGGCGCGTTCGTCCACCCGATCCGCGAGGCCGTGATCGTCATGGACGACTCGTGGCGCTCGATGGCCTCGGTGGCCGAGGCCGTCGACACCGTCTATAACGGCGACGCCTTCCAGCGGGTCATCTACACCGAGTCCCACGACGAGGTCGCCAACGGCCAGGCCCGGGTCGTCACCGAGGTCAATGCCGATGACCCCACCGGATGGCACGCCCAGAAGCGCTCCACCGTCGGCGCGGCGCTCGTGCTCACCTCGCCCGGCATACCCATGATCTTCCAGGGCCAGGAGTTCCTCCAAGGCGAGTGGTTCCGCGACGACGTGCCACTGGACTGGGACCTCAACGAGGACTACCACGGCATCGTGCGGCTCTACCGCGACCTGACCCGCCTACGACGCAACTGGCGCGACTCCACTCGCGGCCTGTCCGGCCACGGCACCCAGATCCTGCACCTCGACGAGCAGGCCAACGTCCTGGCCTTCCACCGCTTCGCTGAGGGCGGCCCCAGCGACAGCGTCGTCGTCGTGGTCAACCTCGGCGCCGGCGAGCAGCACGACTACCGCATCCCCATGCCGGCGGCCGGCTATTGGAAGCTCGAGCTCAACAGCGACGCCAAGCTCTACAGCGACGACTTCGCCGACTTCGTCTCCACCGACACCGAGACCGAAGCAGAAGGCGACGAGCACACCGCCCTGGTGTCCATCGCTCCCTACAGCGTGCTCATCTACTCGCTCAGCTGAACCAGGCGGCCGACGCGAGGTCTAGGTCTAGGGGCTGGGCGCACCGTGGTGGTGCGCCCAGCCCCCCGCCGTCGCCGCAACCGAGCTCGTGAAGGCCTTCCAGCTCCCGACGGCGACGCTCAGTATGCAGCTACCCCGCGCAGGCGCGCCTCACCCATAGAGGTGGGTTTCCACACGGGAGTGGCAGCGCTGTCCGGGGTTTGCGGCCTTACAGGCCGACGCTCCCCTGCATGATGCCGCCGTCGAGGAAGACCGTGGTGGCGGTGAGGTAGGAGCCGGCGTCGCTCGCGACGAAGTCGACTGCTGCGGCGATCTCCTCGGGCGAGGCAACCCGACCGAGTGGGATGGCGGCGTCGAGCGCCTTCACCTTGGCCGGGTCGGCCAACGTCGCCGTGTTGATGGGCGTGTCCACGGCGCCCGGGCCGATCCCGACGACGCGAATTCCGTTCACCCCCAAGTCGAATCCCGCGGTGCGCGTGAGCACGGCGGCGAGTCCGCCGACCGCCGCGGCACCCCACACCAGCTAACCGGCTGCCGCACCCCACGCGACGAACAGACCGCGACGGCGGCCACGGGCAAGGGTTGGCGGATGACGAAGGCGACGTCGGGACCGGGGGCGACGTTGAAGTACGCCGCCGCCATCGCGAAGCCCACGATCGTCGCCATGTGACAAGGACCCTGGGCGAAGGCCAGTGATTCATCCGAGGGGCCACCACGGCTCGTTCAGCCACGAGGAGGTGCTTCACCGAGGGAGAGCCGGCTGAGGGACTCGAACCCGCTGCATGCGCAAGGTCCGTGGCCTCGCGGCCAGGCCGGCGGGCCCGTTCGCGGTTGTCCCGGAACGCCGGCCATCGGCAGCCCAGCGCGGATACGCTCCTGCTGAACCGCCGATCGAGTGGAGGATGCCGTGCCCTACGTCATCACCGAGAAGTGTCTCGGCGAGCAGTACGCCAACTGCGCGAGCGTCTGTCCGGTGGACTGCATCAGGCCGACCGACTACCAGGGCGCTCCGTTCATGGTGATCCTGCCGGATCCCTGCATCGATTGCGGCCTCTGCCTTCCGGAGTGCCCGGTCGGTGCCATCGTCGAAAGCACGGACGACTCCCCCGAGTGGGCGGCCATCAACCAGTCGTTGGCCGAGCTTGCGGCCGACAACCCTCCCGTAGAGGCGCGCAACCCCACCGATCCACCCCGCCGACCGGGGAACACCCTCGTCCCTAGGTGAGTCGGGAGGCGCGGGCCGCGAGCGTGACACGGCCGGCCTGACCCGCACCCGCCATCGTCTGCCACTTGGTGGTGTGGTCGGCCTGCACGTGCGTGCGCTGGGAGTGGGCAACCGGGTTCGGAGCCGGCGGCGGGACTCGAACCCGCAACCCCCTGTTTACAAGACAGGTGCGCTGCCAATTGCGCCACGCCGGCACGGCCCGCACGCAGCGCCGCAGGCGGCTGCCGCGAAGGGACCGTGCGATCCTACCGAGCGCGTGGCGCCGGCCTTGCCCCGCGGGGGACGGAGCTAGGGCAGGCTGTGGTGGTCCTCGCACCCGCGCTCGACGGCGGCGCCCCCAACCGGCCACGGCGGAGTGGCACGGCATACTTGAGCGCCATGCCCACCGGAGCCGCCCTGCTCGCCTTCCTCGCCGCAGCGACCATCGTCGTCGCGGTGCCGGGGCCGAGCCTGCTCTTCACCATCGGGCGCGCCCTGAGCGTCGGCCGCCGCGACGCCCTGCTCACCGTCGCCGGCAACGCCCTCGGCCTGCTCGTGCAGAGCGCCCTGGTCGCCGTCGGGCTCGGGGCCGTGCTCGCCGCGTCGAGCGTGGCCTACACGATCGTCAAGCTGCTCGGCGGCGGCTACCTCGTCTATCTCGGCATCCAGGCGATCCGCCACCGCCACGACCTCGCGACCGCGCTGCAGGCGAGCGACCCGGTCGGCGCCGACCCCGCAGCCGATATGCCGCGCGCGGCCGCCCCGAGCGCGCGCCGCAGCCTCGCCCAGGGGGTGCTCGTCGGGATCACCAATCCCAAAACCCTGGTCTTCCTCAGCTCGCTGCTGCCACAGTTCGTCGACCGCGCGCACGCGCCGCAGCCGCAGATCCTGCTGCTCGGGGCGATCTTCGCGCTGCTCGCGATGGTCGGCGACTCGATCTGGGCGCTGGTGGCCGGCCGAGCCCGCTCGTGGTTCGCCCGAGACCCGCGCCGGCTTGCGCGCCTCGGCGCCACCGGCGGCACGCTCATGGTCGGGCTCGGCACGTCGATCGCGGTCTCCAGCCGCGCCGCCTGATCGGCCGTATGCCGGCCGGCCACCACCGCGACACCTGG
>CAZLGB010000281.1:0-3417 GCA_964558825.1 uncultured Intrasporangiaceae bacterium
CGCCCACGGCCCGCGCCCTGGCCAGCCGCCCGGTCGCCCGGGCCAGTCCGGCCTGTGCGGCGCTGACCCAGCCCAACGCCTGCGGGGCGGCTCCGAGACCGGCCAGCTCCCCGGCATACCCGGTGACGAGCGTGCTCGTCCGCGCGACCTCGGCGCGGGCCGCGAGCCAATCCCCTTGCGCAGCAAGCTCCATCCGGCGACCGAGCGCGCTCACGCCGGCCTGGGCCAGCAGGACGACGAGCACGACGATGGCCCCGGCCGGCGCAAAGAGCCCGAGCCCGAGGACCGTGAGGCCGGCAGCCACGACCAGCCCGAGCACCGGCACGACGACGCGCACCTTGGCGAAGACCAGGTCCTCGAGGTCGTCGACCGCCGTCGTCAGCACGTGGGCTCGTGAGCGGCGGCCCAGGCGCGCCGGCGTCAGTGGGACGAGCGCCTCGTATGCCGCGACCCGCCGCCGAGCGAGCAGGTCGAGGGCGCTGTCGTGGGAGCGGACCCGCTCGGTGTAACGCAGCACGGGCCGGGCGATGCCGAAGGCGCGGACCGCGACGATGACCGCCAGCAGGGTGAGGATGACCGGGCGATGGCTCGCCGCGACGATCAGCCACCCGGAGGTCGCGGTGAGGGCGATCCCCGACGCGCTGGCCAGCCCCCCGATCACCGCCGCTCGCCTGATCCCGGGGGCCGTCGCGGCAAAGGCCGCCTCGACCGCAGCGGTGGAGGCAGCCGGCCTGACGCGGGGCGTCCGGCGCCGCGGCTCAGCCATGGCCGGGGACCACCGAAGGTCCGATGACGACGTGCGCGTCGGCGTCGGCGACCAGCTCCGGACGATGGGTCACCGCGACGACCGTTCTCCTGCGCGCCAGCGTGCTGATCGCGTCGTGGGCCAGCCCCGCGCTGACCGGATCGAGGTGGGCCGTGGGCTCGTCGAGCAGCACCAGGGGAGCATCACTGAGCAGTGCGCGCGCCAGCGCGAGGCGAGCCCGTTGGCCGGCCGAGAGCCCGGAACCGTCGTCGCCGATGCGCGCCTCGAGCCCGCCGGCCAGCTCGCCGAGGTCAGCCGCGAGACCGACCTGAGCGAGGGCCTCCCAGAGGGCGTCGTCGCAGGGCGGGCGCTCGACACCGAGGGTGAGGTTGTCGCGCAGCGACCCGGCGACGAGCAGCGGGCGTTGGCTCAACAGGTGGGCCTTCGCTGAGGTGACCCGACCGGTGGTCGGCGTGCGCAGTCCGGCCAGCAGCTCCAGCAGCGTGGACTTGCCGGCTCCTGACGGTCCGGTGACGGCCACCAGGCCAGCAGCCGGCAGCCTCAGGTCGAGCCCCTCGAGCACGAGCCGGTCGGTGCCCGGATAGCGATAGGACACGTCCTGCGCGTCGACGCCGATGCCGATCAGCGGCGCCGACGACTGCGCCCTCGCGTCCACCGAGGCGGGATCAACCTGCCAGGCCCGACCATTAGGGCCGTCGAGGGGCAGCGTCACCGAGGCGTCGGGCGAGGGGGCCCCGACCGGCGGAGCGTCGGCGAGCTCGTCGAGGGCGGTGCCGAGAGCGGCGACCCCGTCGGCGGCGGCGTGATATTCCGCGCCGACCCGCCTGATCGGCCAAAACGCCTCCGGCGCAAGGAGAATGCAGGTGAGCCCCGGCGCGAGATCCATGTCGCCGTTGGTCAGCCGCAGCCCGACCGTCACCGCGACGATCGCCACCGAGATGGTCGCCAAGAGCTCGAGCGCCGCCGATGACAGGAAGGCGATCCGCAACGTCCGCACCGTCGCCGCCCGATGGGCCTCGCTGACCGACCGGATCGACTCACTCTGGCGCTCGGCGCGGCCGTAGGTGACCAGCGTGGGCAGCCCCCGCACCACGTCGAGGAAGTGCCCCGACAGTGCGGTCAGCGCCTGCCACCGCCGCTCGGTCGAGTCGGCCGTCGCGCGCCCGATGAGGGCTGCAAACACGGGCAGGAGCGGCACGGTCAGCACGACGATGAGCGCGCTGACCCAGTCCAACAGGGCGATGGTGCCGATGGCGACCACGGGCAACACCACGGCCCCGACGAGGGCCGGCAGGAAGCGCGCAACATACGGCTCGATGCTCGTCACCCCTTGCGTCGCAAGGGTGCTCGCCGCCGCGGGCTCGGGGCGCAGCTCCGTCGGTGTGGCCAACCAACGCGCCAACAGCCGCTCGCGCACGGCCCCCGACACCCGTGTGCCGGCGCGCGCGGCATACATCTCGGCCGCGGCGCCCAGGGCGGCCCGAATGGCAAAGACCACCACGACGAGCAGCAGCGTCGACTGCAGGTCGGGGGCACCCGGCATACCCGAGCGCACGACAGCGACGACGAGGCGACTGACGGCCACGGCCTGGGCGACCGCAACGATGCCCTGGGTGACGCCGAGCGCCCCGAGGCCCGCCATGGTCGGGCGGGCCTCGGGGAGAGCGCTGAAGACCCGGGGGTCGAGCGGTCGCACAGTCGTGATGCTAAGGGGGAGGCGCGGCGCAGGGGACGCCGCGCCCGCCCCGTCAGTGGTGGACCGACTCGCGCCCGATAGCGGTGGGCGCCGGGATGTGGTGGGTCGCGATGCGCTTGCGGAAGACCCAGTAGGTCCAGCTGGTGTAGAGCAACACGATCGGCGTGAAGATGACCGCCGCCCACGTCATGATCGTCAGCGTCTTGGGTGTGCTCGACGCCGCGGCCAGGGTCAGCGACGCCCCGTCGGCGAGGCTGGTCGGCATGGCGTTGGGGAAGAGCGCACCGAAGTAGGCGACGACGGCGAAGGCGATGGCCGCGAAGGTCCCGACGAAGGCCCAGCCCTCACGGCCCTTGGTCGCCATGAGTATGCCGGCCAGCAGCGCCACCGCCGCGAGCCCGGTGCCGACCCAGCCGACCAGCGAGCCGTGCTTGAGGCCGATCGCCAGCAGCAGCACGACGGCGAGCACGGCCGAGACGAGGCCGGTCTTGATCCCGAGAGCGCGCGCGTCCTGGCGGATCTGCCCGTCGGTCTTGAGCGCGAGGAAGAAGGCGCCGTGGGTGAGGAAGAGGGCCACAAAGGTCAGGCCGCCGATGAGCGGGACGATCCCCAGCAGGCTGAAGAGGTTGCCGTCGAAGACGTAGTCGCCCTTGACCGCCTCGTTGGCGCGGATCGGGGTGCCGTAGACGATGTTGGTCAGCCCGACGCCCCAGAGCAGGGCGGCGAGGAAGGACCCTCCGGTGATGGCCCAGTCCCAGCGCTGGCGCCAGGTGCTGCTGTCGACCTTGTGCCGGTAGTCCAGGCCCATGCCGCGCACGATGAGCGCGACGAGGATGAGCGCCAGCGCGAGGTAGAAGCCGCTGAAGAGCGTGGCATACCACTGGGGGAAGGCCGCGAAGGTCGCGCCGCCGGCGGTGAGCACCCACACCTCGTTGCCGTCCCAGACGGGGCCGAT
>CAZLGB010000282.1:0-3322 GCA_964558825.1 uncultured Intrasporangiaceae bacterium
TCCACACGACGGTGTTGCCCATGAGCGCCGGCGCGGTCGGGAGGTTGCCGCCGATGGCCGTGAAGTTGAAGGGGGTGATCGCGTAGACGAAGCCCTCGAGCGAGCGATAGTCCGAGCGGTTCCACACGCCCTTGGCGTTGAGCGGCGGCTGCTCGGCGAGGATCTGCGCGGCGAAGTGGACGTTGATCCGCCAGAAGTCGATGAGCTCGCACGCCGAGTCGATCTCGGCCTGGGCAGCGGTCTTGCTCTGGCCGAGCATCGTCGCGGCGTTGAGGGTCGCGCGCCATGGGCCGGAGAGCAGCTCGGCCGCCTTGAGCAGGATGGCCGCACGGTCGGCGAACGGCATATCGCGCCACATCGGCGCGGCGGCCTTGGCCGCGTCGATCGCCGACTGGGCCTCCTTGGGGGTGACGAGCTTCATCGTCCCGAGGACCTTGCGGTGGGCATGCGGCTGCACGACCTTGGCGGCGCGCCCGCCACCCATGACCTTGCGCCCGCCGATGGTGCTGGGCAGCTCGATCTGCTCGCCGCCGATGCGGGCCAGCTCGGCTTCCAGGGTTGCCCGCTCGGGGCTGCCCGGCGCATAGCCGAAGACCGGCTCGTTGGCGGGGGCGGGGACTCGGAACGTGCCGTCCATCTGGGGGGTTCCTCCTCGTCGAGGATGTCGGGGTCGGGGATGTCGACGGCTCATCGTGTCACGCCCCGGCCACCTCTCGCGCGGGTGGCGGGCGCCGTGCCAGGCTGGGCGCCGTGACGACGAAGGCGCCCGAGCAGGTCGCGGTCTTCGGGACGGGCAGCTGGGGCACGGCCTTCGCCTCGGTGCTGGCCGAGGCCGGATGCCACGTGCGGATGTGGGGCAAGTTCACCGACGAGGTCGAGGACATCCGCCGGCACCGGGCGAGCGTCCGCTATCTGCCCGACCTGCTGCTGCCCGACACCGTGACCGCGACGACCGACGCCGCCGAGGCGCTCGACGGCGCGACGATCGGCGTGCTGGCCGTGCCCGCTCAGACGCTGCGGGGCAATCTCACCGACTGGGGGCCGCACCTACCGCCGGCCATCGTCCTCGTCTCGCTGATGAAGGGCTTGGAGAAGGCGACGTCCAAGCGGATGACCGAGGTCGTCATGGAGGAGACCGGCATACCCGCCCATCGGGTGGTCGCCGTGTCGGGACCCAATATCGCCCGTGAGATTGCTGCCCGCGAGCCGGCGGCGACCACGGTCGCGTGCGCCGCCCTGCCCACGGCACAGCGGGTGGCCGACGCCTGCGCGACGGTGACCTTCCGGCCCTATGTGCACGACGACGTCATCGGCGCCGAGCTCGGCGGGAGCGTCAAGAACGTCATCGCCGTCGCGTCCGGCATGACCGAGGGACTCGGGCTGGGGCACTCGGTCCAGGCCGCCGTCATCACCCAGGGGCTCACCGAGATGCGCATGCTGGGCGAGGCGATGGGCGCTCATCCGGCGACCTTCGCGGGGCTCGCCGGTGTCGGCGACCTCGTCGTCACGTGTCTGTCCCCGCACTCGCGCAACTCGACCTTCGGGCGCAACCTCGGCACCGGTCTCACCGTCGAGCAGGTCGTCGCCATCACCAAGCAGACCGCCGAGGGGGTCAGCTCGTGCGGCGCGATCCTCGCGCTGGCGCAGGCCCACGGGGTCGAGATGCCGATCGTCGCCAATGTCACCGCGGTCGTGCAGGAGGGGCGCACGGCCGAGGACTTCGCCCGCGTGCTGCGCGCCGACATCCTCCAGGGCGCCTGACGTCGGTATGCCGGTGGCCCCCGCCACGCGCTCGGGCGTGGCGGCAGCGCGGCGTGGGAGGCTGGTCGGGTGAGCGCAGCGGACTACCCCTACTTCGCCCCGCCGCCGATCGGGCTGGCCCACCGGGGTGGCGCGGCATACCCGCCGAATGTCGGCGTCGAAAACACGCTGGCCGCTTTCGCGCGCGCGGTCGAGCTGGGCTATCGCTATCTGGAGACCGACGTTCACGCGACGAGTGACGGCGCACTCGTGGCCTTCCACGACGAGCGGCTCGACCGGGTGACCGACCGCACCGGCTGGATCGCCCAGCTGCCCTGGTCGGAGGTCAGGGCGGCGCGGGTGGGGGGACGCGAGCCGATCCCGTCACTCGACGAGCTGCTCGAGGCCTTCCCGCAGACCCGGCTCAACATCGACATCAAGGCGCCGGCTGCTGTTGCGCCTCTCTGGGACGCGATCCGGCGGCACACGGCATACGACCGGGTCTGCGTCGGGTCCTTCTCGCAGCAGCGGTTGTCGGCCTTCCGGCGGCTGGCCGGCACGCGGGTGGCGACGGCTGCCGGCCAGCCAGGCACGGCCGCCTTGCGCTATCTGCCGCGGGCGTTGACGAGGCTCGCCCACTCCCCCGGTCAGGTGCTACAGATCCCCGTCACTCACGAGGTGCGCGGCCGACGGCTGACCCTCGTGACACCTCGGCTCATCGAGACCGTCCACGAGCTGGGCATGCAGGTCCACGTCTGGACCGTCGATGACCCCGCCGAGATGCGCTGGCTGCTCGACCTCGGGGTCGACGGGATCGTCAGCGACCGGATCGACCTGCTGCGCGACGTGCTCACCGAGCGCGGGGCGTGGTCGTGACCCGTCTCCGGCCACGGGTCGGATCCAGCGTGGGAGCGGGGCTGTGGTGAGAGCGAATTCGCCCATGGCGCCTGCCTATCGGCTGGTGACCATTGCCCTCGTCGTCGTCACGACGATGATCGCCTTCGAGTCGATGGCGGTGACGACGGCGATGCCCTTGGCGGCGGCCGAGTTGGGGTCGGTCGAGTCCTATGGTTTGGCCTTCTCGGCGATGATGACCGGGATGCTGCTCGGCATCGTCCTGGCCGGGCCGTGGGCCGATCGGGCGGGTCCGCTCCCCGGGATGTATGCCGGGCAGGGGCTCTTCCTCGCCGGGACCCTGGCGTGCGTCCTGGCTCCCTCGATCGGGCCGTTGCTGCTCGGTCGAGTGGTGACCGGACTGGGCGCAGGGCTGGTCATTGTCGTCGAATTCGTCGCCGTGGGAAGGGTTTTCCCTGCGGCAGCTCGACCGCGGGTCTTCACCTGGCTCTCGGCGGCATGGGTGTTGCCCTCGCTCGTCGGCGCTCCGCTGGCGGGGTGGATCGCGACGAGCCTGAGCTGGCGCTGGGTCTTTGGCGCGGTCGTCCTGCCGGCAGTGCTGGCCATGGTGCTCATCGTCAGTCGACGCGATCTGCTCGCGCACGGGGCGACGAGCGCAGCCGCCGGCAACGCTCCGGCAGCGGACGCGGCGGCGGCGGACGCCGACCCGGACTCGGTGGGCGCGCAG
>CAZLGB010000283.1:0-3291 GCA_964558825.1 uncultured Intrasporangiaceae bacterium
CCAAGGGCCGCCTCGACGCCGTCGACGGTGTATGCGGCGGCCGGGAGGTCGGCGCGCAGCAGCGCCAACACCTTGAGGTCGGGCAGCGGGGTCTGGGTCACTGCAGGGGTCGTGGCCACGACGCAACTGTATGCCGCCCGGCATACCGCCCTCGGCGCGCGCCGCCTGCCGGGCGGAGGGGGGCCGCAGACGACCGGACGCCACGAGGGCCGGCTCCCGTCGGGAGCCGGCCCTCGCCGGTTGAGCTGGGTGGTGCGGTCAGGCGTTGACCCGGCTGGCCGCCTCGACGGACTCGCCGCCGATGGCGAGGTCACGACGCTTGGACACGAAGACCGCGCCGAGGACGATGACCAGGGCCACGAACGCGATGCCGAAGCGGATGCCGGCGTTGGCGCCCGAGCCCAGGGTGAGCCCGACGATGGCCGGGGCGACGAGCACCGACACGAGGTTCATCACCTTGATGAGCGGGTTGATGGCCGGGCCGGCGGTGTCCTTGAAGGGGTCGCCGACGGTGTCGCCGATGACGGTCGCGGCGTGCGCGGGCGAGCCCTTGCCGCCGTGGGTGCCGTCCTCAACGATCTTCTTGGCGTTGTCCCACGCGCCACCGGAGTTGGCGAGGAAGACAGCCATGAGGCAGCCCGAGGTGATCGCCCCGGCGAGGAAGCCGGCGAGCGCGCCGATGCCCAGGCCGAAGCCCACGACGATCGGGGTGAGCGCCGCGAGCAGACCGGGGGTGGCCAGCTCGCGCAGCGAGTCTCGGGTGCAGATGTCGACGACCTTGCCGTATTCGGGCTTGGCCGTGCCCTCCATGATCCCGGGGATGTCGCGGATCTGGCGACGGACCTCGAAGATGATGGCGCCAGCAGCGCGGGTGACCGCGTTGATGGCCAGGCCGGAGAAGAGGAAGACGACCGAGGCGCCGATGAGCGCGCCGACGAGCGTCGTCGGCGAGACGATCTCGGTGACGAACGAGAAGGGCAGGTCGCTGGAGCTCTTCACCCCGAGGTCGACCGCCGCCTGGCTCCAGGCGTCGGTGAAGGAGCCGAAGAGGGCCGTCGCAGCGAGCACCGCCGTGGCGATGGCGATGCCCTTGGTGATGGCCTTGGTCGTGTTGCCGACCGCGTCGAGGTCGGTGAGGATGCGGGCACCCTCGCCGTCGACATCGTGCGACATCTCGGCAATGCCCTGGGCGTTGTCCGAGACCGGGCCGAAGGTGTCCATGGCGACGATGACCCCGACCGTGGTCAGCAGGCCACAGCCGGCGAGGGCGATGAAGAAGAGCGCCAGCGACGCCGAGCCGCCACCGAGGGAGAAGGCGCCGTAGACGGCCGAACCGATGATGACGGCGGTGTAGACCGCGGACTCGAGGCCGACGCCGATGCCGGAGAGCACGACGGTCGCCGGGCCGGTGAGCGAGGTGCGCGCCACGTCATTGGTCGGCCGGGCGTGGGTGCCGGTGAAGTGACCGGTGAGCCACAGGATGATGCCGGCCAGGACGATGCCGAGGAAGACGGCGAGGGTGGCGCGGATGCGCAGCCCGTCGATGACGACGCCGCCGGTGCGGGCCGCCTCGGTGGCCTGCGGGAGGTAGAGGAAGGCCGCCGCGAGGCTGAGCACCGCCGAGATGACCGCAGAGATGTAGAAGCCGCGGTTGATGGCCGACAGGCCGTTCTCGTCGCCGCGGACCTTGGTGATGTAGACACCGATGATCGCGGTGACCGCACCGATGGCCGGGACGATGAGCGGGAAGACCAGCCCATAGCTGCCGAGCGCGACCGAGCCGAGGATGAGCGCGGCGACGAGCATCACGGCATACGACTCGAAGAGGTCGGCGGCCATGCCGGCGCAGTCGCCGACGTTGTCGCCGACGTTGTCGGCGATGGTGGCGGCGTTGCGCGGGTCGTCCTCGGGGATGCCCGCCTCGACCTTGCCGACGAGGTCGGCGCCGACGTCGGCGGCCTTGGTGAAGATGCCGCCGCCGACACGCATGAACATCGCGAGCAGGGCGGCACCGAACCCGAAGCCTTCGAGGACCTTGGGGGCCTGACCCTTGAAGATCAGCACGACGACCGAGGCGCCGAGCAGGCCCAGGCCCACCGTCGCCATGCCGACCACACCACCGGTGCGGAAGGCGATGCGCATGCCGCCCTCGCGGTCGGTCTTGCGCGCGGCGGACGCCACGCGGACGTTGGCCTTGACGGCCAGCGACATGCCGAGGTAGCCGATCATCGCCGAGAAGAAGGCCCCGACGACGAAGAAGATCGACCGGCCGAGCTTGATGCCCATGTCGGGCGCGGGCAGCAGGAAGAGCAGGAAGAAGACCAGCACGACGAAGGCGCCGAGGGTCTTGAACTGACGGGCCAGGTAGGCCTGGGCGCCCTCCTCGACGGCCGCGCCGATCTCCTGCATCCGCTCGGTGCCGGCGTCGGCCGCCAGGACCTGGGACCGGAACATCGCGCCCATGGCCAACGCGACGAGCGCGATGACAAGGACGCCGATGACAAGGGTCTGATTACTTCCGTCAAGGGTGGCCAGGTCGGCCGCTGGGCTGAGGGAGACCATGCATTTCCTCCTCGGCGCCGACGACTCTCGGCGCAGGGTGTCGGCGCGGAGCGGTGAGGGCGCTGCGCGGAGCCACAACTGTGTGTCCGGGGGCGAGGCTACCGAACCTCGGGGCACCCCGGCGCAGCGCATCCGCCCATCGCCCGATCACCGGAATGTGACCCCGGTTACATTTCCCGCCGCCGACTCGCATGTAAACGATTCCATCCGAGCGCGCGGCCCGTTCGGCGGTTCGGCGGTTCGGCGTTCGGCGGTTCCCCCGCCGGCGCGACCGTATGCCGTGCCTCAGGCCACCGGGTCGGACCGATCGACCGATTCGAGATCCGGGAGCAACTCGAAGACCCGATCCAGACCGGTGATCCCGAAAACCTTGAGCACCCGCTCCTGGGCACTGACGATGCGCATGAGCCCGCCATGCGCGCGGATGAGCTTGAGCCGCCCGACCAGCACACCGAGCCCGGTGGAGTCGAGGAAGGTCACCCCGCCGAGGTCGACGACCAGATCACGACAACCGCGCTGGATGTGCTCGTCGAGGTGCCGCCGCAGGCTTGGCGCGGTGTAGACGTCGATCTCGCCGTCCACCCGCACCACGGTGCGGGCGCCCAGCTCGGTGCTGGACAAAGCCAGATCCACGATCGTCCCTTTCGAAGCCCGACACCTGACGCTACCTCGCCACCATACGGTTGGCGCAATGGAGATCGCCGAGCCGCCGCCCGCCGGCGGGCCCCG
>CAZLGB010000284.1:0-3284 GCA_964558825.1 uncultured Intrasporangiaceae bacterium
CCGACAGCTCGCCCGCCGGCCCGCCGCCGAGCGACGCAGGCTGACTCGCGGCGCGCGCCGAGGCGCGCCCCGCTTCGACGCATCGCCTCGGGGTATCACACGCCAGGCAACGAGGCTCTTTCCCAGCACCATCTCGGAAGGAGCCCCCCATGGTCTTCGACCCCTGCCTCATCAGCCCAGCCGCCCTCTACGACAGCAAGGAATGTCTCGACGATCTGTCCAAGGACCTCAAGGGCGAGTTGACCTTGGTCTCGTCCTTCACCACGACGTGCGAGAAGGAGCGGTGCGAGACCCTGCACCTGCGCCAGACCCTGACCCTCGAGGTCGCCCCACACGAGTGCGATTCGGACCTCGGCTCACTCTTCAATGGGGTGTTGCGCACGAAGGACCTCACGACGCTCTATGCCGACGGCAGCCCCGACCGCCGTGGGATTCACACCGCGACCTTCTCCTGGGCGGGCGCCGGCGTGCTCGTGCGCGGCCGTTTGCAGGGGATGACCAACGTCGGCACTCACCGCGAGCCCTTCTTCGAGCCGGTGCAGCGCTGCAAGGAGTTCCTCGTCATGGAGGGCCGCCTCTGCGGCTATGTGAGCAGGAGCAAAGACCCCCGCATCCCGGCCCGCAGCCCGGTGGTCGCCGCCTACCGGTTCCGGCTGCTCGACAAGCCCGAGGCGGGCGGCATCTGCGGCACCCTCGAGGGCTCGTTGGTCCGCTTCTGCTGAGCCGGTCCACGGCTGACGCGGCCGTCCGACGGGGGTCCGCGCCCGGCATACGATGGCGGGTATGTCAGCCGCGACCCGACCGACCCAAGACGACCTGCTCGGCGCCCTCGCGCGCGTCCAGGACCCAGAGATCCGCAAGCCGATCACCGAGCTCGGCATGGTCAAGTCGGTCGCCTGCGACGACGACGGCCGGGTCGCCGTCGAGATCTACCTCACGGTGGCGGGCTGCCCGCTCAAGGACACCCTGCGCCGTGACACGACCGCGGCCGTCTCGGCCGTCCCGGGCGTCACCGCGGTCGAGGTCAAGCTCGACGTCATGAGCGACGAGCAGCGCGCCGCCCTGCGGACCAAGCTGCGCGGCGGTGTCGACGAGCGCGAGATCCCCTTTGCCAAGCCCGGCTCGCTGACCCGGGTCTATGCCGTGGCCTCCGGCAAGGGCGGCGTCGGCAAGTCGAGCGTCACGGTCAACCTCGCCGCGGCCATGGCGGCCGAGGGGCTCAAGGTCGGGGTCGTCGACGCCGACGTCCACGGCTTCTCGATCCCCCGCATGCTCGGCGTGACCGGGCGACCCACCCAGGTCGACGACATGATCCTGCCGCCGATCTCCCACGACGTGAAGGTCATCTCCATCGGCATGTTCGTGCCCGGCAACCAGCCGGTCATCTGGCGTGGGCCGATGCTCCACCGGGCGCTGCAGCAGTTCCTCGCCGACGTCTTCTGGGGCGACCTCGACGTGCTGCTGCTCGACCTGCCTCCCGGCACCGGCGACATCGCCATCTCCATCGGCCAGCTGCTGCCGACCGCCGAGATCCTCGTCGTGACGACCCCGCAGCTGGCCGCCGCCGAGGTGGCCGAGCGGGCCGGGGCGATCGCCCTGCAGACCCACCAGCGGGTCGTCGGCGTCGTCGAGAACATGTCCTGGTTGGAGCTGCCCGACGGCTCGCGCCAGGAGATCTTCGGCTCGGGTGGCGGTGCGGCAGTGGCCGATTCGCTGACCCGCTCGATCGGCGCGACGGTGCCGCTGCTGGGTCAGGTGCCGCTCGACACCAACCTGCGCCTCGGCGGCGACGAGGGGGTGCCGGTCGTGCTGCGCGACCCCGACTCGGCCGCGGCCGTGGCCCTGCGTGCTGTCGCCCGTGGACTCTCGCAGCGCGCGCGCGGCCTGTCGGGCCGCAGCCTGGGCCTCTCGCCGACCAAGCGCTGAGGCTCAGGTCGCGTCGGGGTCCCACGGGGTCGGTTTGCCCGGGTCGTATGCCGCCCCCACCGGGGTCTGTGCGGCGCCGGACTCGTCGGCGAAGACCCGCGGCTCGGGCACCGCGCCGGTGTCGGCCAGGGCTTCACGGACGATGCGGCGCGGGTCGTATTGGCGCGGGTCGAACTGGCGCCAGTTGACGTCGTCGAACTCCGGCCCCAGCTGGTCCTTGAGCTGATCGCGGGCACCGTTGGCCATCGCCCGCAGCTGCCGCACGAGGGTGGCGAGCTTGGACGCATACTCGGGCAGCCGCTCGGGGCCGAGGACGAAGACGGCGAGCAGGCCGAGGACGATGAGCTCCCAGCCGTTGATGTCGAACACCGAGAGCCCTCCCTTCGGCTCAGCCCGTCTGCAGGGTCAGCGACAGCGAGACCTGCTGACCGTCGCGCATGACGGTGATCGCAACTGTATCGCCGACATTGCGTGCCCTGGTGGCGACGATCAGCTGCTCGGGCGTGAGCACCTTGCGGCCGTCGAAGGCGACGACGATATCGCCGTCACGCAGCCCCGCAGCGGCCGCCGGGCTGTCGGCCGGCACTCCGCCCGGATCGAGCACCCGAGCGCCCTCACCGGTGTAGGAGGTGTCCAGCCGGACCCCGATGACCGGGTGGACGGCTTTGCCGCTGGCGATGAGCTGGGCAGCGGTCTTGGCCGCCTGGTCGCTGGGGATGGCAAAGCCCACGCCGATATTGCCCGACGTGCCGCCGGTGGATCCGGGAGCGCGGGCGATGGCCGCGTTGACCCCGATGACCTGTCCGGCCCCGTCCAGCAGCGGGCCTCCGGAGTTGCCCGGGTTGATCGCTGCGTCGGTCTGGATCGCGTCGATGAAGCTCGTCGCGCTGCCGTCGCCACCCGCAGCGACCGGCCGGTGCAGGGCCGAGACGATGCCGCTGGTCACGGTCGACTCCAGCCCCAAGGGAGCTCCCACGGCGATGACCGGATCGCCGACGACGACATCGGCGGACCGTCCCCACGACAACGCCGGCAGGTCGGTGCGGTCGACCTTCAGCACGGCCAGGTCATAGGAGGCATCGCTGCCGACGACCGTCGCCGGGATGGTCGTCCCATCGCTGAGCTCGACGCTGAGCGTCCCAGGGTCAGCTGATGCGGCGACGACGTGGTTGTTGGTGACGATGTGGCCGGCGGTGTCGATGACGAAGCCCGAGCCGTTGCCCGAGCCCTCGGCCGTGGTGATCTTCACGGTGACGACCGACGGCAGCGCGGTGGCGGCGATCTGGGCGACACTGCCCTGCGGGCGGGCGGTCGCTCCCGGCCCCGGGGCCGGCGCCGAGCCTTGACCGGCGGTCGTG
>CAZLGB010000285.1:0-3242 GCA_964558825.1 uncultured Intrasporangiaceae bacterium
GTCCGAGGTGCTCACCCCGGCCGACTATGCCAACCACATCGACAAGTGGGCCTTCACGGTGCCCTTCGTCTGCGGCGCGACCAACCTCGGCGAGGCGCTGCGGCGCATCACCGAGGGCGCGGCGATGATCCGCTCCAAGGGCGAGGCAGGCACCGGTGACGTCTCCAACGCGACGACCCACATGCGCCAGATCCGCGGCGAGATCAACCGGCTGCGCACGATGAGCCGCGACGAGCTCTATGTCGCGGCCAAGGAACTGCAGGCCCCCTACGAGCTCGTCGCCGAGGTCGCCGAGGCCGGCAAGCTGCCCGTCGTGCTCTTCACCGCCGGCGGCATCGCCACCCCGGCCGACGCGGCGATGATGATGCAGCTGGGTGCCGAGGGTGTCTTCGTCGGGTCAGGCATCTTCAAGTCGGGCAACCCCGCCGAGCGTGCCGCCGCCATCGTCAAGGCGACGACCTTCTTCGACGACCCCGACGTCATCGCCAAGGTCTCCCGCGGGTTGGGCGAGGCGATGGTCGGCATCAACGTCGAGGAGCTCCCGCAGCCGCACCGGCTCGCCGAGCGCGGTTGGTGACCGCCTGAGCAATTGAGTATGCCGGCCGGCCCCGTCTGGGGCCGGTCGGCATACTCGTTGTAGGGCTGGTCAGTCGACCAAGAAGCCCTGCGCGCCAGCTGGATTGGCTCGGGCGGCCGCGAGGATCGCCACCTGGGTGGCCGGCACCTGCTCCCAGGGGAGCTGCTCCCAGGTGAACCACGCGAAGGCAAGCGACTCGGCGCTGAGCCGGGGCTGCGAGCCGGTGAGGGAGCCCACGAAGGCCATCGTCACGCCCGGCGCTCCAGCAGGACCCGCCCCTGCCCGTCGAGCAGGACGATGGCCACCCCGAGTCGGCGCGGCCTGTTGGGCCGAGGCGCGGTGGGGTCGCCCACGTGGAAGCTCGCGCTCACCGGCCCATCCTGACACCCTGCCTCGCCTGCCGTCCGATGCGGTCTAGACTCGCGCCTCGTGTCCGCCTCCACCCGTCCCCGGATCGGGGTCCTCGCCCTGCAGGGCGACGTCCGCGAACACGTGCACGCGCTGCAGGCGTGCGGCGCCGACGCCGTGCCCGTGCGGCGCGAGGGTGAGCTGCCCGGCATACAGGGGATCGTCGTGCCGGGCGGGGAGTCGTCGGTCATCGACAAGCTGCTGCGGATCTTCGAGCTCTTCGAGCCCTTGCGGGCGGCGCTGCGCGGCGGGTTGCCGGCGTATGGCTCGTGCGCGGGGATGATCATGCTCGCCGATCGGGTCGCCGACGCGATCGACGGCCAGCAGACCCTCGGCGGGCTGGATGTCACCGTGCGGCGCAACGCCTTTGGGCGACAGGTGGACTCCTTCGAGCAGGACATCCCGTATGCCGGGTGGCCGGCCCCGGTGCGCGCCGTCTTCATCCGGGCGCCGTGGGTCGAGCAGGTGGGGGAGTCGGTCGAGGTGCTGGCCTCCGTCGAGCACGGTGGCGCGATGCACCCCGTGGCGGTGCGCCAGGGCGGGTTGCTCGCGACGTCCTTCCACCCCGAGGTGACCGGCGACCTGCGGGTGCACGAGCAGTTCGTCGCCATGGTGCGCGAGCGCGGCTGATCGCCCGACCCCTGGCGAAAGGTCAATGACCTTTCGCCAGGTCAACGAGATTTCCTGGACCTCAGGAAAGGTCGTCGACCTGGGGGCCCGCCGCTGGGTTCGTCGGCAGTGAGTGGGTGTCGCCACCCCGTGGCGATTCGAGCCACCGCTCGGCCCCGATAGACTCGACGGCGGTTTGCACGGGACGAGACGAGGACACGAGGTTCATGAGCGGTCACTCCAAGTGGGCGACGACCAAGCACAAGAAGGCGGCCATCGACGCCAAGCGTGGCAAGCTCTTCGCCAAGCTCATCAAGAACATCGAGGTCGCGGCCCGCACGGGCGGCGGTGACCCGCTCGGCAACCCCACCCTCTGGGACGCCATCTACAAGGCCAAGAAGTCTTCGGTCCCCAATGACAACATCGACCGCGCGGTCAAGCGTGGCTCCGGCGCCGAGGCCGGCGGGGCGGAATACCAGGAGATCATCTACGAGGGCTACGCCCCCAACGGCGTCGCCCTCTACATCCAGTGCCTCACCGACAACCGCAACCGCGCGGCGGCCGAGGTGCGCACCGCCCTCACCCGCAACGGCGGCAACCTCGCCGACCCCGGCTCGGTGGCCTACCTGTTCAACCGCAAGGGCGTCGTCATCGTCCCCAAGGGCACCCAGTCGGAGGACTCGCTGCTCGAGGTCGTCCTCGACGCCGGCGCCGAGGAGATCAACGACCTCGGCGACAGCTTCGAGATCGTCTCGGAGGCGACCGATTTCGTCGACGTGCGCAAGGCCCTGCAGGCCGCCGGCATCGACTACGACTCGGCCGAGGCGACCTTCATCCCCAGCATGGAGGTGCCCCTCGACATCGACGGCGCGCGCAAGATGATGCGTGTCATCGACGCCCTCGAGGACTCCGACGACGTGCAGAACGTCTGGGCCAACGGCGACGTCAGCGACGAGATCCTCGCCGAGCTCGACGAGGAGTGAGTGCTTGCCGGGGCTCGGTCCCGGCGCGTCGCACCACCTGGCTGGCTGGCACCGGGGCTAATCTCGGTCCGAACACTCGTTCGTCCCGGACGGGTGCCCCAAAGCTGGAGGTGTATGCCGTGCGCGTGCTGGGCGTGGACCCCGGCCTGACCCGCTGCGGCGTCGGTGTCGTTGAGGGCGACCTCGGGCGCCGGCTGCAGATGGTCGACGTCGGTGTCATCCGCACGGCCTCGACGACCCCGACCCCCGAGCGGCTGCTGGCCCTCGAGGAGGGGATCGACGCGTACGTGCGCACGCACCTCCCCGACAGCGTCGCCGTCGAGCGGGTCTTCGCCGACGTCAATGTCCTGTCCGTCATGGGGACGGCCCAGGCCAGCGCCGTCGCCATGCTTGTTGCCGCACGCCACGGCATACCCGTGCACCTGCACACACCGACCGAGGTCAAGGCCGCGGTGACCGGCAGCGGCCGTGCCGACAAGGCCCAGGTGACGATGATGGTCACCCGGCTGCTGCGCCTCTCCGAGGCACCCAAGCCGACCGACGCGGCCGACGCACTCGCGCTGGCGATCTGCCATCTGTGGCGAGGGGCGGCGACCAATCGTCTCGAGGCCGCCGCTGCGGCGGTCGCCGCGGCTCGCCCGGCGACTCGCCCGGCGGCCCGCGCT
>CAZLGB010000286.1:0-3232 GCA_964558825.1 uncultured Intrasporangiaceae bacterium
GGGCCGGCTCGAGCAGCGGCCGGTCGGCACCCCGGGCGACCGGCACGTCGCTGCGCCCGGCCGCCTGCAGGGCGATGAGGGTGTTGCGCACAACCGCATCGACCCCCGCGTTGCCGCCGACACAGGTCACCGCGCGCAGCTCGAGCGCCGGGTGGAGGGCGGCCAGCAGGATTGCACAGGCATCGTCGACTCCGGTGTCGACGTCGAGGATGACCGGCTTCACATTCGTCAGTATGCCGTCCGGGTAGCCTGAGCCGGATGCCTCGTGCCAGTCTGCAGCGCCGCCGTCGGGTCGGGTCCGCGCTCGTCGCGTCCGGCGCCCTCGGCAGCGTGCTGCTGCTCGCGACGGCGTGCACCGGCGACTCGAGCGCTCCCGCGAGCACCGCGGCGTCGAGTTCCCCGGCGTCCGGCTCGAGTGCCAGATCCTCGACCGGGGGCGGGTCCGGGTCGACCCCGGCAGTGACCGCGTCGCCGGGCACGACGAGCCCGGGCAGCGCGGGTGGGAGCACGGCATACCCCTCGGGGACGGCCTCCGCCTGCGTCAGCTCGGTCTTCGCGGGGATGTCGGCCGACGAGCGGCTCGGCCAGCTCTTCATGGTGGGGATCCAGCCCGGGCAGGCCCCCGCGGGGATCGACGCGACCGTCAAGAGCTCGCACGTGGGCGCCGTGATCTATCTCGGCGGCTGGTCGGGGGCGACCATGGTGCGCAACACCGCGACCCACCTGCAGCAGGTGGCCAGCGGCCCGGTCGACCTGCTCATCGCCGCCGACCAGGAGGGCGGGGCCGTCCAGCAGCTCAAGGGAGCGGGCTTCACCAACCTGCCCGCGGCGCTCGACCAGGGCCAGCTGAGCACCGAGCGGTTGAGCGCGTTGGGGCGCACGCTCGCCGGCGAGCTCGCCTCAGCCGGTGTCAACGTCGACCTCGCCCCGGTCGCCGACACGGTGCCGCCCACGATGACCAAGACCAACGCGCCGATCGGCGTCTATCGCCGTGAGCTCGGCACCGACCCCGCCGTGGTCGCCGCCGCCGTGCCCGTGCTCGTCAAGGCCCTCCAGGACGGGAAGGTCATCGCGGCGGTCAAGCACTTCCCCGGCCTCGGGCGCATCACCGGCAACACCGACCGCACCAACGTCGGCATCACCGACGCCCTGACCAACGCCTCAGATCCCTATCTCGAGCCCTTCCGCGCGGGGATCACCGCGGGCGTCGGGCTGGTCATGGTGTCGTCGGCGCGCTATCCGCAACTCGACTCCGCCAACCCCGCGATGTTCTCGCGGGCCGTCGTCACCGGGCTGCTGCGCGAGCGCATGGGGTATGCCGGTGTCGTCATCACCGATGACGTCGGAGCGGCCAAGGCGGTCGCCACGGTGCCGGTCGGCGATCGTGCGGTCCGCTTCCTCGCCGCCGGGGGCGACATCGTCCTCACCGCCTCGCCGGCGCAGGTGCCGACGATGCTCGCCGCGATCCATGCCCGGGCCACGTCCGACCCGGCCTTTGCTGCCGGGCTGGACGCGTCCGTGCAGCGGGTGCTCGCGCTCAAGGCGCGCTTCGGGCTGGTCCGCTGCGGGTGAGTCGGCATACGCCGGCGGTCGTTGCGACCGCTCTCGCCTTGACCGCTGCCCTCGACCCCGACAACCCAACTGGGCCGGTCCGTCCGGGTCTGAGGACCGCTCTGAAGCCCTCACCGGTGGGGTGATCACCACGGTCACGAGGGCTTCAGCACGTGCTTCAGCAATCGTGAGGGGCCTGCCGGCTGCGGCGCGGCCACGCAAGCAGCCTCGGGAGCCGCAGCCTCGAAGACCCACGCTGGCGGAAGGGAACCAATAGCGCGCAGAGGGACCCAGAGCGAGCGGCCAGGCGCCCTAGGCCTGCACCAGGGTGACCGGCATCGAGGAGTCGCCGGGCAGGTCCAACGCCGAGGGCTCACGGCCGCGGGCGACGAGCTGCGCGCCGAGGGCCGCGACCATCGCGCCGTTGTCGGTGCACAGGCCCGGGCGCGGCACGCGCAGCCGGATGCCGGCCGCGTCGCAGCGCTGCTGGGCCAGCGCCCGCAACCGCGAGTTGGCCGCCACCCCGCCGCCGATGAGCAGGTCGTCGACGCCCTGGTCGCGGCAGGCGGCGACGGCCTTGCGGGTCAGCACGTCGACGACCGCCTCCTGGAAGCTCGCCGCGACGTCGGCCACCGGCACGGACTCCCCTGCGGCCTGGCGCAATTGGACCCACCGTGAGACGGCCGTCTTGAGACCTGAGAAGGAGAAGTCGAAGCGATAGCGCGCGAGATCGCGCCCGGTCGTCAACCCGCGTGGGAAGTCGATGGCCACTCGGTCACCGTCACGCGCCACGCGGTCGATGTGCGGTCCACCCGGGAAGGGCAGCCCGAGCACGCGCGCGACCTTGTCGAAGGCCTCCCCCGCGGCGTCGTCGATCGTCGCCCCGAGCGGGCGCACGTCGGCGGTGACGTCGGGCACGAGCAGCAGCGACGAGTGCCCGCCGGAGACGAGCAACGCCATCGTCGGCTCGGGCAGCGGACCGTGCTCGAGGGTGTCGACCGCGACGTGGGCAGCCAGGTGGTTGACCCCGTAGATCGGCCGGCCCAGCCCGACCGCCAGCGCCTTGGCCGCGGCGACCCCGACGAGCAACGCGCCCGCCAGCCCCGGCCCGGCGGTCACCGCGACGGCGTCGACGTCGGCGAGGCGCACCCCGGCGCTCGCGCAGGCCCGCTCGATCGTCGCCACCATGGCCTCGAGGTGAGCTCGCGAGGCCACCTCGGGCACGACCCCGCCGAAGCGCGCGTGCTCCTCGACCGAGCTGGCCACGGCGTCGACGAGCAGCGTCGTGCCGCGGACGAGACCGACGCCGGTCTCGTCGCAGGACGTCTCGATGCCGAGCACGAGCGGCTCGTCAGCACTCACAGCATCCTCCGCATGACCAGCGCATCGACATCGCCGGGTTGGTAATAGCGCCGCCGCGTCGAGATGACGACGAAGCCGTGTCGCTCGTAGAGCCTTGTCGCCGGCCGGTTGTCCGCGCGCACCTCCAGCAGCACCGCCTCCGCCCCGCGACCGGCGGCCCGCGCGAGCAGCTCGCCGACCAGGGTGTCGCCGACCCCCATGCCTCGGTATGCCGGTGCCACGGCCACCGTCATGATGTCGGCCGTGGCGCCGCCGTGGTCGAGGCCGGCATACCCGGCGACGCCCGCGACCCGCGCCTCGACCGGCGCACCGCCCGCGA
>CAZLGB010000287.1:0-3215 GCA_964558825.1 uncultured Intrasporangiaceae bacterium
CTGCGACTGCGCGGCCCGGCGCAGGGTGCCGTCGAGGGCATAGCCGAGCACCCGCGCGGCGCCCGACACCTCGGCGAGCATCGCGTCGGGATCGGTGTGCCCGAGCAGGGCGGCGACGGCGTCGCGGTCCTCACGGCCCAGCCGGTCGCGGCCCCGGCCCGTGACGACGTGCACCGCATCGCGCACGTCGAGCAATCGCCCGTATGCCGTGTCGACCGTCCCGTGCGGGCGGTCGGTGAGCCAGGCCGCGGTGAGCGAGCGCAGCACGGTCATGTCACGCAGCCCGCCCTTGGCCTCCTTGAGATCCGGCTCCAACAGGTGGGCCGCATCGCCCACGCGGGCATGGCGCGCGGTCACGGCGTCGATGACCTCCGGGAGCCGCTTGCGGGCGCTGGCACGCCAGTCGTGGGCGACCGTCGAGCGAGCCGCGTCGACGACCTCCGGGTCTCCGGCGACGTGGCGCAGGTCGAGCAGCCCGACGGCCGCCGCGAGGTCGGTGCCGGCGACTTGCCGGCACTGGTTGACCGTGCGCACCGAGTGGTCGAGCTTGACCCCCGTGTCCCACATCGGATACCAGAGCCGCTCGGCGAGGGCGTCGATCTCGGCCTGGCTCATCGTGCGACCTTGGTGCAGCAGCACGAGGTCGAGGTCGCTCAACGGCCCGGCGTCCCCCCGGGCGAGGCTGCCGACGGCGGCCAGGGCCACACCGGGAGTGGGTCGCCCGCCGGTGACCTCGGTCCAGTGCTCGACCAGCCACGAGCGGGTGTGCTCGACGAGAGCCTCCCGCCGGGCCCGGCCCGCGCCCGGGGCGGCGAAGCCGCGGGTGCCGGCCAGGTCGAGCCTGGTCCTCGAGAGGTCGCTCAGGGCCACGTGGGGAAGTCCTTTGTCTCGCAGAGTGATTCGCAAATGGGTGAGGCACGGCATACTCGCGGGCGTGCTGCCGACGAGTATGCCGTGCCCCGCCGATCAGAGGGCGGCCAGGCCGCGCTCGCCGGTGCGCACCCGGACGACCTCGTCGACCGGGATGGACCAGATCTTGCCGTCGCCGATCCGCCCCGTGTGGGCGGCCTTGAGGATGGCGTCCATGACCGGCGTCGTGTCGTGGTCGTCGCAGAGCACCTCGACGCGGACCTTGGGGACGAAGTCGACGGTGTATTCCGCGCCGCGATAGACCTCGCTGTGCCCACGCTGGCGGCCGTAGCCGGACGCCTCGCTGATGGTCATCCCGGAGATGCCGTGAGCCTCCAGGGCCTCCTTGACGACCTCGAGCTGGTGGGGCTTGACGATGGCGGTGACGAGCTTCATGCCTGGGCTCCTTCGGTGACCGGCTGCGCAGCCGAGGGGGTCTTGAGCACGCCGGCCTCGGCCAGGGCGCCGCCGAAGCGGCCGCCGCTGCTGGCGGTGAGGTCGTATGCGGACTCGGCGTGGATCTGCTGGTCGATGCCGGCAGTCTCGGCATCGCGCTCGATGCGCCACCCCATGGTGGCCTTGAGGGCGAGCCCGAGCACGCCGGTGACGACGCCGGAGACGACGACGGTGACGAGGGCGATGACGATCTGCAGCAGGGTCTGGCGGAAGCCGCCGCCGTAGAAGAGGCCAGTCGTCGTGGACAACAGGCCCGCTCCCACCGTGCCCCAGAGACCGGCGACGAGGTGGACGCCGACGACGTCGAGGCTGTCGTCGTACTTGAGCTTGTATTTGAGCCCGACCGCCAGGGCGCAGAGGCCGCCGGCGATGGCGCCGAGGATGATCGACCCGACGGGCGAGAGCGCCCCACAGGCCGGGGTGATCGCCACGAGGCCCGCGACGATGCCGGAGGCGGCGCCGACCGAGGTCGCGTGACCGTCACGCAGCTTTTCCACGATGAGCCAGCCGAGCATCGCCGCCGCCGTGGCGGCCGTCGTGTTGATCCACACGAGGGCGGCCGTGCCGTCGGGAGCCAGCTCGGAGCCGGCGTTGAAACCGAACCACCCGAACCACAGCAGCCCGGCGCCGATCATCGTCACCGGCACGTTGTGCGGCCGCATCGGCACCTTGCCGAAGCCGATCCGCAGTCCCACGATGAGGGCGAGCACGAGGCCGGCCATACCGGCGTTGATGTGGACGACCGTCCCACCGGCGAAGTCGATCGGGACGACGTTGGCCTTGCCGTCGGTCGACCCGAACAGCACCGAGGAGAGCCCGCCGTCGGTCGCGGAGAGCAAGCCGCCGCCCCACACCATGTGGGCCATCGGGAAGTAGGCCAACGTCACCCAGAGCCCGGCGAAGACCATCCACGTGGAGAACTTCACCCGGTCGGCGATCGCGCCGCTGATGAGGGCGACGGTGATGATGGCGAAGGTCAGCTGGAAGGCGACCACGGCAAGCTCGGGGATGTTGCCGTAGCCGTCATAGGCGAAGGGATTGACCAGTCCGTCGGTGCCATTGAGGCCGAACTTCTCGAAGGGATTGGCGATGATGCCGGCGAGGTTCTGGGTGCCGAAGGACATCGAGTAGCCATAGAGGACATAGATGACGCCGACGAGCCCCGCTGCTCCGAAGGACATCATCATCATGTTGAGGACGGATTTGGCGCGGGTCATGCCTCCGTAGAACAAGGCAAGTCCGGGCACCGTCATGAGGAGCACCAAGGACGAGCAGAGGATGACGAAGGCCGTCGCCGCGTAGTCGATGGTGTCCGAGGCGTTTGCCAGGGGCATCAGTAGTGCGCTCATGTCGCCCAACGATGGGCTGCCCGGATTTCGCGGAACGGCTCTCCGTGTTACGGCCGTGTTAGCGATGGCACCCCGGCGTAAGGATCAGGTTTCGCCGTCGGCCGTATGCCGCGAAGCCGCGACCGGCACGGCATACCCCTGGTGAGGGGCTCAGTCCAACAGCGCGTCGACGAAGGCCGCGGGGTCGAAGGGCGCGAGGTCGTCGGGGCCCTCACCGAGCCCGACGAGCTTGACCGGCACGCCGAGCTTGCGCTGGACGGCGACGACGATGCCGCCCTTGGCCGTGCCGTCGAGCTTGGTCAGCACGATGCCGGTGACGTCGACGGCCTCGGCGAAGACGCGGGCCTGCTCAAGGCCGTTCTGGCCGGTCGTCGCGTCAAGAACGAGCAGCACCTCGTCGATGGGGCTGCGCTTCTCGATGACCCGCTTGATCTTGCCGAGCTCGTCCATGAGGTTGGTCTTGTTGTGCAGCCGGCCGGCGGTGTCGATGAGCACGACATC
>CAZLGB010000288.1:0-3169 GCA_964558825.1 uncultured Intrasporangiaceae bacterium
CCGGGCGCTGCCGACGCTGCGCGCCGACGGGGCGGTGCGCCTCGGCCTCGCCCGCGCCGAGGGAGCGGACCTGCGCGCCACCTGCGACCTGCGCCCGTATGCCGCCGACGAGCGCGCGTGGTGGGTCGCCTCCGACCTGTCCGAGATCGCCACCGGTCGTCCGCTGGCCGAGACGCACGTCTTGGGGATTGGCAACGCCTCGACGACCCTCGCCGAGTGGACCATCCGCCGCCCCGCTCGTCGCGCCCTCGATCTCGGTGTCGGCAGCGCCGTGCAGTCGCTGCACCTCGCGCAGCACTGCGCGCAGGTCGTCGGCACCGACCTGTCGGACCGGGCGCTGGCCTTTGCGCGCTTCAACGCTGCGCTCAACGGGATCGACCTCGAGCTGCGTCAGGGCAGCATGCTCGATCCCGTTGCGGGACAACGCTTTGACCTCGTCGTCAGCAATCCGCCTTTCGTCATCACCCCGCGTGACGGGCAGGTGCCGCTCTACGAATACCGAGACGGCGGTCTCGTCGGCGATGGCGTCGTCGAGGCGCTCGTGCGCCAGGTCGGTGAGCACCTCGAGCCCGGTGGGGTCGCGCAGTTCCTTGGCAACTGGGAGATCGGCGCCGGGGCCGACTGGCGCGACCGCTGGCGCGGCTGGCTCGCCGACACCGGCCTGGACGCCTGGGTGATCCAGCGCGACGTCCAGGACCCCGCGCAGTATGCCGAGCTATGGGCTCGCGACGCGGGGGCCCGCTCGGGCGCGAGCTATGAGCGCATGTATGCCGCCTGGCTGGCCGACTTCGCCGACCGCGGCGTCGAGGGGATCGGCTTCGGGATCGTCACCCTCCAGCGCCCAGCCACCGACCGAGAGCCGTGGGCCGACTTCGACGAGGTACCAGGTCCGGTCGCCCCGGGTGTGGGGCAGGCGCTCGACGCCGGCCTGCGGGCCCGCACCGCGATCGCCGAGCGGGGCACGGCATACCTGCTGGACACGGCCTGGCGGGCCGCGCCCGACGTGACCGAGGAGCGCCACGGGCGCCCGGGTGCGGAGGACCCGGCCGTCATCCTCGCGCGCCAGGGCGGTGGATTGCGGCGAGTGGTGCGCCTCGACACGGTTGCCGCTGGGCTGCTCGGCGTCTGCGACGGCACCCTCACCGCGCGGCTGGCGATCACCGCGATCTGCCACTTGCTCGAGCGTGACGAGACGCCGGTCATCGAGGCCGTGCTGCCGACGCTGCGCACGCTCGTCGCCGACGGGCTGCTCGCCGAATAGCCGCCTTCGGCGGGCAAGGTCACGGCGCGCAAGGCTCGACCAGGGGCGCTCGGCACGCTAGACAGATGCCATGGCACGCGTCGTCACCCCTCCCTATCGCTCACCGTGGATGACCGAGGACCTCGACGAGCTCTCGGTCCTCGCTCGGACCTTCTTCGCCCGTGAGGTGGTGCCGCACGTCGAGCGCTTCGCGGCCCAGCATCAGGTGGACCGCGAGACGTGGACCAAAGCTGGTGCGGCGGGGCTGCTCGGGCTCAGCCTGCCGGAGGAATTCGGCGGCGGCGGAGGGACTTTCGCGCACGAGGCCGTGGTTCTCCAAGAGCAGGGGTGGGTCGGCGACGACTCGCTCGGAGTGAGCATCCACTGCGGGATCGTGCCGCACTACATCGCCGAGTTCGGCACCGACGAGCAGCGGCGCGCCTGGCTGCCCAAGCTCGCCTCCGGCGAGTGGATCGGCGCCATCGCGATGACCGAGCCAGGCACCGGGTCGGACCTGCAGGCCGTCCGCACGACCGCGCGCCGCGACGGCGACGACTACGTCGTCAACGGCAGCAAGACCTTCATCACCAATGCGACCCACGCCGACCTCATCATCATCGTCTGCCGCACGGGCGAAAAGGGCGCCAAGGGGATCTCGCTGCTCGTCGCCGAGGTGGGCTCGGAGCCCACGGCGTCTGGCTTTACCCGCGGTCGCGTCCTGGACAAGATCGGCCAACACGGCCAGGACACCAGGGAATTGGCCTTCACCGACATGCGCGTCCCGGTGGCCAACCGGCTCGGCGAGGAGGGCCAGGGCTTCTATCAGCTCATGGAGCAGCTCCCGCAGGAGCGGCTCGTCGTGTCGGTGGCGGCGGTCGCCGCGGCGGAGTATGCCGTGCAGCTCGCCACGGCATACGCCAAGGAGCGCGAGGCCTTCGGGCAGCCGATCATCGGCTTCCAGACGCTGCGGCACACCCTCGCCGAGTGCTCGACCGACGCGCTCGCCGCGCGGACCTTCCTCGACCACTGCATCGAGCGGCATCTCGCAGGCGAGCTCGACGCGGTGCTCGCCTCGCGGATCAAGTATTGGTCGACCGACGTGCAGTGCTCGGTCATCGACCGGTGTCTGCAGGTCTTCGGCGGCTACGGCTACATGATGGAGTTCCCCATCGCGCGGATGTATGCCGCCGCTCGCGTGCAGAAGATCTATGCCGGCACCAACGAGATCATGAAGGAGCTGATCTCCCGCGCGCTGTGACGCGCGCGGTCACGTGCCGGCAGCGGCGGCGCGGGCGGCAGCGGGTAGAGCCCGGGCGAGTGCCTCAAGGTCTGCGTCGTCGTGCGCGGTCGACACGAACCACGCCTCATAGGCGCTCGGAGGCAGCCACACGCCCCCATCGAGCATGGCGTGGAAGAAGCGCCCGAAGGCGGCCGTGTCCTGGCGCTTGGCCGACTCGTAGTCGGTCACCGGATCGGCCGTGAAGAACACGCTGAAGAGGTTGCCCGCCGCGTTGATCCGGTGCGGCACATCGGCTTTCGCGAGTGCGTCGGTCACCAGCCCCTGCACCGCCAGCGCCGTCGCGTCCAGCCGCGCGTATGCCGGGTCGTCCAGTCCCGCGAGCGTGGCGAGGCCGGCAGCGGAGGCGGCGGGATTACCCGACAACGTGCCCGCCTGATAGACCGGCCCGGCCGGCGCGAGCAGATCGAGCACGCGCGCGGGCCCGGCGACGGCGGCCAGCGGCAGGCCGCCCCCGATGACCTTGCCGAAGGTGAAAAGGTCAGGCGCCCAGCCCTCGGCAGCGCCCTCAACACCCCAGCGCCCCGCCGGCCCGACCCGGAAGCCCGTGAGCACCTCATCGAGCACGAGCAGCGCACCCTCGGCACGGCATACGGCGGCGAGGGCGGCGTTGAAGCCGACCGGCGGGACGA
>CAZLGB010000289.1:0-3167 GCA_964558825.1 uncultured Intrasporangiaceae bacterium
CCCTCACACTGACGTCGATCACGTACACGACAGTCCTCGATCAGCTACAGATAAGTCGGGCAGCACGGCGTCGACGAAGGGCGAGCTGAGGTCGACCCGCCGGCCCGACGAGCGCAGCATCCGCTCGACCAGATCGCGCACCGCGTCGGCCGTGAGGATCGTCGTCGTCAGCTCGCTCACGCCGCCGCGGGCGATGAAGACCTTCTCCGGGGAGTTGACCCAGATCTCCTCGACGGCAGGGTCGTCGAAGTACTTCTGCAGCGGCCCATAGCCGGCGACGGTGTCGAGGATCGACTTGACCGCCGCGTCGAGATCGGCAAGGGCCGGCATACCCGACCGCAGCGAGCGCTCGTCATAGTCGCTGACCGCATCGCGCACGAGCCGGTCGATCTGCGCGGGATCGCGCGTGGGATCGAGGCCGGAGCGACGGATGAGCTCGCGGACCTCACCCTCGACCTGCGCAACCGCGTCAACCATGGCCCCTGCTCCCTGGTGTCACCTGTCCCTGACCAGGCTAGTGAGAGCCGCGGATTTCGCATCTCGAGCGGCGCTCGCCTGTGGATAACCCGGCTCGACGCGCGCTTGGGGGTATGCCGGGGCACTAGATCGGAGCGAAACCCACCTCAGCGGTGGGTTTCGCTCCTACCTGCTCCATCGCGCGGCTCACTGGCGGACGGCGAGCGCCGGCCTGCGGCATACCTCCGGCGCAAGAAAGTCCGCATCGCCCGGTAAGGATCGGCCCCCTGCCGACCACTATGGGGTGTGGAAGGGGCGAAGGCGACCCGCCAGCAGGCGCAGGAGTCGTTCGAGCAGCTCCATCGCGCCACCTACTGGCAGGTGGTGCGCTACTTCCTGCGCCGCGGACATGGCGACGCGACGGCCCGCGACGTCACCTCCGAGGTCTTCATGGCCGCCTGGCGCCAGCCGCAGGTGGCCGAAGTGAGCCTGCTGTGGCTCTACGGCGTCTCCCGCAATCTCGACCGCAACCACCGCCGCTCCGAGCGGCGCCGCTCCCTGCTGCTCGACCGGCTGCGCCACCAGCCGCCCCCGGCACCGGGCGCCGACCCGAGCGATGTCGTCCTCGTGCGTGATGCCCTGAGCCGGTTGCCGGTCGCCGACCAGGAGATCCTCATGCTCTCCTCCTGGGAGGGGCTGGCGCCTGCCGAGCTCGCCCAAGTGCTCGGGGTGAGCGCCAACGCCGCCTCGGTCCGCCTTCACCGGGCGCGTGGGCGGTTGCGCGCGATGCTGCTGGCCGCCCCCGTGCAGCTGTCCGCGCCCATCGACCTGAGCGAGGCCGCGCCATGACCGATGTGCTCGTGCGCGCCGATCCGCTGCGCGACATCCCGATCCCCGATCACCTCGACGCCCGCGCCGAGACCGATCTCGCGACCATCCTGGCAGCCCACCCGACGGCCAGCCCCGCCGTCGGGTGGGCGAGGTGGGCTCGGCTGGCGGCCGCTGCGGCCGCCGCCGCAGCCCTCATCCTCGCCTTCGGTTTCACCCACCTGCGGGCTCCGTCGGCCGCCGCCGCCAAGGTCGCCCTGCCCGTCCTCACGACGACACCATTCACCATGGGCACCGCGCCCGCGGCGCGGCTCACCCACCTCGCCGACCTCGCAACCGGGCTCCCGGCGCCCGGCCCGACCGTCCGCTACCGCGGGTGGTCGCTCACCGCCCGCATCGACGGCAAGACCGTCGACACCGCCATCGTCACGACCGACACCGAGCTTGCCCGCCAAGCCGACGGCACGGCATACAAGAGAGTGGTCGTCGCCGACGTCACCTACCCGACCCCCGAGTCGGCCGCTGCGTGGGCGAGCGACCCAGCCGCGCGCGTCGGGCAGGTCGTCTCCGACAACCCGACCGCGGCGCTCGTCTATGCCGGCCTCGCGCCGACCGACCCGAGCGCGCTGCGCGCCTATCTCGCCGTCGGACATCCCATCGACAGCTACGGCAGCGGCGAGCTCTTCGTCGCGATCACCGACCTCGCCCAGGAGCAGCCCTTCGACGGGCCGACGACCGCCGCGCTGCTGCGGGTGGTCGCCGCCGCGCCCGGCGTCACCGCCCTGGGGACGGTCACCGATCGGGCCGGTCGCCCCGGCGAGGCGTTTGCCGTTGACGGCACCTTCACCGGGCTGCCGACCCGTTGGGTGCTCGTCGTCGACCCCACGACCGGGCGGCTGCTGGCCAGCGAGAGCTGGCTGACCACCTCCGCAGGGCAGCTGGGGATCCAGGTCCCCGCCTGCATCGACTACCGCACGTTCGGGTGAGCGCCATGACCGCCGTGCGGGTGGACCCAGGGGCCGGGCAGACCGGCCAGCACCGGATAGCTCTTCAGGGGGGCGATCTGGTGCTGGCCCTGCCCGGCCCTGGTGGACGGACCGGATGCCCCGCCGTGGGCTGCGGTCACCGCAGCCGGGCCACCTGCGGCCCCCGGGCCGGGTGACTCCTCTCGCCACCGTGCGCAGACCGCAGGGGGGGTCGGCGCACGGTGGCGAGGGGACGCGGGATGAGCTTCGACCTCGCGGGCCACAGGCGCCTGCGCAAGATGGGCTCCCGGGACTGTGGATCGCAGCCGGGGCCGACGCTACGGTTTACCCCACGGCCGTCCGGAGCCGCACGCGAGGAGGCGACCGCCAGCATGACCCGACGCACGTTGTCCTGGCTCGACGGCCGCCCCCATCCCCACGACGTGCTCGCCGAGGAGCCCTTCGCCTCGGCGCTGACGGCGTATGCCGCGCAACACGGCATACCGGCCGACAAGGTCGAGCTGGAGGCGCAGGGCTATCTCGACGAGATGCTCGCCTCACACCGCGACAAGGTCACCCGCCCCTGGAACACCTTCGGCCGCTGGATGCTGCGGGCGCACGACGTCGTCGTCGACGAGGAGCAGATCGTCGCGCTGCGCAAGCTCGACCGCAATTACAGCCTCGCCTTCGTCTTCTCGCACCGGTCCTATCTCGACGGTTTCGTCCTGCCGCTCGCGCTCGAGGGGCGCCGCTTCAGCCCGACCTTCACCTTCGGCGGGGCCAATCTCGACCTGCCGGTGCTGGGCGCGCTCGCCAGCCAGACCGGGCTGATCTTCATCCGTCGCGCGACCGGCGACTCGCCGCTCTATCGGCTCGTCCTGCGGCACTACATCGGCTATCTCGCGCACCGCAAGGCCA
>CAZLGB010000290.1:0-3137 GCA_964558825.1 uncultured Intrasporangiaceae bacterium
AGGCCGCCGCGGCTGCTGCTGCGGCGCGGGCCCAAGGCCAATCCGCGGGTGGCGGTGGCACGGTCACCGAGGCCCGGCTCATCACCGACCGGGCCAACGTCAGCAACGCCGAGGCCGCCCTCACCAAGGCCCAGGACAATCTCGCCGGCGCCACCCTCACCGCTCCGATCGACGGCCGCGTGGGGGCCATCGCCTGGGCGGTCGGTGACACCGCGAGCTCCGCCAACGGCATACAGCTCATCGGGTCGGGCGCCGCCAAGGTCACCGTCCAGGTGCCGCAGGCCAACCTGCCCACGGTGAGCGTCGGGCTGGCGGCCCACGTCACCGTGCCCGGCCTCGCCGCGCTGGACGGCAACGTCAGCGAGGTCGCCCTGCTGCCGACCTCGTCGAGCAGCTCGTCGACGCCGACCTATGCCGTCGATGTCGTCGTGGCCGGGGCTCCCGACGAGCTCGGCTCGGGTGGGCGCGCGACCGTCACCATCGTCATCAAGCACGTCGACAACGCGCTGCGGGTGCCGGCCTCGGCGGTGACCCTGGTGTCGTCCGGGACGGGCGCCGTCGGGCTGCTGCGCAACGGCACCGTGTCCGCGGCCTCGGTGCAGACCGGGGCGACCGGTGGCGGCTGGGTCGAGATCCTCACCGGGCTGTCGGCCGGTGATGTCGTCGTGCTCGGCGACACCTCGCAGCCGTTGCCCTCCAACGGCGGATTCGGCGGCGGTGGTGGGCTCGGCGGTGGTGGCCTCGGCGGCAACGTCGTGCGGGTGCCCGGAGTCAACCAGGGCGGGCCTCCCGGCGGCGGCTGACCGGTCTAGCTCTGGGCGGAGCGCTCCGTGGTCGTCGTGCGGCTGCCCTCGGCCGGTGGCTGGCGCACGACGCGCACCATGTCGGCGCGGGTCCCGCGCGCCTCCGGCACGGGCAGCAAGGGCCACACATGGACGAGCCCTTCGGCCTCGTGCACCTCGACGGTGACCCCGGCGGCGCGGGCGAGGGTCGCCAGTCGTCGTGAGTCGTGGACGAGTAGGTCGCGGGTGCCGGCATACACGGTGATCGGCCCGAGCCCGGCGAAGGAGCCGTTGATCGGCGACACCCGCGGGTCGTCGGTCGGGAGGCGCCCGGCATACAGCTCGCCCGCGCGGCGCAACCGCGGCACGGAGAGGATCGGATCGCGCGTCGCCGCAGGGTCGAGTGCCGGGTCGTTCATCGTCGCATCGAGCCACGGGGCGATGAGCACGAGAGGTATGCCGCCGATCCCCTGGTCCCGCAACGCTTGCGCCGTCGCGAGCGCCAATCCTCCGCCCGCCGAGTCGCCCATGAGCGTGGTGAGTGCGGGGTCGCCGCCGTCGGCCAGCACGTCGGCGACGACGGCCGCCGCCGTGGGGACGGTCTCGTCGGCGGTCGACCCCGGAGCGACGGGATAGATCGGCACGACGACTCGGGCGGGGACCTCGCAGGCCAGCCGGCGGCACAGCCGCCAGTGGCCGGCGTCGATCTCGCCGACATAGCCGCCGCCGTGGAAGTAGACGATCGTGCGCTGCGGCCGCGGCCGGTCGCGGGGCACCATCTCGTAGACCCGCCAGCCGTGGTCCCCGCCGACGCGCAGGCTGACCCGCCGGTCGAGCGAGCGTGGCGGGGCAAAGGGTCGTGGTCGCAGGGTGGCCGTCTCGAGCTCGATGGCCATGCCGGCCTCGTCGTGGGGCATTCGGTGCGCGTGGGTGAGGGCCAGGACCCAGGCGAGGGCCTGGTGGCGACGGCTCGGCATACGCCCAATGTATGCCGGTCGGCTCAATCGCCCGCAGCGTCCACCAGCCGGGCCTTCTGCACCTTGCCCATCTCGTTGCGCGGCAACGAGTTCGTAAAGACGATCGCGCGCGGCCGCTTGTGGGCCGACAGCTCTGCGGCCACGTGGTCGACCAACGCCGCGGCGAGTTGCGGGCTCCGCTGGGTGCCGGCGGCGAGCACGACGTGGGCGATGATGCGCTGGCCGAGGTCGGCATCGGGGGCGCCGACGACCGCGCTTTCGGCGACCGCCGGATGCCCGAGCAGCGCCGACTCGATCTCCCCGGCCCCGATCCGATAGCCGCCGGACTTGATGAGGTCCACCGAGGCCCGCCCGACGATCCGGTGGGCGCCGTCCGGGGCGATGGTCGCGACATCCCCGGTGCGGAACCAGCCGTCGGCGGTGAAGCTCGCCGCGGTCTCCAGCGGTCGTCCGAGGTAGCCGTCGAAAAGCGTTGGGCCGCAGACCTGCAGCTCGCCGACAGCCTGCCCGTCATGTGGCAGCGGCTCGCCGTCGTCGCCCCGCAATCGGGTCTGCACCCCGGCGATGGGCAGCCCCACCCAGCCGGCTGTGGCCGGGCCGTCGGCGCGCGTCGCCACGGTGATGAGGGTCTCGGTCATGCCGTAGCGCTCGCGCACGTCGTGCCCGGTCAGCTCCCGCAGCCGCGCGAAGACCGGCACCGGCAGGGCCGCGCTGCCCGAGACGAGCAGTCGTGCTGGTGTCAGCGCGCGCGCCGCCGGCTCGTCCTCGGCGATCCGCGACCAGATCGTCGGCACGGCGAAGAGCATCGTCGCGCCCTCCTCGCGGACCGCCGCCGCATAGGCCGCCGGCGTGGGACGCCCGACATGGACGAGCCCCGCGCCGAGGCGCAAGGGCCCGAGCGCGCCGAGCACGAGTCCGTGGACGTGGAAGAGCGGCAGCCCGTGGGCGAGCACGTCATGCGCCGTCCACCCCCAGGCGTCCGCGAGACCGTCAAGCCCCGCGGCGACTGCCCGCCGCGAGCTGACGACACCCTTGGGCGCGCCGGTCGTGCCCGAGGTGTAGAGGACGAATGCCGTTGCCGCGTCGTCGATCTCGGGTGGCGTCCAGTCGTGCGGCAGGGTCGGGTCCGGACCGTCCGGCAGGGGTATGCCGGGCAGCCCACTCGCGTCGTCGACTGGGGGAGCGCCCAGCCAGGCCCCGGCGTGCGAGTCGCGCAGGATGTGGAGGCGCTCGCCGGGACCGGCGTCGGCCGGCACCGGCACGACGGGGACGCCGGCGAGCAGGGCTCCGACGACCCCGACGAGGGTCGACCAGGTCGGGGTCGCGTGGACGGCCGCGGGCGTCGGACCCGCTGCCTCGGGCTCGCCGTCATCGGCCG
>CAZLGB010000291.1:0-3135 GCA_964558825.1 uncultured Intrasporangiaceae bacterium
CATGATCTCCTTGCCGGAGAGCTTAACGGTCTTACTGCCGTCGGTCGTGTCCGAAGCCTGCGAAGTGATCGGATAGGGGACCGGGATTGGCCCTGCCGGCGGTGAAGGCGGGCTCAGGCACACATCGGGGAAGGCGGCAATGACCTTCGCATCGCCGGACTTGCAGGCGATTTCCATTCCGTTAGCAAAGACGTCATTGGCCATCTCTGCTCACTCTTTCATCGGGCCGGTTACGATAGCGGCTGCCCGGTCGCCCGTATCGGAACTGCAATGGCAAAGCGCGCCAGGGTGCGGCGAGCGTGGGGCGACCCGGTCGCCCATGCCGAGGCACTCAGCCTCGCCCATCACTGCCTGCTCGGCCCGGACCAAGCCGAGCGCCGCCTCTGCCTGGCTCGCGAATTGCTCGGCGTCGCATCGGAATCGGGCCGGCGCATCGACGTGCTCATGGGTCTCTACTGGTGGGCCGTCGACCTCGTGCTGCTGGGTGATCCGCACGCCGACCGGGCGCTCGTGCAGCTGCGTGCCGCCCTTGAGCAAAGCCCCAATCTTGCCCTCGGCTTCACCACCCAGGCGTTGGAGGTCATGCTCGCCATCCGCGCGGGGCGGCTCGTCGAGGCCGACGCGCTCGCTGAGCGGTGTGCTGCGTCCGGGACCCGCGCCGGCGACGTCGATGTCACCGGCTGGTCGGGGGCCCAGCAGGTGGCGATCCATTGGTTGCGAGGCCGGCTGGCCGACCTGCTGCCGATGTTGCAGGAGACGGTCGCCGCCCCGGCCTTGAGCATTGCCGACGACGCCTTCGTCGCGGCCCTGGCAGTGGCCGCCGCCGAGGCAGGTGATCGGGTGGCTGCTGCCGGCGCGCTCGCGCGGCTGCGGGGCAAGGGTTTTGGCGAGTTGGTCCGATCGAGCAGCTGGTTGGTCGCCGTCTATGGAGCGATCGAGGCGGCGCACCGGCTGGGTGATCGGTCCGTCGCGGCCGAGGCGGCGCAGGTGCTCACTCCCTTCGCCGAGCTGCCCATGCTGGCCAGCCTCGGGGTGGCGTGCTTCGGCTCGACCCGGCACGCGCTCGGCCTGGCCGCGGCGACGACGGGCGACCTGGCGACCGCGGAGTCGCAGCTGCGTGAGGCGGTGCGTGCCAACGAGGCGCTCGGGCACCGCCCGGCCGCCGCTCTCACGCGTCACCGTCTCGCCGAGGTGCTCGCCGGCCGCCCGGGCGATCGTCGCCAGGAGGAGGCCGCCGCGCTGCGGGCGCGAGCGGCTCAGGACGCCCACGAGCTCGGGCTCCGGCTGCCGGCATACGTCTCGTCTGCCCCCGTGCGCACGGCGAGTGCCCCTCCCGAGCCCGCGGACATCTGCCGTCGCGCCGGCAATCTGTGGCGAGTCGAGTTGGGGGGCAAGGAGATTCATGTCGAGCACAGCCTCGGGTTGGGCTATCTGCGTGAGCTGGTCGCCCGGCCGGGTGTGGCGGTGTCGGCCGTCGAGCTCGCCGGGGTCGATGTGGAGCAGGTCGACCAGCCGGTGCTCGACGAGCGGGCCGTCACGGCATACCGCCGGAGGTTGGCCGAGTTGGACGACCGGCTGGCCCGCAGCGACGCCGCGGGAGACGCGGAGGCCTCGCAGCGAGCGGGGGAGGAGCGCGAGGCCTTGCTCGGCGAGCTGCGGGGGGCGATGGGCGCCTGCGGCCGGGTCAGGCATTTCGCGGCGGATCGCGACCGGGCGCGCGTCGCGGTCACCAAGGCCCTGCGTCGGGCGGTCGATCGGATCGCCCTGGTCGACGGCGAGCTGGGCGCGGCCCTGCATGACGCGATCCACACCGGCGGCCATTGTCGCTATGACCCCGCGGCGCTGCGGGCGGGGCTGCGTGAGCGGGCCGAGGTCGACACGGGTCGGGCTGCCGAGTCGCCGGCGGCGCACTATGGTGAGAGACGTGACGACTGAGCGGTCTTTGGTGCTGGTCAAGCCGGACGGGTTCGCGCGCGGACTCACCGGACAGGTGCTCTCGCGGATCGAGCGCAAGGGCTATCGGCTCGTCGCGCTGCGCATCCTCACGCCGACGCGGGAGATGCTCGCGCAGCACTATGCCGAGCACGCCGAGAAGCCGTTCTTCGGTGACCTCGTCGACTTCATGTCCTCGGGGCCGGTGACGGCGATCCTCATCGAGGGCGATCAGTGCATCGCCGGCTTCCGCTCGCTGGCCGGCGCGACCGACCCCACCAAGGCCGCCCCCGGCACCATCCGCGGGGATCTGGGCCGCGACTGGGGCAAGGGCTCGACGGAAAACGTCGTCCACGGCTCCGACTCGCCAGAGTCGGCCGCCCGCGAGACGGCGATCTGGTTCCCTGAGCTCTGAGCGCTCCCTGCGGGGCGTCAGCGCTGCGGCTGCTGCGTGGAGAGCCGCGTGAGTGTCTCGACGGCGTGGCGATATTTGGCGCGCAACCGGGTCTGGGTCTGCTCGTCGAGCAGGGCCATCCGCTCGGCGCTGGCGTTGTCGGCGAGGTCCGCCCATTTGACCTGCAGGGCGAGCGGGTCGGCCGCGACCCGGGCGTAGTAGTCGTCGGCCGGCTCGCGCTCGCCCCTGGTGAGCGCCCCGACTGCGGCGACGACCTCGGCGGGGAAGCCCTCGGCGGTGAGGTCGTCCAGCGTGGTTGGCGTGTCCTCGACGACGTCGTGCAGCCAGGCGGCCGCCTGGGCGAAGGGGGAGGGGGCGACCCGACCCGCCACCCGCTCGGGATGGGTCGCGTAGGGCGCCCCGGCCTTGTCGACCTGACCTTGGTGCGCACGGCGGGCGAAGGCCTCCGCTTGGGCGACCATGTCGTTGCCGGCCGGCACCCGGTGCAGGTGCGGACTCATGAGCGGCTCCCGAGGGTCACGGCTGCGGGCGCAGGGGTGGCCAGGCGGCGCTCGCCGCCGAGCTTGGGGTGCGCCAACCACCAGGTGGTCGTGTCCTCGATGGTGTCGGCGAGCGGCCGTGGTCGATAGCCCAGCTCCGCGCGCGCCTTGCTCGAATCGACGGTGACCCGGGAGAGCAGCGTTGCCACGGCATACGGGGTGAAGGTCGGCTTGTGTCGCCGCCACCGACTGGTCGCCAGACTGGCCCGGGCGATGAGGCGCGCGGCGCCGGCCGGCAGCTGCACGACC
>CAZLGB010000292.1:0-3129 GCA_964558825.1 uncultured Intrasporangiaceae bacterium
CGTCGGACGCCACCGGCGCGAGCTCGTGGCGCCCCGTCGGCATGGTCGGTGCCGCTCCGGCCGCCGCCGCGGACCGCGCTCCCGGAGATCCCGGGGGCGCGGGAGCCGGGGCAGACTGCCCGGTGAAGTCGTGGCCGCAGGCCTCGCAGAAGGTCGCGTCGGGCTCGCGCCCGGCCCCGCAGACGGGGCAGGTGACCTCGGTGTTGGTCGTCGTCATCGCACGGTCCAGGGTCGGACCTCGTTGGCGCGGTCGACGAGCGCCACCCGGGCGGCCGGGTCGGTGGTGAGCTCGGCCTGCTTGCGCAGCGCCTGCTCGAGCCCCTCGCGTATGCCGCGCACGGTGCCTTGGTGCCCGCCGATGACCGTCCCCGGCTCGGGCTGGCCCTTGCCGGAGGTCAGCCAGGTCAGGGCATTGTCGAAGACCGAGACGGTGAGGGCGGCCTTGTCGAGCGGCTCCATCGACACCTGCGAGACGCTGCGCAGCGCCTCCGCGAGCGTCGGCAGCCCCGACCCCGAGGCGGCCAGCACCTGACCACGACGCTGGCGGGCCACGGCATACGCCCGGGAGGTCGCGGGGATGAGGTCGAGCGCCTCGACCGCACCAGCGACGTCGCCACGAGCGAGCCGGATCCGCGCCAACCCGAAGGCCCCGACGGGGGTGTAGTTGGCGTCGGTGCGGGCGCACACGGCATAGAGCGACTCGGCGACCGACATCTCGCCGCTGCGCTCGCAGGCGACCGCGAGGGCGAGCTTGGGTGCCAGCTCCCCGGGGACCTGCCCGTAGACGGCGTTGAAGGCACTCTGGGCGCTGGCGTAGTCCTGGCTCGCCAGCGCGCGCAGGCCCTGGATCCACACGGCCCGCCACTCCCACGGGTCGTCCTTGAGCAGTTGGTTGGTCACCGCGTCGACCAGCCCGGGGTCGCGCCGGTCGAGCCCGTTGCGAGCGAGCTCCAGCAGCACCTCGGCCGTGCTCGGATCGGCGGCCTTGAGCAGGTCGGTGCGCTCGTGCACCGGCCGGGCCCGGACGTCACGCAGCAGTGCGGCCTGCGGGTCGTGCGGGTCGGGCCGCAGCGAGGGCAGCGCCCACCAGTCGAGGGTGTCGGTGGAGATCTGTGGCTCCTCGAAGAGCACCGACGTGGCCGAGGGCACCGCCATCGGGGCGAGGGGCCGCGAGCCGGCCGCTGCGGCGGCGCGGGCCGCGGCCTGGTCCTGGGCCACGACCTCGCGCAGCACGCCGAGCATCTGCACGCGCATCTCGTCGGCGCTGGCGAAGCGGTCGTCCGGCGACTTGGCGCAGGCCTTGAGCAGCAGCCGGTAGAACGAGTCGTAGTGCTGGAAGACCGGGGTCGCGTCGACCGGGGGCAGCGAGTCGACATAGGTCGTCTGATAGCCGCGGAACTCCATCGTCAGCACGACGAGGGTGCGCCCGATCGTGTAGATGTCCGAGGCGACCGACACACCCTGCTCGGCGACCTCGGGCGCCTGATAGCCGACGGTGCCGAAGATCGCCGAGTCCTGGTCGTCGATGCGCCGGACCCCGCCGAGGTCGATGAGCTTGAGGTCGTCGCCGACCTGGATGATGTTGTCGGGCTTGAAGTCGCAATAGGCCAGGCCGAGGTCGTGCAGGTATTGGAAGGCCGGCAGGATCTCGATGATGTAGGCGAGCGCCTGGTCGACCGGGATCGCGTCATAGCGTCCGGCCTTGCGCATCCGCTGCTTGAGCAGGCCCTTGAGCGAGGTGCCGCCGACATACTCCATGACGATGTAGCCGGCGCCGTCATGGGTGACGAAGTTGTAGATCTCGACGATGTGCGGGTGCTCGACCTGGGCGAGGAAGCGCTGCTCGGCGATCGCGGCCGCGAGGGCGTCGGGGTCGCCGGTGTTGAGCAGACCCTTGAGCACGACCCAGCGGCCCGAGACGTTGCGGTCGCGGGCGAGATAGATCCAGCCGAGCCCGCCGTGGGCGAGGCAGCCGGCCACCTCGTATTGACCCGCGACGAGGTCGCCCGGCTTGAGCTTGGGGTCGAAGGAGAAGGGCTGGCGGCACTTGGGGCAGAAGCCGGTCGTGCGCCCCGGGCGGCCCGGTGACGAGCGGCCCACCTTGGTGCCGCAGTTGGCACAGAAGCGCTTGTCCTCGGGGACCACCGGGTCCTTCATCACCGCCTTGGCGGCGTCGATGGCCGGGATCGGCGGGATGGTCGTCAGGCCGGCTCCGAGGCGGGCGGCGCGCATCCGCTGGCTACTCGAGGAGAGCCGCCGGGTCGCGCGGGTGCCGCTCTGGCGGGCCCGGGCCGAGCCCAGGACGGTGGAGGAGAGTCTGTTGCTCGCCTTGGACGGGGCGGTGCCCATGGGGGAGGTCGCCGCGGTGACCGGCTCGTCGTCGGCGGAGGCGCCGCACAGATCGCAATAGCCGTCCTGGATCTTGCCGGTGCAGCCCGGCTCGTCGCACGGCGTGCCGTCGGGCACCGCCGACACGTGCGGGGCCTGCGGGCGGGCGGCCGGGGTGAGCGGCTCCTCTTCCTCCGCCGTGGTGGCGGGGGCGGCCTGCTGGGGGGCGGCGGTCGCGCCGGCGGGGGCGGGCGTGCCGCAGACGTCGCAATAGCCGTCGAGGATGGTCCCCGTGCACCCGGGCTCGGCGCAGCGCAGGGCGGCCGTCGGGGTTGCGCTCATCGGGTGGTTCCCTTCGTCGAGGGGGTCTGCAGCGCCTTGGCGAAGGCCTCGTATGCCGCGAGCAGAGCCCGGGCACGGCGCAGGTCGGTGGGTCGGGTGGCGACGGCTGCGGCCAGTCGCTCACCGAGGTGGTCGAGGTCGGGGTCGCTGACGCCACTGGCACGCACCTGGGCGGCCAGGGCACCGGCATACCCGGCGATCTCGTCGCGCTCGGCAAGCGCCGCACCGTATGCCGTGTGCACGAGGGTGAGCGCGCGCGAGACGGCGTCGAGCCGGGTGAGATAGGTGTCGACGGCACGCAATCCGGACGGCACCGGGCCGAGGGCGCGCACGTCCGGCACCCCCATCCGCGGAGCCGGGGTGACCGCGGCGACGCATTGGGCAACGAGGGCCTGCACGGCCTCGGCCCGGGCGATGAGCTCGTCTCGCTGCTGGGCGGCGCGCTGGGCGTCGCGGGCG
>CAZLGB010000293.1:0-3127 GCA_964558825.1 uncultured Intrasporangiaceae bacterium
GGGCCGACGACCGCGATCCCGGCGGCCTCGAGTCCGGCGACCAGCTCGGCCCGGTCCAGGCACGGCGTGTGCCCGATCCAGGCGGTGTCGGCGCCCGCGGCACGGACCTGCTCGACGACGACCTCCGGCGGGATCGGCCGGCCGGGCTCGAAGTCGGGGGAGCCCGACGCCGGAGCCACCAGCTCGTCGGCCTCGCGGGCGAACCACGCGCGCTCGGGGCTCTGCTCGGTGACGACGATCGTCGTGATGGGCGTCGCGCCGGCCCGGCGGTTGAGGTTGCCGACGGCGGCGAGGACCCGGACGACGGGCTCGCCACGGTCGATGATCGCCAGGCGGGAGATGGTGCTCACTGTCGCTCCGATCACTGCGGTGAGTGGTGCTGGTCCGTGCAAATCTGGTGGCTCGTTGTGGCACATGAGTGGTGCCGGTTCCCCTGAGCGTCGTGCGCGAGGCCCGCACGTGACGATGGTCGCGTGCGGGCCTCGACGCCCGAGCAGTATGCCGTCAGCTCGCGCCGCCGAAGGTCGCCTGCAACGCGCCGATGACCGCCTCCGGGATCGGCGTCGGGAGCACGATGCTCTCGTAACCGTCCATCCGCATGATCACCGACCCGCGGCTGTCCACGACCGCGCAGTCGAAACTACTCGGACCCGAGGGCCGTGCCAAGCAGAAGAGCGGCCCCTCGACCGATGCCGGGTCGAGCAGCACCCGCACCCGTCCCACCCGCGTCGGCAGCGCCATCCGGTGCTCGGTGCCGGCCTCCCAGAGCCCGGAGGTCTGGAAGCACAGCTCCGCAAGCCGCGGGGCGATGGCCAAGGGCTGGTCGGCCGGGGTGTGGTTGTCCGGCAGCGGGTCGGCCATCCGGGTCATCGAGCCCTGGCCCTTGCGCCAGGCCTCACCGACGACCTGGTAGGCCGGGCCGTGGAAGTAGAAGGCGTAGACGTCGCTCGCGGGCAGCGGGGTGCCCTCAGGCTTGGTCTTGACCTTCTCGGTCTCCGGCTCGACAGGGGCGTTGGTCAGCCGCACGGTGCCGACGAAGTGCGTCGTCGTCGTGGGCTTGTCCTGGCCGGGCAACGCCCGCTCGGCGGTCAACGTGCAGTGGACCAGCAGGTCACTGCTGTCGGCCACCGGGCTCGCCGCCGCGGTGATCGTCACCGTGCGCGGCTCGTCGCGGAAGAACTTCACCGGCGCGAGGAAGGACACGTCCTCGACCGAGCCGACCCGATAGCCCTCCGGCGCCAGCAGCGCAGCCGCCTCGGCGAAGGACTCCATCCCCATGACGCCCGGCAGCACCGGGGTGCCGTCGATGCGGTGGTCATAGAGGAAGGCCTGCTCCTTGGGGTCGATGGTCGTCGTGAGCACCAACCCCTTGGTGAAGCTCAAGGACACCGAGCCGGTCATCGGCCCGTGGGCCGCGTCACCGAGCACGGCCGCCGGGTCGAGCCCGCCGGTCTCGTGGTATTCCGCGGCCATCATCCCGAGCACGCCCGCGACGATGACCTCGCCGGAGTATGCCGAGCTGGTCAGCTCACGCCGGATCCACGCGACACCCGCGTCCGGCGGCAGCATCTGCACGCCGGCCATCTCCATGATCTTGGGGATGGAGCCACGGGTGGCCATGCCGATGCCGCCCCAGGCCGTCCAGTCCAGGGCCAGGCCGCGGGTCTCGGGCCGGGTGTGCCGGAAGCCCGACAGCACCTTGCACAGCAGGTCGTTGGCTGCGCTGTAGTCGGTCTGACCGCGGTTGCCGAAGCGTCCAGCCACCGAGGAGAAGGCGACGACCGCACCGACCGGCATACTGCGGGCTGCCGACCAGACGTTGAACCAGCCGTTGATCTTGACGTCGAAGACGAGGTCGTATTCGCGCGGCTCCTTCTGCGGCAGGTCGCGGCTGATCTCCAGCCCGGCGGCGTGCAGCAGCACGTCGATCTTGCCGGACAGCTCAGCGACGTTGGCCATGACCGCGGCGACAGCCTCGGCGTTGGTGAGGTCGACCGAGTGGTAGTGAGCTGTGCCACCGGCCGCCTCGACCGCCTGGATGGCGGTGAGGGCTGCGGCGCGCCGCTCGATGCCGGCGAGTTCCTTGTCGATGGCGACCGGGGTCGGGCGCTCACCGCGCTCCTTCATCCGCGCGGCGAGGGTGGCCTTGAGGCCGTCCTTGTCGCCGGTGAAGGCCAGCAGGTCGGGGTCGGCCCGGTCCGGCGTCGGCGTGAGGTCGAGCAGGTGGAAGACCCCACCGCTGGCCTTGGCCAGATCGGCCGTGATCGCCGAGACGATCGAGCCGGCCGCACCGGTGACGACGAAGACCGAGTCGGAGGCAAACGGCATACCGCCCTCGTGGAAGGACGAGCCGTCGGCGCCGAGTGCCGGGAAGGCGACCTCGCGGAAGCCCACGCCCCACCGCTGGCCTTCGATGCGGCCGATCTCGACCGCACCCGGGTCGCGCAGGGTCTCCTCGATGAGCACGTCGGCGATCGCGGCCGTCTTGCGGCTGGCCGGGAAGTCGACGGCCTTGACGAGGGCCTCGGAGCGCTCCTTCTTGTAGGACTTGGTGAAGCCGCTCACCGCGCCGCCCATCGGAGCGGTCGCGCCCTCGGCGTCGTAGCCGTGCTTGCCGCCGAGGCGGACGGCTGACACGAGGAAGGGTCCGTCGTCCCACATCCGCCGCATCGTCGTGTAGAGGCGCTTGACCCGACGGCGCAGGCACTCCTGCCAGTAGTCGGCGGTCAGGTCGTCGTGGCTGCCCTCGTCGTCGAGCGCGGGCAACCAGTAGACGCCGTCGACCTTGCCCTCGGCGAGCCAGGCGTCCAGCTGGGCGGAGAGCTCGTCGGTCGCGATGCCCACGGGCAGCACGAGCGGGGTCGCTCCCAGCTTGGTGAGGCGCTTGACCAGCGCGTCGCCGACGCCGCCCTCGTCGAGCATGACGATGACGCGGGCGCCCTCGAGGCTCACGCCGGTCTCGACGCACTGGGCCAGGCTCGGCCGCAGGATCGGGACGGGGATGCGCCGGGGGAGGGCGTCGATGGCGCTGAGGCTTCCCTGAATGACCTGCGGGGCTGCGGGGGCCGGTGCGGCGGCGGGTGCCGCTGCCGGTGCCGCGGCGGGTGCCGGGGCAGCTGCCGGGGCG
>CAZLGB010000294.1:0-3115 GCA_964558825.1 uncultured Intrasporangiaceae bacterium
TGGCGCGCGGCGGGGTCTGCGGGCCCGCCGTTCGCGGATGGCTGCGGTGTCCGCTGCCGGCGGCCGCAGCCCGACCTCCAGGGCGCGTTCGAGCAGCAGCGCGAGGCGGTAGCCCGGATCAAGCGCGAGTGCCCGCTCGACGGCGATGCTCGCGAGGGCGCCCTCGCCGTGATGCCAGGCGACGGTGCCGATGAGCGCCAGCATGGCCGCCCCTGACCCGTCCGGAGTATGCCGGGCCAGCCAACACAGCCGCTCGCGCAGTCGGGCGTCGCGCTCGAGCTCGGCGCTGCCTCGACTGTCGACGTTCCAGCCGGGGCTGTCGGGCGGGAAGGATGCCCGGGCCAGGGCGACGAGCTCGCCATCGAAGTCCTGGGGACCGAGTCCTCCGGGGCTGAGCCAGGACGCGATGAGATCGCGCACCATCACGTCGCGCAGCGCATGCAGCATCCGCGCCATCGCCGCAGCAGTCGGCTGCCAGGACCCGAACCACGAGGCATCGGCAACATCGAGGAATCTCCCCCACTCCGCCAGCGCCAAGGGACGGTTGGCGACCAGCGGGCTCAGGGCGCCACGCCGCTGCAGGGCGGCCCCCACCCGAGCCCGCAACGGGCCCTCCTCCGGGGCGAGTAGGGCCTCCAGGGCCGCGCGGTCGGCGACCGGGCGTCGGCCCAGGGCGACGTATTCGGCGACGGCCGGCACGGCGTCATCGGCGGGCAAGGGCACCGAGGCGCAGGCGATCTCGTGGGTGCACCCGGCGAAGTGCACCTGGCCGGCGCGCACGACCAGATGCTCGATCAGCGTGATCCGCGCCGGGCGCAGGCGGACCAGCACGGCGTCGGCAACGGCATCGCCCTCGCCTGAGTCCTGCTCGTAGACGACGAGGACCACGCCCGTGCACTGCTCGCGACGAAGGTTGTCGACGAGCAACTCGGCCGCTGCGCCCGCATCGGCGGGGGCGGGCAGATCGAGTCGTTGGATCAGCCCGAGTTGTTTGCGGTGCAGGCCCATGAGCACCACGGATCGCGTCGGGTGGAAGCCCATGTGGTAGGGGACCACCTTGACCAGGTCGATGGGGTCGCTGATGCGGATCGTCGTCATGGACCCGATCGTTGGCCAGGCCCGAGCTCGGGCAACAGTCCCCGAACCCGCCTGTGGATCGTGGGAATTCGGGTCAGGGGGATGTGGACAGCCGTGCGTCGTCAGCGCACGAGTGCCAGCCCGTCGTCAGCGCACGACGTGCGAGCGGACCGTGTCGGCCTGCCCGAAGGGGGCGTCCTGCGGGCCGCCCGTGCCGTGGTCTCGCCACTGGCCGCCTGCCGCGGCACCGGAGCCGCGCGCACCGGCAGCAGCACCCGCAGCGGCACCGCCGTTGGGGTGCAGGCCGCGCTCCCAGGTGATGAACGCCTCGGTGTCACTGACGATCGCACCGGCCAGCCACGTGACAAGCATGGCGTCGTCGACGAGCCCAAACACCCCGAGCAGCCCTTCGGGCACGAGGTCGACCGGCGACATGACGTAGACGAGCGCCCCGACCATGCCCAGCAGCCGACCGAGCGGCAACCCGGCATACTCACCGCGCACGGCGGCGGAGACCATGCGCGGTAGGGCGCGCAACCGCTCCCCCACGCTCGGTGCGCCAGGGCGCAGGGCCGAGCGCATTGCCATCGCAAACGTGCGGAGCACCCCCATGCGAGCAGCGCCCGCACTCCGTGCAGCCATCGGTCGATTCTCCTTCGTCGACATCGGTCGCGGGCCCGGTTGATCATGGCCCGCACCGACGTCAACGAGTGGATCGCAGGCGAGATTCCCTCCGCCACATCACGATTCGGTATGCCGTGCCGCAAGTCTCGGCGCGCACGCGCCGGATAGCGGACAGCTCAGCCGGCGGAGCGCATCGGGAACTCCCGTCGCGCGTTGGCGGCGATCCGGCTGAGCATGAAGACATCCAGGCCGGCGCCGGCGGCTCCGCCGATGACCGGCAGGGCCTTGCCGAAGCGCTCGAGCACCGAGCGCCCCGCCTGCGCGACGAGCCGGAATCCCACGGCCTTGTTGAGCACCATGAGGGCCGGGCCGGGCAGCCGTCCGGCGGCGAGATCGGTGAGCTTGCCACCGACGCCGAGGGTCGAGACTCCCGCGACATTGCCGGCCTTGCGCAGCAGGTCGTCGGCGTCGGCACCGACGAGGGTGAGCAGGATGGCCGTGCGGATCTGCGGTTGGTCGATGTCATAGCCGCGCAGTCGGGCGATCGAGGCGACCATGCGCGTCGCGACGAGGTAGAACTCCGCGACATTCGCCGGGAGCGCCACCGGCATGGTGATGAATCCACCCAGCCCGGTGACGAATCCGCCGACCCCGGCCATCGCCGCGTGACGGCGGGTCACCGACGTGATCGCCGCGTCGACACTGCCGGCGCTGCGGGCCGCGTCGGCGACCTGGTGGGCGGACAGGAATGGGCCACGCCCGTCGATGCCGACGTCGAGCAGCTTTTCGATGAGGTCGGTGGCCATGCCGGCCAGGCCTCCCTCCTCGACGCCGTCAGCAGCCTGCTGCAGTGCCCCGCCCTTCACCCGAGCGACCTCGTCGCGACGCTTCGAGTCGAAGATCCCCATGTCACATGCCCTTCCCGATGCGAGCCATTCTCGTGCGGACATTCCGGCGGATTCCTCCGGCGGCAATGCCCGCGGCTCGTCTGCCGGGACCCTATCGGCCCGTGCGCTTGGATGGTCGGATGGCGCCCGACGACCGCAACGAGCTGGTGGCGCTCGTCGTTGTCGGCGAGCGGGCGGCATACCTGCGGGCAGGTATGCCGCGCGTCGGGTCGAGCGCGGCGATCCTCGCCGAGGTGAGCGCCGCCGAAGCCAACGAGCACCCACGGTGGGCGGTTCCCAGCGCCGCGACGACGCTCGCGCCGCTCGTCGCTGCCGGTCTGCCCATCGCCCGCACCTGGGATCTCGCCGAGGTGCACCGGTTGCTGGCCGGCGGGTGGGCGGCCGATCCGGCGACGGTCACGGCATACCTCGACGGGCTGCCGGAGCACGGCATCGTCCGCGACCACGGCGACGACCTCTTCGCGGCCGCCGCCGCGCCGGCGCACGACCCGGCCCCGGACGAGCCG
>CAZLGB010000295.1:0-3108 GCA_964558825.1 uncultured Intrasporangiaceae bacterium
TGCGCGCCCGCCCCGATCTGCGCATCGAGGCGATCCGCGGCAACGTCGACACCCGCCTGGGTCAGGTCGCCGCCGGCCGGCTGGAGGCGGTCGTCCTGGCCAAGGCCGGCCTCGATCGCATCGGACGGACCGTGCCGAGCACGGCCGTGCTGGATCCCGCCGTCATGGTCCCCGCTCCGGCCCAGGGAGCGCTGGCGGTCGAATGCCTGGCCGACAGCGCGCTCGCAGCCCGCCTGGCCGCCCTCGACCACACCGAGAGCCGCTGCGCCGTCACCGCCGAGCGGGCGGTGCTGGAGGCCGTCGAGGCCGCTTGCACGACGGCGGTCGGGGCACATGCGCGGTATGACGCAGGGATCCTCGAGCTCACTGCAGACCTCGCCGCGCACAGCGGCATCGCCTACGCGCAGCGCTATGCCGCAATCGCGCTGACCGACGCAGGCGATCTGGCCGCCGCCCGTGAGCTCGGGCTCGAGGTCGGTGCAGCCCTTCTGGACGGAGCGGGCTCCTGACTCCTCGTAGGCGGCCTCGCCGACGGCTACTGCTCGTGCGCCCGGATGGCAACGGGCCGGACGCCGAGGCGCTGAGCGTCGCCGGGTTTGAGGTCGTCGTCGACCCCTACCTGCAGCTGGGACCTGCGCGCGATCCCCGGCCCGCCGCCCGGCTGCTGGAGCGGATGCTCGATATCGCGGGCGATGCCGAGCTTGCGCGATCGGCGTGGGTGGTGCTCACCTCCGCACGCACCGTCCCGATGTGGCAGGTCCTCGTCGGAGCCGACCGCCTGGAGCGAGCCCTAACCGAAGCGTCCCGCGCCGGCGTGCGCATCGGCGCCATCGGAGCGGCGACGGCGGCGAGCCTGCCGGGCGAGCACAGCGCCTCGCTCGTGGCTCCCCACCCGCGAGCGGCTGCCCTGGCCGAGGCCTTGCGACGGGCCCAGCCCGGTGGGGGGACGGCTCTGTTCCCCGGCAGCAGCCAGGCCCTGCCGACGCTGCCCGCGCAGCTGCGCGCGCATGGCTGGACGGTCGAGAGCGCAGCGGTCTATGAGACCGCCCCGGCCTCACAGCGGCCGGCCAGCGCCGACGGCCTGGCGGCGGACGGCTTCGACGCGCTCCTACTGCGCTCCCCCAGTGCCGTTGCCGCGGTGGCGCTGTATGCCGGTCGCCCCGGTTGCGCGGTCGTTGCCACCGTCGGCCCTGTCACGACCGCGGCCGCCCGAGCCCTGGGCTGGGAGCCCGTCGAGCTCACCGACACCGACCCCCGCCAGGTCGCCGGCGCCCTCGCAGCCCGGCTCGCTGCGGCACCGGCGGCGGCGGCCACCCGGCATACCCAAGCCTCCAACTCGACCAGCCGGCAAGGACTTTCGTGAAGACGCTCGCTGCATCCCCCCTCGTCCGCGCGCTCCGCGGGGAGCGTCCCGAGCAGCTGCCCGTGTGGTTCATGCGCCAGGCGGGCCGCTCGCTGCCCGAGTATCGGGCCGCCCGCGAGGGCACGGCCATGCTCGACGCCTGCCTCACTCCAGAGCTGGCGGCCGAGATCACTTGTCAACCGGTGCGGCGCCACGGTGTGGACGCGGCGATCTTCTTCTCCGACATCGTCGTGCCGATGCGACTGGCCGGGGTGGGCGTCGAGATCGTGCCCGGCGTGGGGCCGGTGCTCGACGCGCCGGTGCGCACGGCCCGCCAGGTCGCGGCACTGCCCGAGCTCGATCCCGTTGCGCTGCAGCCGATCCGGGATGCTGTCGGTCTCGCCGTGGCTGAGCTCGGCAGCACGCCGCTCATCGGCTTTGCGGGAGCGCCCTTCACGGTGGCGTCCTATCTCGTCGAAGGGCGTCCGAGTCGCGAGCTGCTGCTGACGAGGGCGCTGCTGCGCGAGGACCCGGACGCGTGGCACGCGCTGCTCGCGTGGGTCGCCCGGACGAGCGCAGCCTTTCTCCAGGCCCAGGTCGAGGCAGGCGCCAGTGCGGTGCAACTCTTTGACTCCTGGGTGGGGACCCTCAGCGAAAGTGACTATCGGACAGCGGTATTGCCACACTCCACTGCCGTGTTGAGCGCGGTCGGCGCGCTGGGCGTGCCGAGGATTCATTTCGGCACCCGGACCCGTCACTTGCTGCCGGCGCTGCACGAGGCCGGCGCCGATGCCGTCGGAGTCGACGCCGAGACTCCGCTCGACGAGGCGATCGTGACGCTCGGCGGTCGGGTGCCAGTGCAGGGCAATATCGACCCGCAGCTGCTCGGCGCCCCGTGGCCGGTCGTGCAGGCGCACGTCCGCGACGTCGTCCGACGCGGGGCCGGCGCCCCGGGGCACGTGGTCAACCTCGGACACGGCGTGCCGCCGGACACCGACCCCGGTGTGCTCACCCGGATCGTCGAGCTCGTGCACACCCTCGGCGACGGTCGTTCCACCCCCGAGGACGGGGCGGCTGCCGTCGGCGCCACGCTGGGAGGGGCGCCGTGACGGCATACGACCTCGTGGTCATCGGCGCGGGGATCACCGGCCTGGCCGCCGCGTGGGAGGCGAGTGACGCCGGAGCGAGCGTGCTCGTCGTCGACCCGGCCGAGCGCGTGGGCGGCAAGGTGCACACCGAGCGCGCCGACGGCCTCGTCATCGAGCACGGGCCCGATGCCTTCGTCGCCTATCGGCCTGCCACGCTGACGCTCGTCGGCGAGCTGGGCCTCAGCGCCGACGTCATCGGCGTCGGTCCGGACCGCACGGTCCACATCCGCAGCGGCGGTCGGCTGCACCCGATCCCGGAGGGGATGGGGCTGGCGGTGCCGACCCGCCTCGGGCCCTTTGCGCGCACCGGGCTGCTCGGTCCGCTCGACAAGGCCCGCGCCGCGCTCGACCTCGTGCTGCCCCGGCGGCTGCCCGCCGAGGACATCGCCATCGGGGAGTTCTTGCGGGCGCGGCTCGGTGACGGGGTGGTGGACCGACTGGCCCAGCCGCTCGTCGGGGGCATCTATGGAGCCGGGCTCGACGAGCTGAGCCTCGACGCGGTGCTGCCGGCGCTGCGCGACGACGAGCGGCGCCATCGCAGCCTGTTGCTCGCCGGCCTGTCCCAAGGGCGGGCGCGGCGACGGGCCGAGGAGGGCGGTCGGGCGCGCGGGGCAGCAT
>CAZLGB010000296.1:0-3105 GCA_964558825.1 uncultured Intrasporangiaceae bacterium
CGGGCGCGGGCGGCGTCCCGAGGTGGGTCGTCGGCCGGGGGTCGCGGCGGGCCCGCTGCTGCGCGGCGACCACGCTCCAGCGCCAAGGCCAGCTCCGAGATGGTCGCCGGCCGCAACTCCGTCGTCGAGGCGCTGCGGGCCGACATCCCGGCGTCGACGCTCTATGTCGCCTCCCGCATCGACACCGACGACCGGGTCCGCGAGGCGCTCACCGTGGCGGCGCGGCGCGGCATACCCATCCTCGAATGCGCCCGTCCCGAGCTGGATCGGCTGACCGACGGCGCGGTGCACCAGGGACTCGCGTTGCAGGTGCCGGCCTACGAGTATGCCGATCCGGACTCACTGCGCGACCCACAGGCACCCGGCATGCCCCTCGTCGTCGCACTCGACGGGATCACCGACCCGCGCAACCTCGGGGCGGTCATCCGCTCGGTCGCGGCCTTCGGGGGACACGGAGTCCTGCTGCCGGAACGGCGTTCCGTCGGCATGACCGCGTCGGCGTGGAAGACGTCAGCCGGGGCGGCTGCGCGCGTCCCGGTGGCGCGGGTGGGCAACCTCACGCGCGCCCTGGAGCGTTTCCAGGCTGGAGGGTTCTTCGTCGTCGGTCTCGACATGGACGGCGACGTCGAGCTGCCGGCCCTCGACCTGGCGAGCGAGCCGCTGGTCGTCGTCGTGGGCTCGGAAGGAAAGGGGTTGTCCCGGCTCGTGCGCGAGACCTGCGATCGGGTCGTCTCGATCCCCATGGCCGGGGCCGTCGAGTCGCTCAACGCCGGCGTCGCGGCGGGGGTTTCGCTCTACGAGATCGCCCGGCAGCGAGCCGGATTCCCGACCCGGACAGGTGGACGGGATCGTTAGCATGACCCGGTCAAGGGGCTTGGCCGGCTGACGAACAGAGGTGCATGGTGGGTAAGAGTTCACGGGTGCAGAACGCCCGGCTCGCGGAGCTGCGCGCCCAGCAGGCGCGCGCCGAGCGGCGCAGCAGGCTGATCATCGCGGGCGGCACCCTCGCCGTCGTCACCATCATCGTCGTGGCGCTGGTCGTCGCGGCCCTGCAAGGCGCCAACAAGGACGTCGCCGGCAGCGCCTCCAACGCGATGGATCAGGCGACCTTCGCCAAGCTCACGACGGTGCCGGCGTCGGTCCTCGACACCGTCGGCGCCGGCACCGCCAACAGCGCGCCCAAGACCATCGACGCCCCGGTGCTGACCAAGGACGGCAAGCCGCGGTTCCTCTACATCGGCGCGGAGTACTGCCCCTACTGCGCCTCCCAGCGGTGGGCGGTCGTCGTGGCCCTGTCCCGCTTCGGCACGTGGAACAACCTCGCCACGACCTATTCGGCGCCGGCTCCCGAGGTCAACCCCAACACCCCGACCGTCACCTTCCACGGCGCCACCTACACGAGCCAATACGTGGCCTTCACGGCATACGAGACGGCGACCAACGAGAAGGTCAACGGGCAGTGGAAGGCGCTGGACAAGCTCGAGGGCGACGACCTGGCCCTCTTCCAGAAGTACAACGCCCCACCCTTCGTCGAGCAGGGTGGTGCCATCCCGTGGCTCAACATCGGCGGCACCGCGGTGCAGGCCGGGGCCTCCTATGACAGCAGCGCGATCGTCACCAAGACCCACGCCCAGATCGCTGCGGCCCTGTCCGATCCCACGAGTGACGTCGCCAAGGGCATCGACGGAGCCGCCAACGTCCTCACGGCGCAGATCTGCAAGTCCACGGCGAGCCAGCCCGCCGCGGTCTGCACGGCGCCCGGAGTCGTCGCGGCAGCGGCGCAGCTGAAGTGAACGCCGCTCGCTCCGCCGGCGCGGCGCGCCCGACCCAACAGCGCAAGGTCCGCGAGCGCATCGTCCCGGGCTGGTTGGCCCGGACCGCGCTCATCCTCTGTGTGCTCGGGCTGCTCGTCTCGGCATACCTGACCATCGAGGCCTTCACCGCTGGGGCGACGCTCGCCTGCCCCGAGGGTGACACCGTCAACTGTGCCCGGGTGACCGAGAGCGAGTGGTCGAAGCTCTTCGGCATCCCGGTGGCGCCGCTGGGGCTGCTCTTCTTCGCGGGGATGGCGTGGCTGTGCCGGCCGGCCCTGTTCACCCGGGAGGGCAAGACCTTCGACCGACTGCGCCTGCTCGGGGCCGGGGTCGGCCTCGCGATGGTCTTCTACCTCGTGTGGGCCGAGCTGTTCAAGATCGGGGCGATCTGCCTGTGGTGCACTGCCGTGCACCTGCTGACGCTCGGCCTCTTCGGTGTCCTGCTGCTCGGTCAGGCGCTCATCGAGCCGGCTCCGGCTCGGGTGCGCTACAAGGACCGCCCGCGCTGACGCGCCCGCGCCGTCGTCGCGGGCACGCTCGGGCACGGGTCGAGGGTGGCGGCCGTCGTTGTGCGCCCCGGTCGCTCAGCGGACCCTGATGACCACCGTGCGCATGATCTTGTCGGCGAAGGTCTGGCGCATCGGGTCCCACAGCGGCCAGAGATAGCCGACGTAGGCGAAGCCGTCGACAGCGTGGCACAGCTGGCGCAGGAAGGTGTTGCCGATCCCGATGATCTGGCCGGTGTCCTGGTGCTGCAGCCGCAGCCCCAGGCGGCGCTTGCCCCAGCTCTGTCCGCTGCGGCCCTGCACGACGATGCGGTTGTAGACGCTGATGACGATCAGGCCCAGGACGCCGATGCCGAGCAGGGCGATGCCCACCCACATGAGCCCGGTGTTGCCAGGGTTGAGCACCCGCCCCGTCCGCGAGGTCGTCGGGGCGTTGGCGGTCGCCATGACGATGCCGACGACATAGAGCACCAGGGCAGGAAGCTCGTAGAGGGTGTCGATGAGCATCGCGCCCACCCGTTGCCCCCAGCTGGCCAGGTCGGTGCGTGGTCCGTAGACCGGTGCGCCGGGCTGCTGGGACCACTGCCCTGCCCACTGGCCTGGCGCGGGCGCCGCGGCATACGGCCCGGCATAGGGCCCCGCAGATGGTCCCGCAGGGGGCGGCCCGGCATAGGGCCCGGCGGGAGGAGGCCCGGCATACGGCTGCGTGGGGGGAGGCGCGGCATAGGGCCCAGCCGAGGGGGCAGCGCCAGGCCCGCCGAAGGGCTGAGCGGGCGGGGGCGGCC
>CAZLGB010000297.1:0-3064 GCA_964558825.1 uncultured Intrasporangiaceae bacterium
CGCCGCGGTGCTCGCGCAGATCGACCGCGAGCGGGCCCGCGAGTCGTCCGAGCGCCAGCGGGCCACCGATCCACGCCGCCAGCCGGGTGCGCCCAAGATCGCCGGCCAGCGACGGCGCCGCTGAGCCATGGGAGTCAGCCAGGGGGCCAGGCGGGTCGGACGAGCTCGGGTCAGCGCAGGCTGCCTGGCATTGCTCATTGGCGTCCTGACGACGTCAGGCTGCACGACGCAGGCGAGGATCGTGACCCCCGAGTCCACCCGGCCGGCCGACCCGCCCGCCGCATCGGCTCCGGCCACCTCGACGCCTGCCGCGACGCGCGATGCACCGACCGTCCCGGCGTCTGCCGCGAGCACCGCGGTCGCGACCACCTATGCGCCTGGAGGCCCACTGATGCCCGCCGACAGCTTCTGGCAGCTGCTCGCCGACCTGCCCAAGGGCGAGGCGGCTCGCCTTGCCGCCCTCGAGGCCCGGGTGGCGGCGCTCTCACCCGGGCAGCAGCAGGCCTTCGGGCGACGGTTCATCCTCGAGAGCAGCAGCCTGCAGGCCTGGCGCCACCTGCACGCGGCCGAGGTCGTCATGGGCTTCGTCAGCCAAGACGTCTTCGTCGACTTCCGGTCCTGGGTGCTGCTGCAGGGGCACGAGGTCGCCCAAGCGTTCCATGACGACCCCGACTCGCTGGCGCCGGTCGGGCCCAGCGACGACGAGCAGATCGGCATGGCGGAGGAGTTCGAGGCCATCGCCACCGGCAGCGTGCCCGACGAGGTCGACGTGCTCTATGGCCCAATGGCCGGCGCGCGGCCCTCTGACAGCTACGCCGAGCTGGCCGCCCGCTATCCCCGTCTCGCGGCGGCATACCTGCCCACGCCGCTGCCCGCCGGCAGTCCGTGGGACTCCGGCCCCCGGCCGATCGCCCGGCGCGGCTGAGCGTAGCCCGGCCGGACGCGTCGCCCCCGGGCACACCAGCGGGAGGTGTGCCGCACGGCATACAGTGGGGGCGACCCCCACCCAGCCACCTCGAGGACCAGGTGACGCCCCCATGACCGAGTTCTACGGCAGCGACTTCGATGCCCTGACGGCCTTCGACCCGGACATCGCGGGCGTGCTGCTCTCCGAGCTCGGGCGCATCCGCAGCGGGTTGCAGCTCATCGCGTCAGAAAACCTCAGCTCGCCGGCGGTGCTCACCGCGCTCGGCTCGACGCTGTCCAACAAATACGCCGAGGGCTATCCGGGGCGGCGCTACTACGGCGGCTGCGCCGAGGTCGACAAGGCCGAGTCCATCGCCATCGAGCGGGCCAAGGCCCTCTTCGGCGCCGACCACGCCAACGTCCAGCCGCACAGCGGCGCGAGCGCCAACCAGGCCGTCTACGGCGCCTTCCTCAAGCCCGGCGAGACCATCCTCGCGATGAGCCTGCCCCACGGCGGGCACCTCACCCACGGCACCAAGGTGAGCTTCAGCGGCAAGTGGTTCAACGCCGTCCACTACGGGGTCAACCAGCAGACCGAGGACATCGACTACGACCAGGTCGAGGCCCTGGCCAAGGAGCACCGGCCCAAGGTCATCCTCGCCGGCGGCTCGGCGATCCCGCGGCTCATCGACTTCGCCCGCTTCCGGGCCATCGCCGACGAGATCGGGGCGATCTTCTGGGTCGACGCCGCTCACTTCATCGGCCTGGTCGCCGGCAAGGCGATCCCCAGTCCGGTGCCGTATGCCGATGTCGTCTCCTTCACCACCCACAAGGTGCTGCGCGGCCCGCGCTCGGGCGCGATCATCTGCACGGCCGAGCACGCCGCCGCCATCGACAAGGCGGTCTTCCCGATGATGCAGGGCGGCCCGCAGATGCACACGATCGCGGCCAAGGCGGTCAACTTCAAGGAGTGCGCGACGCCGGAGTATGCCGCGTATGCCGCGCAGGTGCTCGTCAACGCCAAGACCCTCGCGACCGAGCTCGGCAACCATGGCATCCGCCCGACGACCGGCGGCACCGACACCCACCTCTCGCTGCACGACCTGCAGGGTGTGGGCGTGAGTGGCAAGGACGCCGAGGCTCGCTGCGACGCCGCCGGAATCGTCCTCAACAAGAACGCCATCCCCTTCGACCCGGCTCCGCCGAGCGTCGCCTCGGGCATCCGCGTCGGCACGCCGTGCGTGACGACCCAGGGGATGGGCCAGGACGACATGGTCCGCATCGCCCGGCTCATCGCCACGGCAGTGACCACGGGCGACGCCGACCCGGAGCACGAGGTCTCCAAGGCCGTGCGCGCCGAGGTGACCGAGCTCGTCACGGCGCACCCGGCATACCCACGGCCGTGAAGGATGCTGCGCCGCGGGGTCGCGCCCGGGTGCTGAAGCGAGCCCGCGGGTAGGCCACGGGTGCGCGAATACCTGCTCGTCTGCGTCGTGGCGATGGCCATGACCTATCTGGCGACTCCGCTTGTGCGCGCGCTCGCGGTCATCGTCGGGGCCATCACCCCGATCCGTGACCGCGACGTCCACACGACCCCCATCCCTCGGTTGGGGGGAGTGGCGATCTTCGCCGGGTTCGCCGCGGCCACCCTCGTCGCGCGTCAGCTGCCCTATCTCAAGGGCGTCTATCTCAGCGGGCAGATGACCGGGGTGCTCATCGGTGGCGCGCTGATCTGTCTGGTCGGAGCCATCGACGACGTCCGCGGCCTCGACTGGCTGACCAAGCTGGCCGGACAGTCGCTGGCCGCCGGGATCATGGCCTACAAGGGCGTGCTCATGCTGTCGGTGCCCTTCTTCGGCACGAGCACAGTCCTGCCACAACCGGTCCTCGTTCTGGTGACGATCATGATCGTCCTGGTCACCGTCAACGCCGTGAACTGGATCGACGGGCTCGACGGGCTCGCCGCGGGGATCGTCGCGATCGCCTCGCTCGCGTTCTTCATCTACAGCTATGCGATCAGCTTCCATTACACGCCGGCCAATGTCTTCTCGACGGCGAGCTTCGTCATGGCGGCGACGCTCGGCTGTTGCCTGGGCTTTCTCCCGCACAACTTCAACCCGGCCCGGCTGTTCATGGGCGACTCGGGGGCGCTGCTGCT
>CAZLGB010000298.1:0-3060 GCA_964558825.1 uncultured Intrasporangiaceae bacterium
AGTCCACCCGGACGACCGGCGTGCGCGGCGACCACGGCGCCGAGCCGAGCGAGCGCAAGCCGGGTCGGCTCGTCGGTCCGATGCCGGCCGCGCGGCTGGTCACCCACAGCGCGTGCCCGGCGGTGTCGCTGAGGACCTCGTCGTATGCCGCCGCCCCCGGTCCCGCGGCCAGCTCGGCGAGCACCGTCTCCAGCGACTGCGCCAGCCAGATCGAGCGCAGCGTGGGGTCGGAGCCCCCGACGAGTGCCCCGAAGGCGCCCGGCTGGCCGACGATGAGAAAGCGCGTGATCGAGCCGGACAGGTCGTCGACCTCGCGCTCGGCGACCTTGAGGCCCAGCCCGGCGCCTTTGCCCTCGCCGGCGAGCGCCACGGCCGGCTCGGTCGAGTCGGCGACCCGGCGCAGGGCATCGGCCGTCGAGGCGCAGACGACCGGGGTGAGGTCCCAGCGCCGGATGAAGCTTCGACACTGCGCCAGCGCCTGCGGGTGGCTGAAGACGGTGGCCCGGCGCAGCTGGTCGAGGTGGGCATCGGCACGGATGTAGGCGTCGAAGCGGACGGCGACGTCGATCACTCCGCCCGCGGCCAACTCCCCCTCGTGGCGCAGCAGCGCCTCGGCGGCCCGCGTGACCAGACCCGTGGCCGACGAGGAGATCGGCAACACGCCGATCCCGCCCGCAGCGACCGCCGCGAGGACCGCATCGAAGGACTCGACCGGCAGCAGCCGGGGCGCCTCGATGCCGAGGTCGGTGGCGAGGTGCCCGGCGGCCACCTCGGAGAAGGTCCCCGCCGGGCCGAGATAGGTGACCTCGCGCGAGTGGGTGACCAGCGGCAGCGCGAGCCCCCGCGGCCAGGCGAAGGCCCGCTGCACGAGGCTGCGCAAGGTCTCGACCATGTCGTCGACGTCGTGGTCGACCCGCACGGCGACCCGCACGACAACCGAGCGCTGCCCGGTCCGCACGACCTCGGAGACCAGCCCGCTCTCACCGATCCCCGGCACGGGCGCGACGACCTCGAGCACCCCGCTGCCGGCGACGGATTCGGGGACGAGGAAGCGCACGTCCCGGCGCAGATGGGCGAGCCACCCGTCGAGCTCGCGGTCGAGCTCGGCCCCGGTGACGAGCTCGACGTGGCCGAGGCTGAAGACGGTCTGGCGCGGCTTGCCGCCGAGGCCGAGCCGGCCCGCATTGAGCCGCCCTGGCCCCTCGAGCAGCGCGGCCTGCCCGCGCCGCCCGACGAGCACCTCGTGCAGGGTGACGGTCACCGGGTCGAGGTCGACGATGCGCCCGACGCGCAGGCCGTCGCCCCGCCCGGCGCGCGCGAGCGGCCGGATGCCGACCAACTCGCCGCTGCGCATATGCCGGGCCAGCTCGGCTCGCTTGGACTGGGCGGCGACGGCCGCTGCGGCGGTGGTGCCACGCACCGAGTCGAAGAGCGCGCCACTGAAATGCTCACGGATGGCCTGGATGCGCTCCTGCACCCCGGCAGAACCCTTGTCTGCCAAGGCCGCTCGCAAGCGGGCCGCCGACTCGTCGAGTCGCTCACCCGCCGAGGCGCCGTCGAGCGAGGTCTGGATGCCGGCGATGGTCTGCTCCTGGGCCTCGTCGAGAGCGCGCACGGCGAGCCCGAAGAGGCTCTCGAAGAGCGGCGTCCGCACCGCCCAGATGTCCTCGTGCAGATCGAGCCCCGACTCGGCGACCGCGCCGGCCAGCCCGAGCAGGCTCTGGTGGGTGAGCGCGAGGACGATCGCCATCGACTCGTCGTGCCGCTCGGCCTCCCCGAAGCGCACCGTGCCTCCGTGTGCCCGGACCAGCTCGACGAGCCACTGGTGGCCCCGCCCGTCGGCGCCGGGCACGAGATAGACCGTCTCGCCATCGAGGCTGCGTGCGGTGAGATCGAAGAGCGGATGGATCCCGTATGCCGGGCGCCCCGGCGCCTGCTCGTGCGCGGCACCGAGGGCCCGGACCATCCCGTGACTGACGACGGCGAGCGCGGCGTCGGGCGCAAGCAGCGGGACGATGCGACGAATCCCGTTGGGCAACACCGCTGCTGGGAGGGCGAGGATGACGACGGTCTGGGGCGCCGAGAGGTCGACCGGGCGGCCGTTGCCGTCGAGGATGCCGCCGGCGTCAGGGGGGACCGCGAGGGTGGGGCGCACGGCATACGCCTGGGCGGCCTCGGCGAGCGCGGGGAGCGAGGGCTCGACGTCGACGAGACAGACGCTGTCCCACTCGGCCCGGCAGAGGAGGTGGTCGGAGAGCCATCGGCCCATCCCGGCGGCCGCCCCGACGAGGACCAGATGGCGCGGCCGCGGTGCCCTGTCTCGGCTCACGTCGGCAGGGTATTACGCTCGGTCCTCGCCATGTCTTTCAGTCTCGCCATCGCCGCCACAGCCTTCGCGCTGATCTTCCCTGTCGAGTTCCCCGACAAGACCTTCGTGGCGACCCTCGTGCTCGCGACGAAGTTCCGCCCGCTGCTCGTGTGGATCGGGGTCGCGAGTGCCTTCCTCGTGCAGACCGGCGTCGCCGTGGTCGCTGGATCGCTGCTGACGACGCTGCCGCGCACCCCGGTCGAGATCGTGTCCGGGCTGCTCTTCCTCGTCGGCGGGATCGTCCTGCTGCGCGGCGCCGGCAAGGCCGACGCCCACGAGGCGGAGGCCGAGGAGGAGTTCGGCGAGGTCGCGGCGAGCAAGGGGCCGGCCACGGGTTTCAAGGCCGTCGTCACGAGCTTCCTCGTGCTCTTCCTCGCCGAGTGGGGCGATCTGTCGCAGCTGCTCACGGCCAACCTCGTCATCCGCTATCAGGAGCCGCTGTCGGTCGGCATCGGAGCTTTCCTCGCGCTGGCCGTCGTGTCGGGGCTCGCTGCCGCGCTGGGGCATCAGCTGCTGCGCCGGGTGCGCCTGGCGACCATCCAGCGGATCGGCGGTGCGGTGTGCCTGCTGCTCGCGCTGCTCACCCTGCTCGGATTGTTCGACATCCACGTGCCGCTGCTCGGCTGATCCATCCGGCCCCGGGCCGGCGCCGGGTGGGCCCGGGTCGGCGCCCGGCGGCCCCGCCGCTCCCC
>CAZLGB010000299.1:0-3045 GCA_964558825.1 uncultured Intrasporangiaceae bacterium
TATGCCGCTCTCGCCGTGGGCGATTGGCGCGCCGCGGCGGCGCGCTGGAGCGCGGCGGGGTGGCGCTACGAGGCGGCGCTAGCGCTCGCGTCGAGCAGGGATGCGGAGGAGTTGCTCGCCGCGCTGGCGGAGTTCGACGCGCTCGGGGCCGAGCCCATGGCGGCCCGGGTGCGCGCGTCGCTGCGGCGCCTCGGCGTCGTGCGGATCCCCCGTGGCCCGGCCACCATGACGCGGGTCAACCCCGCTGGACTGACCCAGCGCCAGCTCGAGATCGCGCATCTGCTCGTCGAGGGGCTGACCAACGCCGAGATCGCCGGCCAGCTGGTGTTGTCGGTGCGCACGGTCGACAGCCACGTCGCCGCTGTCTTCGACAAGCTCGGGGTGCGCAGCCGCAAGGAGGCCGCCGCCCGGCTCGGCGAGCTCGGTGTCGGGGGAGTGGCGGGCTGACGGCCCGCCGCGGCGGGCCGGGCTTCGCCTCGATTGGGCTGCGGCGACACCTCAGTTGAGCCGCGGCCGAACCTCGATTGGGCTGTAGTAACCGTCACGGGTGACGGGATTTACAGCCCAGCTTCGGTTGAGCCGCGGGCGGAACGTCGACTGGGCTGTAGTAACCGTCACGGGTGACGTCTTCTACAGCCCAAGCCATGGGCGGTGGGTGATTCCGAGGTTGCACTGGGCCCCACCGCGCTTGGGCTTGCGGCCACACCTCACTGGGGCCTTGATTGGGCTGTAGAAAACGTCACGGGTGACGTCTTCTACAGCCCAAGCCATGGGCGGTGGGTGATTCCGAGGTTGCACTGAGGCCCCACCGCAGTTGGGCTGCGGCCGAACCTCGATTGGGCTGTGGAAACCGTCACGGGTGACGTCTTCTACAGCCCAAGCCATGGGCGGTGGGCGGATTCCGAGGTTGCACTGGGGCCCCACCGCAGTTGGGCTGCGGGCGGAACGTCGACTGGGCTGTAGTAACCGTCACGGGTGACGTCTTCTACAGCCCAAGCCATGGGCGGTGGGCGGATTCCGAGGTTGCACTGGGGCCCCACCGCAGTTGGGCTTGCGGCCACACCTCAGTGGGGCCTTGATTGGGCTGTGGAAACCGTCACGGGTGACGGGACTTGCAGCCCACAGGGGCCGCGGGCGATCAGCGCTCGTGGACGGTGACGTCGAAGGCGTATTGGTCGTAGCGGTAGCAGTGGTCGCCGAACTCGATAGCGGTGCCGGCGGCGTCATAGGCGCGCCGGGTCATCGTCAGCAAGGGATCCCCCGGGGCGAGATCGAGGCGCTTGCGCTCGATCGACCGGGGGCGGCGGGCGCCGATGGTCTGGTGGGCGACGACCGGGCGCACCCCGCGCGCGCGGAGCACGGCATACAGGCTGCCGTCGGCGAGATCCTCGGCGGAGATGTCGTTGAACTGCGGGGGGAGCCAGTTGTGCATGAGTGCGGTGGGGACGTCGCCCGAGAGGCGCAGCCGCTCGACATAGAGCAGCGGGGTCTCGGCGGGCAGGTCGAGAGCGGCGGCAGCCCGAGCGCTGATGGCCTGTCGGTCGAGATCGAGCACCCGCGTCGTCGGTTTGTGTCCCTTGCGCTGCATGTCCTCGAAGAGGCTGGTCAGCTCGTCGCGGCGGTGGATGACCTCGCTGGCCACGGCCGTGCCGACCCCGCGACGGCGCACGAGCAGACCGCGGGCCACGAGCTCGGCGATGGCCCGGCGCACGGTCGGGCGGGAGAGGTCCAGCCGATCGGCGAGGGCGAGCTCGTTCTCGAAGGGGTCGCCGGGGCGCAGGGTGCCGTTCTCGATGGCGGCGGTGAGCTGCTCGGCGAGCTGGTGATAGAGCGGGACCGGGCTGGAGCGATCGATGATCACCGGTATCTGATGCACGGGTGGAGCATATGTCAGGAACTTCTGCCACAGGAAGAAGTCACTTTGTCCTTACAAATCTTGACACGGGCTCCGACGTCGGGCAGGCTGGATGGACCCAGGCCCGGCGATGAGGAGCAGCGATGACCCCGCAGTCCTTCGACGTCGTGGCCATCGGTCGCGTCGGGGTCGACCTCTATCCGATGGACACCGGCGTGGGGCTTGAGGACGTGCGGACCTTCGGCAAGTTCCTCGGTGGCAGCGCGACCAATGTCGCCGTCGCCGCCGCGCGCCTCGGCCACTCGTCGGCGATCATCACCCGCACCGGAGACGACCCCTTCGGTCGGTTCGTCAAACGGGCCCTCGACGAGCTCGGCGTCGACACGAGCTTCGTCGGCACCGACCCGTGGCTGCCGACCCCGGTGACCTTCTGCGAGCTCTTCCCGCCGGACAACTTCCCGCTCTACTTCTACCGCTACCCTCAGGCGCCGGATCTGCGCATCGCCCCCGAGCAGATCCCGCCGGTGGCGGTTGCCGAGAGCCGGGTCTTCTGGGCGACGCTGACCGGGCTGTCGGCCGAGCCGAGCCGCACCGCTCATGCGACGGCCTGGCGGCTGCGAGGGCGGATCCCCGGCACGGTCCTCGACCTGGACTATCGCCCAATGTTCTGGGTCCACGAGTCCGATGCGACACGGGCCGCAGCCGACGCGCTGGAGACGAGCACCGTCGCCATCGGCAACCTCGAGGAGTGCCGGGTCGCCGTCGGCGAGACCGTGCCCGAGCGCGCGGCTCGCGCCCTGCTCGACCGGGGCATCGAGCTGGCGATCGTCAAGCAGGGTCCCCGCGGCGTGCTCGCGGTGACCGCCGACGAGACCTTCGAATGCCCGCCGACGCCGATCACCGTCGTCAATGGCCTTGGGGCGGGCGATGCCTTCGGGGGCGCCGTCTGCCACGGGCTGCTCCGCGGCTGGGGCTTGGCCGAGACGATCCGCTTCGCCAGTGCCGCTGGGGCGCTCGTGGCCTCCCGACTCGAGTGCTCGACGGCGATGCCCACCGAGGCCGAGGTCCGGGCCCTGCTGGGGGAGGCGGGCGCATGAACGTCACCCGTGTCGATCACGCGGCCCTCACCGCGCAGCGGATCGGCGACCCCGGCGCGGTGGCGAGCGCGTGGAGCGCGCGCGGGCCGGCCG
>CAZLGB010000300.1:0-3030 GCA_964558825.1 uncultured Intrasporangiaceae bacterium
CGCTTGAGCGTGCGGGATTGCTGCAGCCGGCCGAGCCGGTCAGCGAGCTCGTCGCCGCCGATCCCCGCCGCTTGGCCGACTGGTGCGCGCAGGTGGGGCGCAGCGACGTGGCCGCGGGCTTGCGCGAGCTGGACGAGCTCCTGCAGGCGTATGCCGTGGCCGACCTGAGTGAGCGCGGCGTCCTCGGGGGCCGGCTCGAGGCCACCTGGGCGCGGCTGCCGGGCGCCGAGGGACACGGCAGTGTCGTGACCGAGGATGTCGTCGGTCCGGCGAGCGCGCACACCGAGGTCGACCGCCGGACCCTCGAGCGCCTCACTCCGGTGTGCGAGGCCTTCGACTGGTTCACCCTCGTGCGCCGGGTGGCGGCCATCGAGTGGGGGCGGCGCCTTGGCGAGGCGGCGCCCAACCTGTCGCTCGCGGCCTATGCCGAGCTCTACGACCGCTTGTGGAGCGATCCGCACCTGCTCGAGCCCGCGCATATCGCCGCCGACCCGGTCATCGGCGCCGTGCTGAACTGCCGGGCCGCGATCCGGGCGGCGGCGACGACCACGCGGACGACGGCCGGGTTGCTCGACACCGACCTGGGGGACGCGGCGCTCGACGTGGCCGCCGAGGGGCTGCCCGCTCAGCTGGCCGGCCGGCCCTATTCGATCGCCTTCTTCGTCCAGGCCGAGCGCGCCGGCCAGGTCGTCAACGACGTCTATGGCGGGTGGGGGCGTTTCACCAGCCGGTTCCTCGAGCTGCTGCCCACGTCGGCTCGGGCGGACGTCTGGCGGGGGATCGGCGCGGGCCTCGGTGAGCAGGCGCAGGCCGCCCAGATCCGTCCGGTCGCGGGCTTCGCGGCCAACCTGCACCCGCTGCTGGCGCCGGTCGAGATCTCCGACGACCCGGGCCGCGGCGAGTGTGTGGCCGTGTCCGAGCTGGTGGCCGTGCTCTCCGGGGGCGAGGTGCGGCTGCGGCGACGCGGATGCTCCCAAGACCTCGACGTGCTCTATCTCGGCTCGTTGGTGCCGCTGCTGCTCCCGCGGCGGCTGCGTCCCCTCGTCAACGACCTCGGCTCGGGGCTGGTGGACCTCTCGACCTTGCGCACGCCGGTCCAGCTGCAGTCGCCGATCGGCCGGTGCCGGGCCTGGGGTCGGCTCACCGCCGGGCGGACCGTGCTCGCGCGTCGCCGGTGGGAGCTGGATGCCGCCGCCGTCACCGCCTGGGCTGCCCAGCTCGCCGATCCCGCAGTCCCTACCGAGCTCACCGTCGCCCGGGTGCGGGTGGCCCTCGGCTGGCCGAGCGGCGTCTTCATCGGCGCGGGAGCCAGGGGAACCGCTGGAGCCGCAGAGGCCTCCGGGGGCGGCGCGGCCCCCGGCCTGCCGGGCACGTCGACCTTCACCGAGCGGATGGGCCACGAGCGATCGCAGTTCGTCGACCTGCTCGACCCCTTGGCGCTGACCCACCTGACCCGGCTGCTCGCCCGCTTCCCCCACGGGATCTGCGTCGAGGAGGCGCTCCCGCTGCCGCAGGCGGGTCAGCCGGCGCGCGAAGTCGTCGTGGAGACCTATCGAAAGGCGGACGCACCGTGCATGCCCTGGTAGCCGGACGGCACTACGCGCAGGACAAGACGGCATACACCCATCTCGTCGTCGTCCCCGCGGCACAGCAGGCGCGCCGCGGGGGAGTGGACGCATGGGTCGAGCGGCACTGGCTGCACGGGCCCTTCGTCGGCGTCGCGCTGTCAGGACCGGCTCCCGACGTCGTGCGGGCAGCGGCCGCCGCCCAGACGGCGCTGCAGGCCGGCAGCGAGCGCTGGCCGTCGACGCGTGATCTCTCGCCCGAGGACATCGAGGCCACCAGCCGGCGCAACGGCGCACTCGAGGCGATCCCCGGCCCCTACACGCCGATCTATCCCGACAACACCGTGCAGATCCTCACCCCCGACCGCTCGGTGTTGGCCGAGTTGCTCGGCGGAACCGCCGCTCGCGACACCCGCGATGCACTGCTGGCCGCGGGGTTGCCCACCCTCGAGCTGGCCACCGGCGAGTTGTATGCCGGTCGCACCGGCGCGCTCACCCTCACCGTCACGGCGCTCGCCGCGCATGCGACGACCTACGGCCCCGGCGCCACGGGCGGGGCGATGTCCTTCCTCTCGCACGTCGAGGACTATCTGCACCGGTCCGGCTCCGCCGGCCACCGGGAGGTCTTCGAACGGGCCTGGCGCAGTGCGCCGCCCGATCTCGCGCAGACCGTCGAGCGGCTGCTCGCCGGGCAGGCGCAGTCGCCGCTGGAAGAGGCGTTCCTCCAGTGGTCGCGCACCGCTGCCCGGCTGTGCGCGCAGGCGTATGCCGTCGGCGGCCTCCCGCTGTTGCCGACCGGGCCGGCGCCCGAGCAGCTCTCCGACTTCCACCGCTACGTCCAAGGGCGCTTCGACCCGGTGGCCGTCGCGGATCATTTCGGGCCCTATCGCTTCGCGACCAATGTGCTCTACCAACTGCTGCTCACCTGTGGAGTGCGACCGGTGGAGCGCTATCTGGCGGCCTATCTCGTCTCGCGCAGCGTCACCGAGCTCACCGGCGTCGACTGGGTGGCCCTGGCCCAACCCGGCGAGCACTCCTGACCGGCGACCGTCGTCCCCCGACCTGAAAGGGCAACTCCGATGACCGCTCCCGCGCCCCTCGTCACCAAGCTGCGTCCGATCGTCCAGGTGACGCCGACGTCGCATGGTCTGCACGCCCGTGGATGGTCCTCGACCGTGACGATCTCCGGCGGCCCGGCGCTGGCCCGACTCTGGGAGCTCGTCGAGGCCCGGCTGGCCGACGGGATCTCGGGGGAGGAGTGGTGTCCCGTCACGGCGCCCGCACCGGTCCGCGCCGCCGTCGATCGCATTCGCGAGCAGCTGGCGGCCCACGACATGCTCGTCGACGTCCCCGTCGGCTGGGACGACCCGGCGGCCTGGGACGGGGCGCCGAGCGCGGCGACCGCGTCGTGGCTGGAGTCGGTGGCCGACGACCCGGCGGCGACGTGGGCGCGGCTGCGAGCAGC
>CAZLGB010000301.1:0-3023 GCA_964558825.1 uncultured Intrasporangiaceae bacterium
AGAGGGGTCCATTTTCACCCGACGCCAGAGGGTCCGCTTTCAGCCGACGTTGACACCATAGCGACGGTCCGCGACGTCGAAGGTGACGGTGTCGAGGCGTCGACCGAGGTGGGCTGCAAGATGCGCCCGCCCCCCGGGACCGAAACCGCAGCCCGAGCGCACGAGAATGCCTCAGCTTCAGCCAGCCACCAACACGACCGCGACGCTCAGCTGCGGTGCGCCCACAGATCGCGCAGCAGGGCGATCTCGGCGCCATGGTGGATGGCCTCGCGATTGATGTGCAGGACCAGCCCGGCCATGGGGATCTCCGACCACGGCCCCTAGGCCGGCCCGCACGGCCGCGCCAGCGCGGCGGCGTCGAGACCGCGCACGCCGGCGATCCAGGCGGCATACACCCGGTCGAGCTGGGCAAGCGCCTCGTCGGCAGTGGCGGCGTAGGGGTGGGAGTCATAGTCGACCGGAGGGCCGCCGAAGTGCCCGGCGACCCGCGCGCCGAACACGCCGACGATGAGGTGGGTCAGCCTCCAGGCGATCGTCGTCACCGGGGTCGGCTGCGGCGGGGGGAAGGCCCAGTCGATGGTCAGCGGGCCAGAGCCAGGCTGCGGGGCTGCCGTCGGCGAGAGGTCCCGCGGCCGGACCGTCCAGGCGCCAGGGACCGGTTCCCAGAGGTATTCCGCGTCGCTCAGCCCGTCAAGACGCGGGCGCAGCTGGTTGGTCCAGTGCCAGTCGAGCTGGTCCGCGAGCTGTGCGGTGACGTCCATGGGCGACAGCCTGCCACCGACTCCCGGCCCCGCGTGGCTCAGCTGGTGATGTCCTTGCCCGCAAAGCGCGCCCAGGCCGCGAGGACGAAGACCACGGCATACCCCGTGTCGACGAGCAGCCCCTCGCGCATGACATCCCAGGCGATGGGGTCGCGCAAGACATCGGTGAAGGACATCCACCGGTCGACGAGCAGCCACGGGTGCAGCCAGTCGAATTGCGGTATGCCGTCAAGGATCCACGACACGATGGTGAAGATCATCACCGCCACGGTCACGGCGATGGGCTGCTCGGTGAGCGTCGACACGAACAGCCCGATCGCCGCCAGCCCGGCGAGGCCAGCGGCGAGATAGAGGCAGACGATGCCGACCCGCACGAGCGCGTCGGGGCCGGAGATCGAGCTGCCCGACAGCGTCGTCATCGACCCGAAGCCGAACAGTGCCACGCCCACGAGCGCGCCCGGCACCGCGACGACGAGCACCCCCCAGAGCGCACCGATGCACAGCGAGGCGTATTTGACGGCGATGAGCCGCGCACGCGAGACCGGCACGGTGAGCAGATAGCGCAGCGTGCCCGAGTTGGCCTCACCGGCCACCGCGTCGCCGGCGAGCATCGCCATCGCGAGCGGCAGGAACATCGCCATCTCGAAGGTGAAGGCCGCCAGCGGCACGAACAGCCCGTTGCCGGTGATCTGGCCGATGATGTCGCCGCCGCGACGCCGGTCAGAGGCGGTCATCTTCGTCACGACGGCCAGCAGGATCGGCACGGCGGCCAGCACGAACAGGCCCACCTGATTGCGTCGGCGCCCGCCGATGAGCCGCAGCTCCGAGCGCAGCAGCCGGGTCGAGATCCGGCGCACCGGTCGGGCGTCGCCCACGACGACGGCCCCCGCAGCCGCGCCCTCCCTGGCCGCGCCGGCCCTGGCCGGGTTGGCCCTGGCGGCTCCGGCCGCCTCGGAGGCGTCCGCTCCGGAGGTGTTCGCCCCGGAGGCCTCGTGCTCAGCCACTGACATCGAAGCCCTCCCCGGTCAGGGCGACGAACAGATCCTCGAGGCTCGCCCGGGCGAGCTCGAAGCCCGCGACCCCCACCCCCGCGTGGACGAGCGCCGCGACGATCCCCTCGGGTGCCTGCCCGTCGGGTATGCCGTGCACCACCGCCGTCTCGCCGCCCCCGTGGTCGATGCCGAGCTCGCGCAGCCCGAGCCCGGTGAGCACGGCGAGGGCGGCGTCGGGCTGGGAGGTGCGCACCCGGCATACCGACGAGCCGGCGCCGCGGACCGTCTCGACCGGCCCTTGGGCGACCAACCGACCCTCACGCATGACCCCGAGGTGCGAGCACATCTGCTCGACCTCGGAGAGCAGGTGGCTGGAGACGAGGACCGTGGTGCCGTCGTGGGCGAGCGAGCCGACGAGCGCGCGGACCTCGCGCGTGCCCTGGGGATCGAGGCCGTTGGTCGGCTCGTCGAGCACGAGCAGATCGCGCGGCGCGAGCAGCGCGGCCGCGATGGCGAGGCGCTGACGCATGCCGAGCGAATAGGCGCGATAGCGCTTGCGGGCCGCCGCGAGCAGGCCGACCCGGTCGAGGGCTGCGTCGATGCGCTGGCCGGCCGTGCGCGGGTCGGCGAAGCGGTCGGCCGCGTCGAGCCGCGCGAGATTGGCCCGGCCCGAGAGATAGGGGTGGAAGGCCGGCCCCTCGACTAGCGAGCCGACCCGATGGAGCACCTCACCCGCCCGCTCGGGGATCGGCTGGCCCAGCAGCTCGCGCGCCCCGGCGTGGGGCTCGACGAGGGCCAAGAGCATCCGGATCGTCGTCGTCTTGCCCGAGCCGTTGGGGCCGAGAAAGCCGTAGACCGACCCCACCGGCACTCGCAGATCGAGCCCGTCGACGACCGTCCGAGGCCCGAAGCGCTTGGTCAGCCCGTCGGTCCGGACGGCCAGGGCGCCCGACTCGGTGCTCGCGGCAGTCGGCGCGGAGCCCGTCACTTGGCGGCAAGCGCAGCGGTGACCCGATCGACGCCCACGGCGCCGAGCGCGACCCGACCGTCGTCGGCGAGCACGACCGTGAAGAGGGTGCCCTCGAGGACCCGGCCGCTGCCCCACGTTCCGCTGACCACCGGCAGTCCGGCGAGCAGGCGCGCCAGCGTGTTGGCGCCGGCCTTGTCGGTTGGGGCGGAGGGCGAGCCGCTCGACGCGGCGCCGCCCGGCAGCACGCCACCGGTCAACGCGCCCAGCCCGGCGGCGTTGGCGACGACCACGGTGCCCCAC
>CAZLGB010000302.1:0-3015 GCA_964558825.1 uncultured Intrasporangiaceae bacterium
CGCGACCTCGTCGCGGTGGCGCGCAGCCGCTCGCCGAGCGACGGTGGCTCGGGCGCAGCAGACGGCGGCTCGGGGGCCGGCCGCGGCGGCAGCGGGGTCATTGACCGAGGGTATGCCGCCCGCGCGGCAGTTGCCTCCCCTCCCCAGCCAATTCATTGACCTTTCACAGGAATCAACTCTGGCCCGCGCGGGCCACCGCGGACAGCTACTCCCCGTCCGGGTCCGGCTCGGGTGGGGTCTGGGCGCCCGCACGCTCGTCGCGCTCGGCCCATTCGAGCAGCTCGTCGAGTCGGTATGCCGTGTCGTCGATGCCCGCGTGCAGGTCGCCGAGGGCGGCATACCGAGCGGGGACGGTGGCCAGGGTGAGCTCGCGCGGCGCCACGTCGGGCACCTCATCCCAGCGGACCGGGGTCGAGACCGTGCCGTCGGGGACGCCGCGCACCGAATAGGCCGAGGCGATGGTGTGGTCGCGGGCGTTCTGGTTGTAGTCGACGAAGACGACGTCGTCGGGCCGGTCCTTGCGCCACCACGTCGTCGTGACCTCGGCCGGCATCCGCCGCTCGATCTCGCGGGCGAAGGCGAGCGCCGCGCGGCGCACGTCGGCGAAGGTCCACTCGGGCACGATCCGCACGTAGACATGCAGCCCGTTGCCACCTGAGGTCTTGGGGAAGCCGGTCATGCCCAGCTCGTCGAGCACCTCGTGGACGACGCCGGCGACCCGACGCACGCGACCAAAGTCGCACTGCGGCATGGGATCCAAGTCGATGCGCCACTCGTCGGGCCGGTCGACGTCGGCCGCGCGGACGTTCCACGGGTGGAACTCGACCGTCGACATCTGCACGGCCCAGATGACCGACGCGAGCTCGGTGACGCGCAGCTCGTCGGCCGTGCGCCCCCATCGCGGAAAGGACAGCCGCACGGTCTGCAGCCACGGCGGCGCGCCGTGCGGGACGCGCTTCTGGTGGACCTTCTCCCCCGCGAGTCCCTCGGGGAAGCGGTGCAGCATGCACGGCCGGTCGCGCAGGGCGCGGACGATCCCCTCGCCCACCGCGAGGTAGTAGTGCGCGAGGTCGAGCTTGGTCCACCCGTGCGCCGGGAAGTAGACCCGGTCGGGATTGCTCACCCGCACGACCCGCTCGCCGACGGTCAGCTCGACGGCAGGGGTGGATGCCTTGGCGGCCATCCCCGCACGTTATCCGCTCGCCGCACCCGGCAGGGGGAGTATGCCGCTGGGCCGGCTCACCCTGCCCGGCGATCACGGCAGCTCAGCCGATGGCCCCGCCGTAGTAGACCGCCGCCTCGATGAGCTCGCCGCTCGTCGCGAGATAGCGCACGAAACGCTCCTGCCCGAGGGTCACCCGTTCACGCACGAGCTCGCGTGGACCCTGCTCGCGCGCCGCCTCGATGCAGACGACATAGTCGCCGACCGCCACCCGCGACCCGGCGGCATCGGTGCCGTCCCACTCGACCTGGGTTGCTCCAGCAGACTTGGTGCCGCTCGTCGTCGTGTGGACCCGGCCGAGGGCGGCATACCACTGGGCCATGGTGACCAGGCCGTGGGCGCTGCGCTCGAGCAGGACCCGCACCGGCGCGCCGTCGGCGTCCTCGATCCACACCCGCACCCGCGGCTCACGCAAGAAGCCCCAGCCGGACAGCAGCGTGTGGCTGAAGGACACGACCAGGCGCGCGTCGTCAGGGAGCCGCTCGTGGGAGGCCCGGCCGGAGGCGGGATCGGAGCTCATCGACCCTCTCGCAAAACCGTCCGGGGACAGCACGAGCGGCTGCCAGCAGGGGGTCCGGCAGCCGCTCGTGGTCTGTGGGGGACGAGGTCCCGATACACACTCTACAGTGCGGAGACCTCTTCCGTAATAGCGGTCACCGCATCGGATCCGATCATCCCGCCGGCCATGGCCACGGCCTGTGCGGCGGGCATCCCGGCGGCCATGCCGATCATCGGGTTGCTCGTGATGCCGGGGGCGTGCTTCTCCATGATCGCCGCGACGTCGGGGTCGGACAGCAACTCGCCGAGCGTCGTGGTCGACAGGTCGTACTTGCCCATTGGCAGCCTTCCAGGTTGTGCGGCGGGAGTCCCCGAGGTGGTTACCCGTGAGTAGATCCTACCTACGGGTCTCCCAAATGCAAACGCCCGGGGGTATGCCGTCCCCCCACGGGTCGAGGTATTCGGCGACCTTCTCGCGGTAGCGGAATGCCTCGACCCGGGGTTGCGCTGGTCGGGCGGCGCAGGTCGGGCGGGTCGGTCAGCAGCGTCAGCCGAGCTGGATCGTCTGCCAGTTGCCCGGGAGGTTCTGCTTGGAGATCACCCGCTCGGCGTTGCTCGAGAACATCGCATACTTGGCCGTCCCCGGGATCCGGTCGCTGATGTCGAGGTTGAAGCCGAGCACTCGTCCGGCACTCATGGCATCGGTCATCCGGGTCACCGACCAGGGGATGCGCGCCTCGACCCGATAACCGCCGGCGATCTGCGCGACCCAGGCCGACGTGCCGGGCTCGATCGCCCCGACCGAAAAGCCCTTGCTCACATCGGCGATGGGTCGGTTGACGACGGCCTTGGTCTCGCCCGGCGCCGACAGCAGGCCGAGGATGTAGTGACCATCGCTCTGGCGCAGCCCGCCCGACGCCTTGTCGAGCGCCCGTGGATCCGACCCGAGCTCGAAGCTCACCGAGTCACCCTGGAAGCGCTTGATCGGATCGGCCTGATCGGCCGGCGTCAGCGTGGGGTCGGCGACATCGGCGAGCACATAGAGCGCGTCGTCATCCCACATGAGCCGGAAGGTCGCCGACACCGCCGTGCCCGCGGGATAGGTCGCATCGGCATACACCTTGGCGGAGGCGGCATAGGCCTTGGCGGCTCCCCACTCGCCGACGGCGCCGTCGATGGTCGCGGTCCCGCGCGCCGCGACGAAGGTGGCCGCGGGCAGGGGCGGGGGCGCGCCGGTCTTGCCCCCGGTCGGCCCGCCGGTCACGGATGACCCGGACGCCCCGGTGGACGTGCAG
>CAZLGB010000303.1:0-2998 GCA_964558825.1 uncultured Intrasporangiaceae bacterium
AAGGCGAGATATCCCCCCGAGCTAGCCGCGTTTGGCGACGTAGCGACGCAGGGCGCGCCGGATGACCTCGCTCACTGACTCCCCGCGTTCGCCGGCCTTAAGTTGCGCGGCTCTCCACAGGTCGTCGTCCACCCGGATCGCGCGGTTTGGGGTCTTCGGGGCGTTGGGCACGGTGCATATGCTAACACCTTGACAGGTGCATATGCACCCAGGTAGGCTGAGGGCATGACCACCACGGCAACCTTCATCGCGGCAGACCCCCGCACCATCGCCAGCCAGATCGGCCAGTGGACCGTGATGTCGATCAGCGGAGGGCGCGTCATTGCCCGCCCCACGGGAGTCACGCTGCCCGTCAGCAACGGATACTCCGTCACCGTCGACCTAGCCGGAGACGACACCTACACCGTCCGCCGCATCCTCAAGCGCGGCGCCAAAACATGGGTCAAGGGCGAAGAAATCGGCGTCTACTGCGACCATCTGGAAGATTCCGCCTACCGGGCATCCTGCTTCCGCAACGTCGACTTCGGGGCGCACCAACCATGATCGAGATCGAGGGCGTCCGCCCGTCCGCCGAGATCCGCGCCGACCTGGCCGCCGAAGGGCGGCCGGTCCTGCTCGCGTTCTCGTGTGGCAAGGATGCGCTCGCCGCCTGGCTCGCGATGCGCGATGACGGGATCACCGTCATCCCCTACTACCTCTACTACGTGCCCGGCCTCCACTTCATCGAGGACTCACTCGACAGGTTCGAGCGCCTGTTCGACACCACGATTGCCCGCTACCCGCACCCGTCGCTCTACCGGTGGCTCAACAACCTCGTGTTCCAACCGCCCGAGCGTTGCGCCATCATCGAGGCCGCGCAACTACCGACCCCGACCTATGAGCAGATGCTCACGCTCATCCGCTCTGACCTCAACCTCCCAGCCGACACATGGGTGGCCGATGGGGTCCGCGCCGCCGACTCCATCGTCCGCCGCGCGTCGATCAAGACCCACGGTCCAGCCAAGCGCCGATCAGGCAAGGTGTCGGCCATCTGGGACTGGCGCAAGGCCGAGGTGCTCGACCGCATCGCCGCCGCCGGCATCGCGCTGCCAGTTGACTATGAGTGGTTCGGGCGGTCGTTCGACGGGATCGACTATCGGTTCATTGAGCCGCTGTCGCGCCACGCGCCCGAGGACTACCGGCGGGTGCTCGATTGGTTCCCGCTGGCCGAGCTGGAGTTGATGCGCCATGCCGTTTGAGTTCGGCTCCGGAGCAACCCGCCGCCCGTCATCGTTCATGTCGGCCGCGGCCCAAGTCCCCGACCCGCTGGCTGAGGTCGCATACTCGGGCAACCTGGAGGCCGACGCGGCAGCCGAGTTGACCGCCATGGAGGCGGCATACCGGCAGCGCCGCGGCGCCGAGGACAAGCGGTTCCGCACCGCGACTGACTCCGAGTTCTGGTTCGCGGTCTGCTTCCGTGACCGGGCCGCCAAAGACGCATTCCTCGCCGCGCTCAAGGCCGATCGGCTCGGCGACAAGCACCTCGACGGTCACGCGCTCGCGCGACTGCTCGGGATCACCCTGCCCGACTAGTCCAGAGGGGAGGTGACTCCCCATGCGTCGCGCCTTCCGTGGTGGTGGGGTCCGTTCGAACGGCACCCTGATCCTTCGCCGTCGCGCCAGTTCTGCGAGCGGGTCTCGCACGTCCGGGTCCTGAAACCAACCATTTTCGTCTCGGGGAGGTGCTCGCTCTTTTGCAGCCCGTCCTCCCCGAGACGATCCCCTGGCCCGAAGTCACTCGTGCGTGGTGGGCGGCCCTGTCCGATTCGCCTGAGTCGAAATCTTGGTCTGTCGCCCAATGGCTGTTCCTCCTTGACACTGCACTCCTCCATGCCGATATCTGGTCGGGGAACCTCGACCGCCTGCCCGAGATGCGGGTTCGGTTGATTGAGTTCGGCTTCACGCCTGTATCAGCGTCGCGCATGGGCGCCACCGCGGTCCCGCCGCCCGAGAGGAGCGCGACGCCTCTTGCCGACCTTGCTTCTCGACGCGCCGCTCGGGGTGCAGCGACCGCAGTCGTGGGCGAGGCCCCGCAAGGGCGTCGATCTCGCCGACGCGCATGACGCGATCCGCTTCGCAGCCGATTACGGCCTCGTTCCGGACGACTGGCAGTCGTGGGTCATTGAAGGGTGGCTCGGGCGCGACAAGTTGACGGGACGTCTCGCGGCGTCATCGTGCGGACTCTCCGTACCGCGGCAGAACGGCAAGAACGCAATCCTTGAGGTCGTCGAGCTGTTCAAGATGGTGGCGCTCGGCCGCAAGATCCTGCACACCGCGCACGAAGTGAAGACGGCTCGCAAGGCATTCCTTCGCCTGGCGGGCTTCTTCGAGAGCGCGCGGCAGTGGCCCGAACTGGCGGCGCTGGTGTCCGAAGTTCGGCGCACGAATGGGCAAGAGGCCATCGTTCTGACAAACGGCGGCTCGGTCGAGTTCATTGCCAGGTCGAAGGGCTCGGGGCGTGGGTTCACTGTCGATGACCTCGTGTGCGATGAGGCACAGGAACTCGGAACCGAGGCGTATGCCGCGCTCAAGCCGACGATCTCGGCCGCTCCGTCTGGGGACCCACAGACGATCCTTACCGGAACGCCACCGTCTCCCAGCATGGACGGGGAGATCTTCGGTCGCTTGCGTGAGAACGCGCTGTCGGGCAAGGCGAGCCGTGCATGTTGGGATGAGTGGCGCATCGACGACGGCGCTGACCCAGACGATCCGGAGCAGTGGGGTAAGGCCAACCCGGCGCTCGGCCTGCGTCTCATGGCCGATGTCATCCAGGATGAGCGCGCCTCGATGGATGACGAGACATTCTTCCGCGAGCGCGGCGGACGTTGGGCACCTGTCGGTAGCGCCTCGGGCGTCATCCCCCGCGACTCGTGGGACATGTGTGGCGATGAGACCTCACTGGCGGTCGACCGGTTCGCTCTCGGGATTGAGGTCGGACCAGACCAAGCGTCAGCCGCGG
>CAZLGB010000304.1:0-2990 GCA_964558825.1 uncultured Intrasporangiaceae bacterium
CGCAGGCGCGCACTCACTCAGGTCCGTCGTACACCACTCTGCTGGACTCCACTGGCGACTGGCAACCGTGGCCGGCCGCGCGTGCGGTGCGACGTCTGTCTGCCATCGACGGACGACTTGTGGCTAGGTTGCGGGCAAGAACCCATCAAGAAGTCGTCCCTCGATGGGAACGGCGCGCGAAGGGGTCGGGTCAGGCGTGCAGGGGAAGGGACGACGCCGGGAGGCTGCGGCCCGCACCGGCGCGGTCGACGTGGCGCAGGCTGCGCAGGCCGCGCTCGAGGTGCCACTGGAGGAAGGCGGCGACCAAGCCGCTGCCCTCGCGCCGGTGCGCCACATCGGAGGCGTCGGCCAGCGCCCAGTCGCCAGTCAGCAGCGCGGCCAAGAGCCGCAGCGTCTCGGGGTCGGGCGCGGCGGAGCCGGGCGGACGGCATACGGGACAGACGGCACCACCCGCGGCGACGTTGAAGGAGCGGTGCGGCCCCGGCGCGCCGCACTTGGCGCAGTCGTGGAAGCTCGGCGCCCAGCCCGCGATGGCGAGCGCGCGCAGCAGGTAGGCGTCGAGGACCGAGCCGGGGTCATGCTCGGCCCCGGCCAGCGAGCGCAGCGCCCCCGCGACGAGCAGGTATTGCTGGACCGCCGGCTCACCCTCCTCGGTCAGCCGATCGCAGGTCTCGACGACCGCCGTCGCCGCCGTGTATGCCGTGTAGTCCCGGCAGATCGCGTCGCCATGGGGGGCGAGGGTCTCGGCCTGGGTGATGGTGTCGAGATTGCGCCCCTCGTAACACATGAGATCGACGACCATGAAGGGCTCCAGCCGCGCGCCGAAGCGGCTCTTGGTGCGCCGCACCCCCTTGGCGACCGCCCGGACCTTGCCGCGCCCGCGGGTGAGCACGGTGACGATCCGGTCGGCCTCGCCCAGCTGATGGGTGCGCAGGACGACGCCCTCATCGCGGTAGACCGGCACCGCACCATTGTGCCTGCCGCCACCGACAACCCGTGCTCACGCGCGCAGGCGCATCGCCGTGTCGACCGCCGCCAGCGCCGCCGGGTCGCCGGTGCGCTCCCACGAGCCGAGCGCCGTGTCGGCGAACTTGACGATGTGCTCGCCGCCGTCGGCGACCGCCCGCGCCCAGGTGTCCTCGGCTCCTGAGGTCGGGGCGGCCACCGGCGCGAGGTCGCTCGGGCGGTATGCCGCGACGACCGCGGCCGTGGCCATCCACGCCGCATCAAAACTGTCCAGCCACAGCGCCTCGGGCAGCCCCTGCAGCGCCATGAGCACCGCGTTGGGTGCCGTCGCGGCGTGAACGAGCAGGGTCGGGTGGCCGTGGGCGATCCGGGGGTATGCCGTGACCGTCGAGTCGACGAGCGTGGCGAGGGCGGCCGGGACCTCCGCCGCCGAGGCCGGCCGGCTCAGGCCCTCGACGGCACTGCCGAAGCCGGGTGTCTCGGCGAGTTGCCGGAGCCGATAGCGGATGCCGAAGCGCTGGTCAGGGATGGCCGGCATACCCTCGATGAGCGCGCCCGCCGCCCGCGAGCCGCGCGCGCTGGGGATGGCGACCGGCTCCCACCGAGCGGCCCAGTAGCCGAGGGCGTGGGCGATCTCCGCGACCCGCGGCTCCGTCGCCTCAGCCAGCGTCGCCTGGATCGCATGCCCGAGCCGGATCACCCCATGCGTTGCGCCAGAAGCGATCCCGGGCAGCAGCCGGGGCCACCACGTGGCGACGGCGTCGGCCCACCCGTGCTCGGCGACCTCGGCGAGGAAGAAGTCACGCCACTCCCCCAGCAGGACCGCGTTGCCGAAGTCGTGGTGCCAGTCCTGCGGCCCGACCGGGAAGCGCGCGACCGGCGCGTCGTCGAGCCGATCGACGTAGTCGTCGGTCCAGGCGTGGATCGCCGCGCTCGCATCGCGGCGGGCGAGCGCCTCCACGGCCATCGGCCCGTGGTTGGACAGCCAGCCCTCGAACTCCGGCCCGGTGCGGTGCAGGCGCTCCAGCGCCTCGTCATAGCTCCCCTGTGGTGTCATCATGGCTCCATCTCAAAACATCAAGCTCGCTTGAGGTCAAGGCCTGGTCACCGATGAATCCCCACGAATTGCTCCCGATCGGCGAGGTCGCCCGGCGCAGCGGCCTGGCCACCTCCGCGCTTCGCTATTACGAGACCCTCGGTCTCATCAGCAGCCACCGCACCTCCGGTAACCAAAGGCGTTACCCCCGTTCGGCTTTGCGCAGGCTCGCGGTGATCCACGCGGCCCAGCGGGTCGGCGTCAGCCTCGATGACGTATGCCGTGCCTTTGCCGCCTTCCCGCCCGAGCACGCACCGACCAAGCGGGAGTGGGTGGCGTTGTCCCGGCGCTGGCGGCCTGCCCTCGACGCGCGCATTCGCGACCTCGAGCAGGTGCGCGACGGCCTGTCGATGTGTGTCGGATGTGGCTGCATGACGATGCGGCAGTGCGCGATCTACAACCCCGAGGACGAGCTGGCCGGCACCGGCGCGGGCGCCCGCCGCGTCTTCCCCCACGAATGAACGCCGGTTCGAGGTATTCAGCTACCACGAGAAGGTAGCGAAATACCTCGACCCGGCTGGAGTTTGTCGTACACTCGTTCGATGACGACGATGGCGTGGCAGAGCTCGCTGCTCGACCTCGCAGATGCCCCGGCGTTTGGCGAGCTGGGTGCGACGGTGCAGCGGATCCCCCTGTCCTTCGGCGCGTGGGTCGACGTGCGACCGGGGTGGCTCAGCGGAGCCGACGAGGCCTTCGACCAGGTCCGCGCCGCGGTGCCGTGGAAGGAGGAGCTGCGCAAGATGTGGGACAACGTCGTCGCGGTCCCCAGGCTCACTAAGTACTACGACTCCGACGCGCCGCTGCCGCTCCCCTTGCTCGACGAGGCCCGCGACCGGCTCTCGGCCCACTATCGCCCCGAGCTCGGTGAGGACTTCACCAGCGCCGGCTGCTGCCTCTATCGCGACGGCCGCGACAGCGTCGCCTGGCA
>CAZLGB010000305.1:0-2988 GCA_964558825.1 uncultured Intrasporangiaceae bacterium
GACGACGAGCAGCCAGCGGTCGCCGGAGGCGGCCTGCGCCTCGGCCCGCGACGCCCCCAGCGCCACCGTGGGCTCATTGCGCACCGGCAAGGCCGGGGCCGCCCGGAAGCCGAGCGCCCGATAGCCGCGGTCGCGCCCGACGAAGTCGGCGACGAAGTCGTCGACGGGGTCGCCGAGCAGCTGCGCCGGGGTGTCGACCTGGGCCAGTCGCCCGCCGACGCGCAGCACGGCCACCTGGTCGCCGAGCTTGATGGCCTCGTCGATGTCGTGGGTGACGAAGAGGATGGTCTTGCCCAATTCGCGCTGCAGGCGCAGGAATTCGTCTTGCAGCTGCTCGCGGACGATCGGGTCGACGGCCGAGAAGGGCTCGTCCATGAGCATGACCGGCGGGTCTGCGGCGAGCGCCCGCGCCACCCCGACACGCTGCTGTTGGCCGCCGGAGAGCTGGCTCGGATAGCGCCGCGCGAGCTCGGCATCGAGCCCCACGAGCTCGAGCAGCTCGCTCGCGCGCGCCCGCGCCCGCCGCTTGTCCCACCCGAGCAGCCGCGGGACGGTCGCGATGTTGTCGAGGACGGTGCGGTGCGGGAAGAGCCCCGCGTGCTGGATGACATAGCCGATGCCGCGCCGCAGCTCGGCCTCGTCGAGCGCGGCGGTGTCGCGCCCGTCGAGCGAGATCGTGCCCGAGGTCGGGGTGACCATCCGGTTGACCATGCGCAGGGTGGTCGTCTTGCCGCAGCCGGACGGCCCGACGAGCACGGTGATCTGACCAGTCGGGCACTCGAGGGTGAGGTCGTCAACGGCGACACTCCCGTCGCTGGCGGCCGCAGCGCCCGTCGGGGCGCCGTCGGAGGCAGCGCCCGGGAGGGCGGCATACCTCTTGCTGACGCGGTCGAAGCGGATCATCCGGCCACGCTAACCCAGGCGGGCGACAGTCACCTGGGTCAGCGGGCCACGCAATCGGTTACGGGACGATGACGGCTCGCCCGCGCAGGGTGCCGGCGTGCAGCCTTTCGTATGCCGTGGGGCCGTCCGCGAGCGCGAAGGTCTCGGTCTCGACGTGGATGAGTCCGGCGCGGGCCAGGTCGAGCACCTCGAAGAGCTCGGGGCGGGTGCCCCAGTAGGGCGCGCGGACGGTCGTCTCGAAGGGGAGGGTGAAGATGCCGACCGGCACGGCCCCCGGCCCGACCCCGACCATGACGATGTCGGAGGCGAAGTGGGCCATCTTGGCGGCGAGGTCGGCGGTGGCCTGGGCGCCGACGAGGTCGAAGACGACCCCGGCGCCGCGGCCGCCGGTGAGCTCGCGGACCGCTGCGACGGCGTCCGCGTCGGATCGCAGCGCGTGGTGGGCGCCGACCTCGCGGGCGAGGGCGAGCTTGGTGTCGTCGACGTCGAGGGCGATGACCGTCGCCGGCGTGAGCACGCGCAGCATCTGCACGGCCATGTGCCCGAGGCCGCCGACACCGATGACGACGGCCGTCTCGCCGGGGGTGAGCTTGGGCAGCGAAGGTTTGATCGCGTGATAGGGCGTGAGGCCGGCGTCGGTGAGCGGGACGCTCGTCACGGGGTCGAGCCCGTCGAGCGGCACCAGATGACGGGGGCTGGCGACGAGCAGATAGTCGGCCATCGAGCCGGGGGCGCCGAGGCCAGGGGGCACAATCCCTTGGGCCGCAGCGTTTTCGCAGTAGTTCTCGGCGCCGGAGGCGCAGGCCCGGCAGCGGCCACAACCCCAGGGGCCGTAGACGGCATACGCCTCGCCTTCGGTGACGCCGGTGACGCCGGCGCCGACGGCGGCGACCACACCGGCACCCTCATGGCCGAGGGTGAGCGGCAGGCCGTAGACATAGGCCTCGGCCGGCAGGCTCATGATGAAGGCGTCGGAGTGACAGACCCCGGCGGCGGTCACCTTGAGCAGCACCTGGCCGGGGCCGGGCTCGGGAGTGGGGATCTCGACGACCTCGGGGGGCCGGCCGATTTCGCGGTATTGGAGGGCCTTCATCGTGACCTCCTTGTCACGGGTGACACCTCAATTGTCCCGCGGTCAACGACGCCCGGCAGGCAGGGGCGGCGCGGGTCACACCCTCGCCGGCGCGTCCTCAGGCTCTCGCCAGGCTCAGAGGTCGGTGCGGTGGAAGTTCTGCCACGAGCGGCTGGCCGTCGGCCCCCGCTGACCCTGATAGTGCGAGCCGTATGCCGCACTGCCATAAGGGTTTTCGGCCGGGCTGGAGAGCCTGAAGAAGCAGAGCTGACCGATCTTCATGCCCGGGTAGAGCATGATCGGCAGGGTCGCGACATTGGACAGCTCGAGGGTGACGTGCCCGGAAAAGCCGGGGTCGACAAAGCCCGCCGTCGCGTGGGTGAGCAGCCCGAGCCGACCGAGGCTCGACTTGCCCTCGACGCGGGCGGCGAGGTCGTCGGGCAGGGTCACCGACTCGAGCGTCGACCCGAGGACGAACTCGCCCGGGTGCAGAACGAAGCCCTCCTCCGAGGTGTCGCCTTCGGCGCCGCCGACCTCGACCAGGCGGGTGAGGTCGGGCTGCTCGGCCGCCGGGTCGATGTAGGGATAGCGGTGGTTGTCGAAGAGCCGGAAGTACTTGTCCAGGCGCACGTCGACGCTCGACGGCTGGACCATCGCCGGGTCCCACGGGTCGAGGTGGACGCGCCCGGCCGCGACCTCGGCGCGGATGTCCCTGTCGGAGAGCAGCACGGTGGTCACGCTATCGCGGGTGGCTGGTTTGGGGGGCCGCGGCCGATGCGCAGGGGTATGCCGTGCGCGGCCGCGTGGAGTTGCGCGCGCTACGCGTGGGGTGTGCCGTGCCGGCGGGAGGAGGGGGTCGCGCTGCTGAGCCCCAGCGTGGCTGCCGGTTTCGGGGGCCTGCCGGGAGTCGGCTAGACTGCCGTCTCGGCCCGGCCGGGCGATCCCCAGGCTTGGGCTGCGCGAGCGTAGCTCAATGGTAGAGCGCTAGCTTCCCAAGCTAGATACGCGGGTTC
>CAZLGB010000306.1:0-2980 GCA_964558825.1 uncultured Intrasporangiaceae bacterium
CGGGAGCGGCTCGCCGCCGACGCCGCGCGAGCCGCCGACGCGGCGGCGGCTCGCTGGCGGAGCGGCGAGGCGTGGGGTGCGCTGGACGGCGTCCCGGTCACGGTCAAGGAGAACCTCGCCATTGCGGGAATTCCGTTGCGCGCCGGGTGTGCTGGCGTCACGCCGGTCGTGCCGACCCGCGACGCTCCTGTCGTCGAGCGGCTGCGCGAGGCCGGTGCGGTCATCGTCGCGACGACAACGATGCCCGACTGGGGGATGCTCTCCTCGGGCGTCTCGTCGCTCCACGGCATCACCCGCTCGCCGCTCGATCCGGCGCTGACGACGGGTGGCTCGTCGGCCGGCGCGGGAGCCGCGGCCGGGGCGGCATACGGCCCGATCCACGTCGGCACCGACATCGGCGGGTCGATCCGGCTGCCGGGCACGTGGCTCGGTTTGGTCGCCCACAAGCCGTCCTACGGCCGGGTGCCGCTCGACACCCCCTACCTCGGGCGGGTCGCCGGGCCGTTGACCCGCACCGCCGCCGACGCCGCGCTGGCGATGGACGTGCTCGCTCGGCCCGACGATCGCGACTGGTCCGCCCTGCCGCCCGAGCGGGTCGACTGGTCGCTCGACGGCGCCTCGGTCGCGGGGCTGCGTGTCGGCTTGTTGCTCGACGCCGGGGCAGGTATGCCGTGTGACCCCGCCGTCCGCGATGTGATCGCCTCTGCGGCAAGGCTTTTCGAGTCGGGTGGGGCGCAGGTCGAGCCGATTGAGCCCTGGCTGACCGAGGCGATGCTCACCGATATCGATCTGTTCTGGCGGGTGCGCTCGTGGAACGACCTGCTCGAGCTGTCCCCCGCCGCGCGCGAGCGGGTGCTGCCCTTCGTCGTCCGCTGGGCGCAGGGTGGGTCGCGGGCGTCGGGGGTCGAGGTGTTGCGGGCCTATCAGTCGGTCATGGCGATGCGCGCGGCCACGGTCGCCGCGACCACGGCATACGACCTCGTGCTCTCGCCGGTCGCCCCGGTGGCGGCCTTCGCGGCCGAGTGGCCGATGCCGTGGGATCCGGTGCAGGACCTCGGGATGGCGCACATCGGCTTCACGGTGCCCTTCTCGATGTCGGGTCAGCCGGCCTGCTCGGTCGATGCCGGCGCGCTGGCCGACGGGCGGCGGGTCGGGCTGCAGATCGCGGGGCGGCGCTTCGACGACACCGGGGTGCTGCGGGCGGTCGCGTGGTTCGAGTCCGCTCGGGGCAGTTCGCGATGGCCGCACTGGCCGGAGTGACCGATTCCGGGTGCAGGCCAATGTGATCCGGGCCACACTGGAGGCAGGACCGCTGGTCCCCGCTTCGCGCCCGTCCCGTTTCTCCCGCCCCGGAGGTGCGCATGCCCACCGTTCGCAAACTCGCCATCGTCAGCAACTCCACGTCGGTCAAGCTCGCCGACCTCGTCCCGGCCGCCTCGGCGCTGCAGACCCAGATCATCCGAGACTTCGCCCCCGCCTGGCGGCGGCCGGCGACGGTCACGGCATACGCGAAGCTCGAGGACATGCCGGTCGACGCGTGGCCGATCATCGTCAGCGACACCATCCCCTACCAAGCCGAGGGCATCCATCTGGACAAGAACGGCGCACCCTTCTCGCTCGTCAAGTACAGCGCGAGCTGGACGCTGACGAGCAGCCACGAGGCGCTGGAAATGCTCGGCGATCCGATGGGTGATCGACTCCGCCGTGGCGGCTCTCCCAAGGCGGGACAGGGGGACGTGCGCTTCCTCGTCGAGGTCTGCGACCCGAGCGAGTCGGAGGACTTCGCCTATGACATCGACGGCGTCACGGTGTCGGACTTCTACCTGCCGAGCTTCTTCGACAAGGCCACGACGGCCGGCAAACGCTACTCCTTCACCAATGCGATCAAGGCGCCGCGGACCATCCTGCGCGGCGGTTACATCTCGTGGCGGGAGCTGACGACCAACCACTGGTGGCAGCAGTTGTGGCTCGGCACGGCGAAACCGGTCTTCCGCGATCTCGGCGTGCTGCCGACGGGAGCCAATCCACGCCGGTTCACCGACGGGTCGACCGAGGTGCCCGAGGGTGTCATGACACCCAAGCACGATCGCGCCCTCACGCTGGCTGCCGATCAGGGCGGCGCCGACAGCAAGGCCCGCGCGGCCGAGCTGCGAGCGCAGGTCAAGTCGATCGTCGCCGGGGTTGGATGAGCGCCAAGAAGAAGGCCGACGACGGCGCTGACCGGGTGACCGACCGCGAAGCCGGGCGCCAGGCCGACCGGGAGACCGACCGCGAGGCCGACCGCCAGGACGACCGCGACGCCGACCGCCAGGCTCGGGACCGTCGCGCCCGCGAGTTGCGCGAGACCATCGACGAGATCGTCGCCGGCACGACGCCGCCCGGGCCCCGCTCCCCCCGCTCACCTCGGGATCTCACCGACGAGGCCGCCGCGGCCGAGCGACGCCGCAACCAGTCGGCCGAACGCACCCACCGGACCCACCGGCATACCGACGAGCAGTCGTAAGGCCACAGGCGCGCCCGGATGAGGATCTCGCCTGCTTGCTGGGCAACGGATTTGGCCGCGCTCCGCTCGCCAGGTTAAGGTTGTCCTACCGACGCGGGGTGGAGCAGCTCGGTAGCTCGCCGGGCTCATAACCCGGAGGTCGCAGGTTCAAATCCTGCCCCCGCTACAACATGTCAGGCTCGGGATCCACGGATCCCGAGCCTGATGCCTTTTCTGGAGCTACCTCGTCCGGCAGGGGGGAAGCACCTATCCCGATACGTGCACGTCACTCGCGAACCAGCGCGATTGACGTGCACGTATCGCGATGTTGACCGTCCCGCTCCCGGGCAGGTGAGCGGGCAGCCGCCCCTGCGGCTTGTGAGCTCAGCTGGTCGGGGCGCTGCCGGTCGTGCCGGCGGTGAGCGTGCCGATCCGGTCGAGGGCCGCCTTGAGCCGCTTCTGCGCCTCGCCGTATGCCGTGAAGTCACCGGCCTTGAG
>CAZLGB010000307.1:0-2973 GCA_964558825.1 uncultured Intrasporangiaceae bacterium
GCACCCCCGCCGCCCCCCGACGCGGCGCCCGTCGACGGCGGCGGGCCGGTGGCACCGCAACCCCCGTCTCCCACTCCGGCCAAGCCGCCCACCACCGCGACCGTGCACCCGCGGGTCATCGTGCCGGCCGAGGTGGCGCCGTCGCAGCGCTTCGACGTCGAGATCGGGCTCGGCGACGCTCCGCAGCTCGGGGTGACCGACGCACCGATGACCCTGCTGTTGCCGCCCCGCCGCAAGGTCATCGAGCTGACCGTGACCGTCGTCGCCGACGGCTTCGCCGCCCCGGCAGGCGTCTCGCGCACGCTGCTGCTGCCCCGTGATGACCTGGTCAGCTCGAGCGTGCGGATCCCACTCATCGCTCCGACCCTCTCGGGGGACAGCTGGTCGACCCGGATCCAGGTGGAGTATGCCGTCGCCGGCACCCTGCTCGGGCGGGCCTGGCGTGACCTCGTCGTGCGGGCTTCCCGCACGCCGACCGATCCGCCGGCGCCTCCCTCGAGCCGCGGAGCCGACCTTCCGCTGACCGACGCCGGCATCGACTCCGCCGCCGTGCAGGCGGTCGACCTCACCGTCGCGATCAACCCCGGCGCCACGGCCGGGACCCTCGTGTGGACCTTCACCAGCCCGCATCAGCTGGGCCTGGCCGACGAGCAGATCACCAGCCAGCTGCGCATCCCTCATCCGCAGGTCTTCGCCGAGGTCGGGGCCAAGCTCGTCGAGCAGGCCGACCGGAGCATCTCGGCGGAGGACCGCATCCAGGGCATCTCGCGCATGGTGTCGGAGGCCACCCCGGTGGCGTTGTGGACGGCGCTCACGACGGTGTGGGGGATCGCCAAGGGCGAGGGCCGGGTGCCCCGGGTCCTGCTCGTCGCCGCCGAGCCGCACCTCCCCTGGGAGCTGGCCTCGACCGAGAAGCGCTGGGTGGTCGACCGCACGCTCGTCGACGAATACGCCCCCCAGGTGCTCGGGGCGCAATGCCAGGTCGGGCGGTGGGCCCCTGCCGGTCCGGAGGACCCCGACAAGTTGCGCCGCCCCCCGGTGGCGCCGGAGCACGGCATACAAGTCCGGCGGCTGGCGGTGGTCATCGGCGACTACCACTCGCAGACCGGAGTGCGCCCGCTGCCGATGGCCGAGGAGGAGGGGGCCACCATCGCCGAGACCTATCCGAGTCTGCGGCTCACGGCCACCCTCACCGACATGACCGCCCTGCTCAACGGTCGGCTGGCGGTCGATGGCCAGCCGGCGGCACCCGAGGTCGTCCACGTCGCGTGCCACGGCCACGTCGACGACAAACCCGAGTCCAACGGGATCGTCCTGTCCGACACCGCGCTGCGGATCGACGAGAGCACGGTCCGCGGTGGAGAGCTCGCCGACGCGGGGGCCCCGCTCGTCTTCCTCAATGCCTGCCAGCTCGCCCAGGCGAGCGACGACCTGCTCGCCGACCAGGGGGGTCTGGCGGCGGCCTTCCTCAACGTCGGGGCGCGCGCTTTCGTCGCCCCGCTGTGGTCGGTCGACGACCTGTTGGCCCGGGACATGGGGATCGACTTCTACCGCTACACCCTCGGCGACGGCCTCTCGGCGGGAGAAGCGTTGCGGCGCTTGCGGACTCGCTTCTCGCAGATCCCTGGTCACGCGCAGACCACCCCGCTTGCCTATGTCTACTACGGCCACCCCGACCTGCGCCTGACGCTGGCCGGCTGAGGAGGACGTCATGCCCGGAGCCCCCGACTATCTCGACTTCGACCTCGAGCTCTCACCAGCCACCGACGGCGCCTACACCGCGCGCGTGCTCGACTCGCCCAAGGGCGAGGCCTCCGCCACGGTCCGTATGCCGTCCTCCGGCGCCGACCTGGAAAACGTCATCCTCAAGCTCGGCCGCACGCGGTCCGGCGTGCGGGCGCTCGGCTCGCCCCAGCAACAACTGGCCCAGTCCTTCGGCACGTCGCTTTATGACGCGGTCTTCGCCGGCGAGGTCGGCACGTGCTTCCGCCGCTCCCTCGACCAGGCCGAGTCCGAGCACAAGGGGCTGCGGATCAAGCTGCGGCTCACCGACGCGCCCGCGCTCGGGGACGTCCCGTGGGAATACCTCTACGCCACGGGGCTGGGGCGCTTCGTCGTGCTGAGCGGGCAGACCCCGCTCGTGCGCTATCTCGACCTGCCCCGCGAGGTGCCGCCGCTCACCGTGGCCCCGCCACTGCGCATCCTGCTGGCGGTGTGCAGCCCGACCAATCTCGCCAAGCTCGACACCGCCGCCGAGGTCGCCAAGGTCACCGATGCCTTGGCGGATCTCATCGACCGAGGCTTGGTCATCGTCGACCCGCTGCCCAACGCCACGCTGTCTGCGCTGCGAAGTGCCTTGCGGCGCAACGACTATCACATCCTGCACTTCATCGGGCACGGCGGTTTCGACCCGGTCGCCGGCGACGGCGTGCTCGCCTTCGAGGACCCGTCACACCTCGGTCACCTCGTCTCGGGCGGCAACCTCGGGACGCTCCTGCACGACTTCACCACGCTGCGGCTGGCCGTGCTCAACGCCTGCGAGGGAGCGCGTCAGTCGCCGACCGACCCCTTCTCCGGGGTCGCCCAGGCACTCGTGCGGCAGGGGCTGCCGGCCGTCGTGGCCATGCAGTTCGAGATCACCGACGAGGCGGCCACGCACTTCTCGCAGGACTTCTACTCCTCGCTCGCCGACGGATATCCCATCGACGCGGCGCTCGCCCAGGCCCGGCTCGGGGTCTTCAGCTCCGACAACGACGTCGAGTGGGGCACTCCGGTGCTCTATCTGCGGGCCCGCGACGGCCGTATCTTCCACGTGCCACCTGGTGCCGCCACCGCCGCCGCGACGTCCAGGGCGATGAGCCGCACCGCCGAGCGCGAGACCCAACAGGCTTCTCCCGCAACCAAATCGGGCATGACGCCGGCCGTCGAGTCGGCCGCGGGGCCGGCCGTCGAATCGGCCCCGGCACGGCCCGG
>CAZLGB010000308.1:0-2890 GCA_964558825.1 uncultured Intrasporangiaceae bacterium
GGCCCATGCGCTTGTTGGTGCCGCCCCCGGCTCGCACGGCGTACTTCTCCAGGTGGCGCATGCCCGGGGTCGTCTTGCGGGTGTCGAGGACCATCGCCCCGGTGCCCTCGAGCCGGTCGGCCCAGCGGCGGGTGTGGGTCGCGACACCGGACAGCCGGCAGACGATGTTGAGCATGGTCCGCTCGCCGATGAGGATGACCCGGACGGGGCCGGTGACCCGGGCGACGACATCGCCGCGTTGCACCGCCGTGCCGTCGGCACGGAGCAACTCGACCTGCGGGGCCGGGCTGCCGATGAGCTCGGCGACCGCTGCGAAGACCTCGGCGATGACCGGCACGCCGGCCAGCACCCCGGCCGCGCGGGCGACGACCTCGGCGGTGGCGACCTGGTCGGCGGGGATGGTCGCGAGGGTGGTGACGTCCCGGTGAGCCGGCCCGAGGTCCTCGTCGAGGGCCACGGTCACCAGGCGGCGAGCGTCGTCGCGGGGGAAGGCGAGGTCGGTGCTCATGAGAGGTCCTGCGGCTCGGTGGTGTGGAAGGAGGTCGCGAGGATGCCGTCGGGTCGGCGCACCGCGTGCAGGTGCCCGAGCCAGTGGTCATCGTCGCGCTCGGGGAAGTCGCTGCGGACGTGGCCGCCGCGGGTCTCCTCGCGCAGCGTGGCCAGCTCGGTGAGCAGCAGGCCCAGGTGCAGCAGATTGGTCGTCTGCCAGGACTTGGGGCCGCCCTCGACGCCGTCGGCTCCGGCGGCGAGCTCGTCGAGCGCGGCGGCCGTCGACGCGAGCGAGCCGGCCGAGCGGACGACCCCGGCGCCGTCGGTCATGGTGTGCTGGATCGTCTTGCGCAGCATCGAGCGCAGCAGCACGCTGTCGCCCTCGCCGGCGACCGGGCCCGGCAGCGGGTCGGACCAGGCCAGCTCGCCGCGAGCGAGCCGATCGGTGATGTCGTCGGCGATCCGATGGGCGAAGACGAGCCCTTCGAGCAGCGAGTTGGAGGCGAGTCGGTTGGCCCCGTGCACGCCGGTGCACGAGCACTCGCCACAGGCATAGAGCCCGTCGAGCGACGAGCGCCCGAGCAGGTCGGTGCGCACGCCGCCGCTGGCGTAGTGCTGGGCTGGGGCCACCGGCAGCAGCTGGGTCACCGGGTCGAAGCCGTTGTCGCGGCAGGAGGCGACGATCGACGGGAAGCGCCGCTCGATGAACTCCTTGCCGAGGTGTCGGCAGTCGAGGAAGACATGGTCGGTGCCGGTCTTGGCCATCTGCTTGACGATGGCGCGCGAGACGACGTCGCGCGGAGCGAGGTCGGCCAGCTCGTGCACGCCCTGCATGAAGCGCACGCCGTCCTTGTCGACGAGGAAGGCGCCCTCGCCGCGGACCGCCTCGGAGATGAGCGGCTGCTGTCCGGTCGAGTCATCGCCGAGGAAGAGCACGGTCGGGTGGAACTGGACGAACTCGACGTCGGCCATGATCGCCCCGGCGCGCAGCGCGATCGCCATCCCGTCTCCGGTGGCGACTGGCGGATTGGTCGTCGAGGAATAGATCTGCCCGAGGCCGCCGGTGGCGAGCACGACGGCCCGGCAGCGCACGGCTCCCACCCCGTCGATCTGACCCTCACCGATGACGTGGATCGTCGCCCCGCAGACTCGCCCACCGGTGTCGGTGAGCAGGTCGACGACGAGAGCGTGCTCGATGACCTCGATGCCCGGGTCGTCCTTGACGCGGTTGAGCGCGGCGATGAGGGCGCGCGAGATCTCCTTGCCGGTCGCGTCGCCGCCGGCGTGGAGGATGCGGTCGCGGTGGTGTCCACCCTCGCGGGTCAGCGAGATCTCACCATCGCTCCCACGGTCGAATTCGGCTCCGAGAGCGACCAATTCGCGCACTCGGGCGGGACCCTCGTTGACCAGGGCGGTGACAGCGGGCACGTCGCAGAGGCCGACGCCGGCGACGAGGGTGTCGCGCAGGTGCTGATCGGGCGAGTCCTCGTCGGCCATGGCCGCGGCGATGCCACCCTGGGCCCAGGCGGTGGACCCCTCCGACAGGACCGTCTTGGTGACGAGCAGGACCGTCGCCCCGCACTCGCGCAGTCGCAGCGCCGCGGTGAGCCCCGCGATGCCCGACCCCACGACGACGACATCGGCGCGCGTCTCCCACCCGGGTGCGGGCGCCGACAGCCAGCGCGGGATGCGGATGCGGCGGCTCACAGGAGCTCCTCGGGATCGTCGGAGGACGCGATGTCGCGGGTCACGCTACTCCCGAACGTCGTGTCGATGGTCGCCTGCACCAAGGGCTCGAGGGCCCGTCGGGGGTCGGGTATGCCGCAATCGGCGAGCACTCGCGCGGCGGCGGTCAGGACGCCCGAGACTCCCTCGCGGACGGCGGCGAGCGCGGCGGCATACCCGATGCGGTCCTCCTCTTCGACCCACACCGGCTCGCCACCCATCTCGATGACCAGCGCCTCCCCCAGCGGGCGCAGCGCGCGCAGCGTCGTCACGGCGAAGACCGCGCCGCTGAGCCGATCGACATCGCCGATGTGTCCGGACAGCGCGACCGCCGGGTGCAGGGCGACGGGCAACACGTCGGCAACTGCCGCCGGTTCGAGGACTCCGATGCCGTGCCGCGCGCTCGCGTGGACGACGACCTGTCCCGGGTGGAAGGCCTGCGCCGCGGCCAGCCCGCCGATCAGTCCTGGCAGCGCCTCGTCGGGCACGGCGAGCAGGACGAGATCGGCCGCGGCGACGACCTCGACATCCGCGCGGACGGGCACCCCGGGCAAGAGCCGTTGGGCGCGCTCAAGGGAGGCGTCGCTCACCGCCGACACGGCGACCAGCTGGTGACCGGCACGCGCGAGGGCCGCGCCGAGCACGGAGCCGGCGCGGCCCGAGCCGACGATGCCGA
>CAZLGB010000309.1:0-2882 GCA_964558825.1 uncultured Intrasporangiaceae bacterium
CGTCGTAGGACGTCGGGGCCGGGTCCCGCCCGAGGCTCGCCGTCGCGTCGACGAGCAGGGGTATGCCGTGCCGCCGGCACACGTCGTGCGCCTGCGTCAGCGGCTGCCGCGTCCCCACCTCGGCGTTGGCCGCCTGCAGGGCCGCCAGCGCGACGCCCGGAGCGCCGAGCGAACCCTCCCAGGCGCCGAGGTCGACCCGTCCCAGGTGGTCGACAGGGACCTCGACGAGCCCAGCCGCTGCGTCGCCATCCGGCGCCTGCGCGGCGGCATACCGAGCGGGGGAGAGGATCGCCGAATGCTCGACCGCGGAGGCAACCAGGCCCGCTCCGCGGCGGCGACCGGCATACCTCAGGCCGGCGAGCCCGGCGCGTAACGCCTCCGGCCCGTCGGGCAGGAAGGAGAGCTCCTCGGGGCGCACGCCCAGGCCCTCGGCGAGCACGGCGCGCGCCTGATCGAGCAGCGCCCGGGCCCGCCGCGCCTCCCCATAGAGACGGCGCGGATCGGCCCAACCAGCCGCCCAGGCAGCGCTCAACGTGGCCAGTGCGGCGGGGTGGATCGGGCCCGAGACGGCGTCAAGCACGCCACGCCGAGTGGGGCTCGATGAGGTGTTCGCCACGTCGGCAGGTTATCGGCACCCCTGCCGACATGCCGTGGATAGGGAGCGGTAGGGTGAGCGCACCACACGAGCAGTCCATCTCGACTTCGGAAGGTGCCCGTTGCGTACGCACGCCGACACCTCCCCCCGCGTCATGCGGCGGGGATTGAGCCTCTTGGGGTTGGCCGTTCTCGCCAGCCTTGTCCTGTCCAGCTGCGCCAACGTCAACAGCAGTGCCGGCAGCGGGTGGCTGCCTCAGGGCGCTAATGGCGGCCAGGTCACCAGTGAGACCGGCCGGATCACCACGCTGTGGGTCGGCACCTGGATCGCTGCGCTCTCCGTCGGTGTCCTGGTGTGGGGCCTGGCGATCTGGTGCATGATCGCTTACCGCCGCCGTAAGGACGACCCGGAGCTGCCCCCCCAGTTGCGCTACAACATCCCGATCGAGCTGCTCTACACGGTCGTGCCGGTGCTCATGATCGCGGTGTTGTTCTACTACACGGCGCGTGACGAGGACGCGATCATGGACGTCTCGGCCAAGCCCGACGTCAAGATCAACGTCGTGGCCAAGCAGTGGAGCTGGGACTTCAACTACGTCGACGCCAATGTCTACGAGACGGGCGTGCACTCCGAGCTCAACCCCAAGGGCGGCGTGTCGGGGACTCCCGAGCCGATCCTCTACCTGCCGGTCAACAAGCGCGTCGAGTTCAGCCTCAACGCTCGCGACGTCATCCACTCGTTCTGGGTGCCGGCCTTCCTCGTCAAGCTCGACATGATCCCGGGCAAGACCAACCGGATGCAGGTCACCCCGACCCAGATCGGTGAGTTCCAAGGCAAGTGCGCCGAGCTGTGCGGCGCCTACCACTCGCAGATGCTCTTCAAGGTCAAGGTCGTCTCCCAGGACGAGTTCGACGCCCAGATGGCCAAGCTCAAGGCGCTGGGCCAGTCGGGGCAGCTTGACAACACCCTCAACCGCGAAAACATGGACCCCAACGACCTCAAGATGGTTCCGACCCCCGGGAGCAACTGATGACTGCGACGATCTCCCGCCCGGCGGGCGCAGCTGCCCGGGTCAAGCACCCGCGCATCAAGCCGGGTGCCACCTTCTACTCGTGGATCACGACGACTGACCACAAGAAGATCGGCAACCTCTACTTCATCACGTCCTTCTTCTTCTTCATGCTGGCCGGCGCCATGGCGCTGGTCATCCGAGCCGAGTTGACCCACCCGGGTCTGCAGGTGCTCGACAGCCCCGAGCAGTACAACCAGCTGTTCACCATGCACGGGCTGATCATGCTGCTGCTCTTCGCGACCCCGCTGTTCTCGGCCTTCGCCAACGCGATCATGCCGCTGCAGATCGGCGCCCCCGACGTCGCCTTCCCGCGGCTCAACATGTTCGCCTACTGGCTCTACCTGTTCGGTGGGCTGGTCGCGGCGCTGGGCTTCCTCACCCCGCTGGGTGCGGCGTCCTTCGGCTGGTTCATGTACGTCCCGCTGTCGACGACGACCTACAGCCCGGGCCTGGGCACCGACCTTGGCGTTTTCGGCCTGCTGATGACCGGTTTCGGCACGATCCTCGGGTCGGTCAACTTCATCACGACGATCATCACGATGCGCGCCCCCGGCATGACGATGTTCCGGATGCCGATATTCACCTGGACCGTCCTGGTGACTTCCCTGCTCGCGCTGATCATCTTCCCGGTGCTCGCCGCGGCGCTCTTCGGCCTCGGTGCGGACCGGCGGTTCGGGACCCACATCTTCGACCCCGAGGCCGGCGGCCCGATGCTCTGGCAGCACCTCTTCTGGTTCTTCGGCCACCCGGAGGTCTACGTCCTCGCGTTGCCCTTCTTCGGGGTGATCAGCGAGATCTTCCCGGTCTTCTCGCGGAAGCCGATCTTCGGTTACAAGACCCTGATCTTCGCCACCGTGGCGATCGCCGGTCTGTCCGTTGCGGTGTGGGCGCACCACCTCTACGTGACCGGCCAGATCCTGCTGCCCTTCTTCGCCATCATGACGATGCTCATCGCCGTCCCGACGGGCGTGAAGTTCTTCAACTGGATCGGCACGATGTGGCAAGGGTCGCTGACCTTCCAGACCCCGTTGATCTGGGCCTTGGGCTTCCTCACGACCTTCCTCTTCGGTGGTCTGACCGGCATCATGATGGCCAGCCCGGCCATCGACTTCCACATCTCCGACACCTACTTCATCGTCGCGCACTTCCACTACACGATCTTCGGCACGGTGGTCTTCGCGATGTTCGCCGGCTACTACTTCTGGTGGCCCAAGC
>CAZLGB010000310.1:0-2881 GCA_964558825.1 uncultured Intrasporangiaceae bacterium
TCGGCCTGCACGGCCGCACGCTCACCCAGGCGGTGGCCGGCGAACCCGCACTCGTCGTCGCAGCGCCCGAGGCAGCGCCGTCGGATCCGCCGGGGTGGGTGCGCGTGGTGCTCCCGTGGCAGCCGAGCGCGCTCGATCCGCGCGGCTATCCGGGCTGGGCGCGGCTGGCCCATCTGCAGCCCACTCCCGCGGCGAGCGAGACGCCGCACGGGCCGCACGGCATACCTCCGGGGGTGATCGAGCTGGCCCGCGCGCACGTCGGGCTGCGCTATCTCTGGGGCGGGACCAGCCCGCTCGGGCTGGACTGCTCCGGGCTGGTCCACCTGGTCTGGCGGGCTCTCGGAGCGGTCGTGCCGCGGGACGCCGACGACCAGCACCGGGTCGCGGCGCCGGTGCCGATCGGGCAGGAGCAGCCCGGGGATCTCTACTTCTTCGCCGACGCCAACGGCGCCGTCGACCACGTGGGGATCGTCACCGGTCCCCTGCGGATGCTCGACGCGGCCGAGGGACGGGGGACGGTCGCCGAGGGTCCGTTGTCCCCCGCCCGCCTCGATCGGTTGTATGCCGTAGGGCGGCTGCCGGTGCCGAGCTTCAGCGTGGGGCCCGGCATGGGCGACGCCGACCCGGCGAGCCTGCCGTGACCCGGGCCGAGCTGCTGGCCCACTGCCTGGCCAAGCCGGGAGGCGATCGACGCGTCGTATGCCGCGGTCGTCGCCACCCTGCCGACGTCCCAGCAGCCGGTGTGACCGCCCGGGCGGTCCGGCTAACGCACGCGCCTGGCGCCATCGCGTAGGCTGCTTGGCGACCGCGTGACCGGGAGGCTCTCAGACGTGGACATCAGCCCACTCACGTGGTGGACGACCCTCGCCCTGACCGCGGGCGTGCTGCTCGTCGACATCGTCGTCGTCGCCCGCCGGCCGCACGTCCCGACGATGCGGGAGTGCACGGCATACCTCATCGGGTATGTCTCGCTCGCGCTGCTCTTCGGGCTGCTCGTGTGGCGGCTCTGGGGCGGGACCTATGCCGGCGAGTTCTACGCAGGCTGGCTGACCGAGTATTCGCTCTCGGTCGACAACCTCTTCGTCTTCCTGCTCATCATGGCCAAATTCCGTGTGCCAGAGCGGCTTCAGCAGTCGGCGCTGCTCGTCGGCATCGTCATCGCCATCGTCCTGCGAGGCATCTTCATCGCCCTCGGTGCCGCAGTCATCAACTCCTATGCCTGGGTGTTCTACGTCTTCGGTGCCTTCCTCATCTACACGGCGATCACCCTCGCCCGCGAGGGTGAGAGCGATGACGACGAATTCGAGGAGAACCGCTTCCTGCAGTTCGTCGAGCGGCGCTTTCCGGCAACGAGCGAGTTCCACGGCACGCGGCTGACGGCGCTCGAGGCGGGCAAGCGGGTCGTCACGCCGCTGTTCATCGTCATCCTCGCCCTGGGGACGACCGACCTGCTCTTCGCCCTGGACTCGATCCCGGCGATCTACGGGCTCACCAAGGAGCCCTATCTCGTGCTGACCGCCAACATCTTCGCGCTCATGGGGCTGCGACAGCTCTACTTCCTCATCGGCGGGCTGCTCAAGCGGCTGGTCTACTTGTCGATCGGGCTGGCCGTGCTGCTCGCCTTCATCGGGGTCAAGCTCGTGCTGCACGCCCTCCACGACAACAACCTGCCCTTCATCAACGGCGGGCAACCGATGCACGGAGTCCCCGACATCTCGATCGGGCTCTCGCTCACGGCGATCGTGCTCATCCTCGGCGTGACGACGGTCGCGAGCCTGGCCAAGAGCGCGCGAGATCGCCGGGCTCAGCCGCCGGTCGGTGCTGGGGCGAGCGCAGATCCGGGCGAGGACGACAACCCGCTGATGTGACCCGGCTGCGGCTCAGGCGGCCGCGACGTCGGCGGGGAGGTTGTGCGAGCGCCCGCCCATGACCAGGGCGCTGGCCGCCACGACGAGCGCCATGCCGGCCAGCTGGAGCCCCTCGAGGCGCTGCCCGAGCACGAGCAGCCCGGCGAGGGCCGCGACGGCCGGCTCGAGGCTGAGCAGGATGCCGAAGACCTGTTGACTGAGCCGGCGCAGCGCCAGCAGCTCGAGCGAATAGGGCAGCACGCTGGAGAGCACGGCGATTGCGGCCCCGCGCCCGAGCACCGAGCTCGTCCACTGGCCGACCCCCCAGATGCCGAAGGGCAGCACGACGAGCAGGGCGACGACCATGGCGACGGCCAGTCCGTCGAGTTGGGGGAACGCGGCGCCGGTGCGCTGGCTCAGCACCACGTAGGCCGCCCAGAAACCGCCGGCGAGCAAGGCCAGGCCGATGCCGACGAGATCGAGCTGCTGCCACGGCACGCTAAGGGCGCGGGAGATCAGCACGACCCCGACGGCGGCGGCCGCCACGGCGGCGATGTCGCGGGCTCGCCGTGACTGAGCCGCGGCGAGCGTCAGCGGCCCGATGAACTCGATCGTCACCGCGACGCCGATGGGCAGCCGGGCCAGCGAGGCGTAGAACGACCAGTTCATGCACCCCAGGGCGATGCCGAAGATCACGACGGTCGTCCACGAGCGGCGGGAATGCCCGCGGAGATTCGGCCTGGCATAAAGGCCGAGGATGACCGCGCCGATCCCCAGGCGCAGCACCACGGAGCCCGCGGCCCCGATCTCGGGGACGAGCGTGGCCGCCACGGCGCCGCCGAACTGGACCGAGACGACGGCGGCCAGCACGAGCAGCAGCGGCCCGCTGGCGGGCCTGGTCGAGGCAGTCACCGCGCTCGACGCTCGACGAGGGTGAGGGCGATCGGACCCCGGGAGCTGGCCGGGCCGGGAGCTCCGCAGCCGGCGCTGGCGTCGGCACGGCCACTCGCGCAGCCGCCGCACCCGGAGCTGGG
>CAZLGB010000311.1:0-2869 GCA_964558825.1 uncultured Intrasporangiaceae bacterium
GGCGGCGGCCTTGGCCTCGCGGCGTTGCTTGGCGGCCCGCTTGGCGCGGCGCTGCTTCTCCATGCGCCGCTCCTTGGACCGCTCGCGCTCGAGCTCGTCGAGCAGGTCGCGCAGCTCAGATCGGACGAAGTCGCGGGTTGCCACGTCGCGCAAGGCAATTCGCAACGACGCGACCTCGCGAGTGAGGTATTCCGTGTCGGCGAGATTGCGCTCGTCGCGATCGCGGTCCTGCTCCAGGGCGACCCGGTCGCGGTCGGTTTGGCGGTTCTGCGCGAGCAGGATGAGCGGCGCGGCATACGAGGCCTGCAGCGAGAGGATCAAGGTGAGCAACGTGTAGTTGAGCTCGCGCGGGTCGAACTGCAGCGACGCGGGGGCGAAGGTGTTCCACACCAGCCAGGCCACGACGAAGACGGTCATCCCGATGAGGAACTGCGCGGTCCCCATGAACCGCGCAAAACGCTCGCTCCACACCCCGAAGCGCTCCTGCGACCACGAGGGAGCGGGCAGCAGCGGGCGGCGGCGCAGCTCGCGGGGCTGGTCGAGCCCAGGCGGCGGCGTGCTGGCGCGGCGACCGGGGCGGCGCGGGGTGCTCATGCCGAGGCCCCCTTGCCGGCCGCGCGCGGTCGCTCACGCCAGTCCTCGGGGAGGATGTGGTCGAGGACGTCGTCGACGGTCACCGCGCCGACGAGGTGCCCGTGCTGGTCGACGACCGGCACGGCCACGAGGTCGTATGCCGCGAGCCGCCGATGCACCTGGCCCAGCGGCGCGGTCGGCGCCAGGGGGTTGACCTTGTCGAGCACGGATCCCACCGAGGCGTGCGGAGGCTCGCGCAGCAGCCGCTGGATGTGGACGAGCCCGAGATAGGTGCCGGTCGGCGTCTCGAGCGGGGGCCGGCAGACGAAGACCGTCGTCGCGAGGGTCGTCGGCACCTCCTCGCGGCGCACGAGGGCCAGCGCCTCGGCGATGCTCGCCTCGGGCCCGAGGATGATCGGCGCGGAGGTCATCAGACCGCCGGCGCTGTCCTCGGGATAGGCGAGCAGCCGCCGCACCGGGGCGGCGTCGTCGGGCTCCATCCGCCCGAGCAGCGCCTCCTGGCGCTCGGAGGACAGCTCGCCGAGCAGGTCGGCCGCGTCGTCGGGCTGCATGATCTCCAGGACGTCGGCGGCCCGCTCCGCGTCGAGCTCGCCGATGATCTCGACCTGCTCGTCCTCGGGCAGTTGCTCGAGCAGGTCGGCGAGCCGGTCGTCGTCGAGCGCGGCCGCGACGGCCAGCCGCCGCTCGGGGGCGAGGTCGTGCAGGGCCTCGGCGAGATCGGCCGGGCGCATACCGGCATACACCTGGACGAGCAGCCCCGCGTCCTGGGCGGTGACGACCGACTGCAGCCCGCTGACCTGCTCGATGTCGAGCAGGTGGGTCTCACCGCGGCGGCGGCTCAGCCGCAGTCCGAGCGGGCCGGCGGGCGTGGTGGCCACCTCGCGGCAGAAGACCTTGGAGAGCAGCCAGTGCTTGCGACGCAGGTCGAGGGCGAGATCCTCGATCTGCGCCTCGACCGGGCCCTCGGCGGTGTGCGCGATGATCCGGCGCCCGAGCAGGTCGGCGAGGGCGAGGGTCTCGCCGCTGTGCTGCTCGAAGCGGCGCAGGTTGACCACGCCGGTCGTGATGACCTGGCCGACGTCGACCGCGGTGACGCGAGTCGAGGGCACGAAGACCCGTCGGCGGCCGGCGACCTCGACGACCAGGCCGACGGCCCGATGCTTGGCTGCTCGACCGTCGGACACGGACGTCGAGGCGAGGGTGAGGACGACGTCACGGACGCGGCCGACCTCGTCGCCGAGCGGGTCGAAGACCGGCAGCCCGGCGAGCCGCGCAACGAAGAGGCGAGGCGGGAGGGTCACGAGGGTCAGGCTACGCGCGCGCGGGACGGCATACCGCAGCGTGGCCCGCGTCATAACGATCAGTCGCGCGCCGCTGCTAGCGTCGCGATAGGCCCAGCACACCCCCGGCTGCGCCGTCGCCGCCTCATGCGCACCATGTCGTGAAGGAGTGCCCACCTCATGCGCCACCCCAAGGACTTCTACGCCCCGCTGGCCGTCGGCGCGCCGATGCCCTTGCGGGCTGTCCCGGCACGGCCCTCGCGGGTCATCCATTTCTTCGACCCGAGCAACGCCAAGATGGCGGCCAAGATCCCCGAGATGGTCGGCACCGTCGACGTGCTGCTCGGCAATCTCGAGGACGCGGTGAAGGCCGACAACAAGGAGGCGGCGCGGGCGGGTCTGGTGGCGATCGGCAAGGCCACCGACTTCGGCGACCTCACCCAGCTGTGGACCCGGGTCAACGCCCTCGACAGCCCCTGGGTCCTCGACGACCTCACGACGCTGGTCACCGAGATCGGCGACAAGCTCGACGTCATCATGGTGCCCAAGGTGCAGGGGCCAGAGGACATCCACTACGTCGACCGGCTGCTCGCCCAGCTCGAGGCCAAGGCCGGGCTGACCCGCCCGATCCTCGTCCACGCGATCCTCGAGACCGCCCGCGGGGTCGCCAACGTCGAGGAGATCTGCCTCGCGTCGCCGCGCATGCAGGGGCTCTCGCTCGGCCCGGCCGACCTAGCCGCCGACCGGCGGATGAAGACGACCCGCGTCGGCGGGGGGCACCCGGGCTATCTCGTGCGCCAGGACCCGCCCAAGAACGCGGCGGGGGAGAGCGACATCTCGGCGGCGCGGGCGATCTTCCAGCAGGATCTGTGGCACTACACGATCGCCCGGATGGTCGACGCCTGCGCGATGGCGGGGATCTTCCCCTATTACGGGCCCTTCGGCGACATCAAGGACGTCGTCGCCTGCGAGGACCAGTTCCGCAACGCCTTCCT
>CAZLGB010000312.1:0-2841 GCA_964558825.1 uncultured Intrasporangiaceae bacterium
CCCATCCCGGAGGTCGCGTAACCAACACACCCTCCGGGAATCTCAGGACGGTTCAGTAGCGCTGGTGAGGTCTCCTCGCGCCTGGGCGAGGTCACCCAACCGTTCGTGGCTGACGGTCAGGTCGCGTTGCCTCCCGGTGTTGGTCGGGTCGGCGCCGGCTAGCTTGGTGGTGATGTCCAGGCTGGCCTGGTGGTGTTCGGCGGCGCCGGTGAGGTCTCCCCGCGCCTGGGCGAGGTCACCCAACCTGTTGTGGCTGACGGTCAGGTCGCGTTGCCATTGCGTGTTGGTGGGGTCGGCGCCGGCCAGCTTGGTGGCGATGTCCAGGCTGGCCTGGTGGTGCTCGGCGGCGCCGGTGAGGTCTCCCCGCGCCTGGGCGAGGTCCCCCAACCGTTCGTGGCTGACGCTCAGGTCGCGTTGCCATTGCGTGTTGGTGGGGTCGGCGGCGGCCAGCCGGGCGCGGATGTCCAGGCCGGCCCGGTAGTGCTCGGCGGCGCCGGTGAGGTCTCCCCGCGCCCGGGCGAGGTCCCCCATCTTGTTGTGGCTGACGCTCAGGTCGCGTTGCCATTGTGTGTTGGTGGGGTCGGCGGCCGCGCGGGCCGCGATATGGGTGTGCATACGGCCGAGATGGGCCGCGGCTGAAGGCAGGTCGCCGATTGCCTGGAGGGCTCGTAGGCCGAGGTCGGCGATGCGGATCCAGGCGCGTTCGCTGGTGGGGGTGAGGTCGATGATGTCGTTGATGAACGCCAGCCGGGCGCGTGTGCCGGACAGCACGCCAGTGACGACCTGGTCCGCGAGGTCTGCGAGGTCGTCGTATCGGTGTTGTCCGGCCAGGTGTCGGGCCAGACAAACCAGGTCCTCATAACCGGCTCGCTGTCCGCTGAACCTCTGGAGGTGCATGGCTTCGGCGCGGGCGTGATGCACGGTGTCGACGAGGCCCTGCTGGTCGAGGCGTTCGGCGGTCCAGGTGTGCATGCCCACGTGGGGGCCGGGGGTGAGCAGGGTGAGGTCTTGCAGTCGGTGGATGGCTTGCCGCAGGTGCGGGGTGGGGGTGGCGGTGGGGTTGCCGGTGACCGCGCGGGCGGTGTCGATCGGGTCGACGGGTATCCGGCAGGCCGCGACTTGGGCGAGCACAGCTTGCTGTTCGGGGGTCAGCAAACCGAGAAGGTCTTGCAGCAGGATGTCCGCGCTACCCAACACCAGGGTCGCGTCGAGGTGGTCGTGGATCGACGCGCCGGGGGTGGTGGGGTCGATCCCGGTCTTGCGGGCGAGATCGGCCAGTTTGGTTTTGACGTCAGCGAGGTTGGATTTGCCGGCGCGTAGCAGGGCGTCGAGGAGTTCGATCAGGCGGGGGTGGCCGCCGATGACGCGGATGACCAGCCGCTTGTCCGCCTCGGGTAGGTCGCGTAGGGCGGGTTGCCGGCGCAACATGCGACCCAGTTCTGCTCGCGACAGCGGCGGCATCCCGATCTCAGCAAGCCACTGCCCCGGCGCCCCGGGGAGTGGGTGGCGGCAGGTGACCAATAGACCACCCCGTTGGGGTCCACTCGCGGCGGCGACCGCGTGGGCGCAGGCGGTGAGCAGGTCGGCGAACCCGGGATCCAGGTAGTCGTCGCCGCCGGTGGTGAGGTTGGATTCGGCGTCGTCGAACACCAGCAGCACCCTGCGGTTGGCCAGCAAGCCTGGGACCTGGGCCAGCCGCGCCGTGTCGTCGAACGACCCGTCGACCAGGGCGGCTGCGTCGTCGGGGTCGGTGTCGCGGATGGCGGCCGCGACCTCGGCGAGCAGGCCTGCGGGGTTCCAGGTACCGACGTGGATGGCGACGGTCCATCCGGCTTCGGTGAGGCGGGTGGCGACTCGGCGGGCGATCGCGGTTTTGCCGATGCCGCCGATCCCGGTGTACACGACCCCGCCGACCGCACCGAACGCATCGATCGTGGCTTGGTGGTGGCGCAGGATCTGTAGCCCGGTCCGGGCTTGGGCCCGCCGCCCGATCAGGTACCCGACCGGTAGCGCCGCCAACCCCGCGGGCGGGTCCGGTACCGCGGGGAGCGGTGTCGCCGGCAGGGTGGGATCGATCAGCGGGGCGTCGTCGGCGGCGGTCCACAGGCCAGCCAACGCCCACCACGGGGCAACAACCTTCCTATCGCCACGCGCCAGGTTGGTGTCTTGGTCGTACACCTGTTGGCGGGCGGCCGCCAGGGCGTGGCCGACCGGACGGTCCGGGTGAGCGACTAGGTCCCGGTACAACGCGGCGGTGAGCCGGGTGGCGTAGTCGTCGGGGACGGGGCCGTTCATGGCCAGCACCCGGTCCGCGCCACCGGCGATCAACCCGGTCGCCAACCCCGCCGCGCCGCCGGCGCCGCCGGAGCAACTGGACAGCACGATCAACGGGACCGGCCGCCCGGCGCGACGCAGCACGTCGACCAGCTGCGTGGCGGTCACCGGGACCGGGTCTCCGTCCTCGTTCTCCAACTCCAACGAGTGGGGTGACCCGTGCGCGGACAGATGCAGTACGGCATACCCGGTGTCGGTGACCGCGGTGGTGATCGAGGTGGGGTCGGCGACCTCGAGGATGCGCACCAGGCCGGTGCCGGCCGGGTCGACGGTGGCATCCAACACCGCCTGCATCTCCGCTTCCACATCCAACGGATCGTTGGGGGTCTTGGTCTCTTCCGGGGCGGCCACCGCAGCGAGCACCTTGACCGGCCCGGCTACTGTCACCGGGTGGGGTAGCGGTGACCCGGCCACGACCCGGCACAACGTGACCCCCGCCCGCAACACCAACGCAACCTGAGGTTCCCCCCGGACCGTGGAGGCATCGGCTATAAGGAGAGCCATGCC
>CAZLGB010000313.1:0-2838 GCA_964558825.1 uncultured Intrasporangiaceae bacterium
ACCCGACCGCGCGCGCCGGGACGGTCCGGCCCGATGGGCGGCGGCCGCCCGAGCGGCGGCTCGGCTCGGGGGCGGCGACGGCATACTCGCCTGGGACATCAGGCGCTCACCCCCGCGGCGAGGGCGATCCGCAGGCTGCGCAAGGCGTCGATGGTCAGCAGGGTCAGCCCGCCACCGTGGCGCACTCCGCGCTCGGACTGCCCGTCGACGACGATGACGACCGTGCGCACCTCGGGGCCGAATTGTCCACTGGCGCGCTGCAATTCGACGAACTCGCGATGCGGCCCGGTGATGATGACGACGATCGAGGTGTCCGGCGCCACCGCGGCGGCAGTCGTCGCCATGGTCTCCAGCGCGGCGTCGACATCGGGCTCGATCCGCGCGAGCGCGTCGAGAGTGCGCATCGGCGTCGCCTGAGTGACGGTATGCCGGCCGCTGACGATCGTCGCCGCCTGCTCGTCGCGCTGAGCGCGCATGGCGATGGACGCGGCCACCGAGACGGCCGTCTCGAGGTCGCGCAGCTCCGGCAGGGCACTGCCGGGGATGGGCAGCGTGCGACCGCCGGTCAGCTCGCGCAGCGTGGACCCGGGGGCCGTGCGCCCCAACCCCCCGCCGGTGAGCTCGGCCCCGTCGCGGTAGGCCGCCGGGTCGGGGTCGAGCAGGATCGCCACGTGCGAGCGGCGGGTGTCGAGGAACTGCCGCACGAGCAGCCGCCCGGCCTTGGCCGAGGAGCGCCAGTGGATGTAGCGCCGGTCGTCACCCGGCTGGTATTCGCGCAGCGCGTGGAAGGCGAGGTCGGAGAGCGACTGGTCCTCGGTCACCGCACCTTCGAGGTCGCGCAGCAGCCCGGCACCGAGACTCTCCAACGCGACCGTGCGCGGGTGGACGAACAGCTCGGTGACCTCGGTCCAGTCGACGCTGCGCCGGATGAGGCCGAGCGGGTCGCCCTGCACGGTGCGGGCCGGCCCGACGGGGATGACCCCGCGACGTTGGGTCGGCACGACGAAGAGCTCCTCGTGCTCGGCCCCGGCGCCGATGGGAGGCAGCACGAAACGCGCCGCGCTCACCCCCACCGGCAGCTCGACGAGCAGGGGCAGCACCGGCACCCGGCCGGTGTTGGTGACGGTGACCCGCCCGGTCGCCGGGTCGCCGACCGTGACGCGGCTCGGGTCGACCTCGGCGACGATCTCGACGCGGGTGCGCCCCAGAGCGAGCACGACGCACGCCGCGAAGAGCACCAGCGCGGCACCGGCGATCATCAGCAGCTCGGCCCATCCCCAGCGGGCACCGACCCACCACGCGACCAGGCCCAGGCCCAGCACCGTCCAGCCGAGCGCCGACACCCAGCGCAGCGCTCGGGTCACCGGCTCCCAGGCCGGGCGGGCGTGCTCGACCCAGCCGCGCACTCGCTCGAGCCAACGCGCGACCGGCAGCGACGGCATACGTCCGCGGGTGCCGTCGCCGCGCAGCAGCCGCGCTCGTATGCCGTCCTCCCGGGCGCGCGCAGCCGACCCACCGGCGCGGGTGGGTCGGATGCGGACGAGACGGGCGGCCACGGGAGCGGGTGGGGTCAGCCGACCCGGCCGGTCGGCGGCGCGACCGACGCGAGGATCTCGTCGACGACCTCGTCGACGGTCGTGCCGGCGAATTGGGCCTCCGCCTCGAGCAGCAGCCGGTGGGCGAGGATCGGGTGGGCGAGCAGCTTGACGTCGTCGGGGGTGACATAGGCCCGGCCTTGGCTGGCCGCCCAGGTCTTGGCGCACCGCACGTAGGCCAACGCGCCGCGCATGGACAGGCCGAGGCGCAGCGCGGGGTGCTGGCGGGTGGCCTCGGCGATGTGGATGACATAGCCCAGCAAGGCCGGGTCGACGTGGATCTGGTCGGCGAGCTGAGCCATGCCGGAGACCACCTGGGCGGTGACGACGGGCTCGATGTCCTTGGACCGGTCCCGCTTGGCCGACTCGGCGAGCACGCGCACCGAGGCGTCGAAGTCGGGATAGCCGAGGCTGGTCTTCATGAGGAAGCGGTCAAGCTGCGCCTCGGGCAGCCGATAGGTGCCGGCCTGCTCGATGGGGTTTTGGGTCGCGATGACCATGAAGGGCTTGCCGACCGGGTGGGCGACTCCGTCGACGGTGACCCGGCCCTCCTCCATGACCTCGAGCAGCGCCGACTGGGTCTTGGGGCTGGCGCGGTTGATCTCGTCGGCCAGCGCGATGGTCGCGAAGATCGGCCCGGGGTGGAACTCGAAGCGGCGGCTGGCCGGGTCGAAGATCGTCACCCCGGTCACGTCGCTCGGCAGCAGGTCGGGGGTGAACTGGATGCGGCTGTGACTGCCCTGCACGCTCGCGCTGAGGGCGCGGGCGAGCTGGGTCTTGCCCGTGCCGGGGAAGTCCTCGAGCAGCAGGTGACCCTCGGACAGCAGACAGGTCAACGCGAGCCGGGTGACATGGTCCTTGCCGAGGATGGCTTGGTCGATATTGGCCACGAGCGAGTCGAAGGTGTGCGCGAACCAGCGCACCTGCTCGTCGGTCACTCCAGGGTGGGGTGCAGTCGCCGCAGCGGGCGGCGGGGGTGCCGCGGCCGGGCTCGCAGGGGGCGGGGCGACGCTCATGCGCGGACGACCTCCAAGGGGAGAGTGACGAGGGTGCTGAGTGGCAGACGTGCAGGATCGCCATCCATGACGGTCGAGGTGACCGCGGATTGGTCCGGGATCGCCGCCGGGGTCGCGAGGACCCGCGCGGCCGCGTGAAGGGACGCCGTATGCCGGGCCGATGGCCGCGCGCGCGTAAGCATGTCCCGAAGACCCCCCTGAGGCTCGGCCCCTAGCCTGCGTCGTCG
>CAZLGB010000314.1:0-2759 GCA_964558825.1 uncultured Intrasporangiaceae bacterium
GCCGCGAGGCGCGCGCCGAGCTCGTGCGGACCCTGTCCGAGGCGCGCGCCGAGGCCGATCAGCTGCGCGCGGAGGCACGCGAGCTGGTCGAGTCCGCACGCGCCGAGGTCGCGGCTCTGGCCGCCCGCCGCGACGACATCACCACTCAGCTCAGCCACCTGTCCGGGGTCATCGAGGCCCTCGCCGTGCCCGAGCAACCTGCCGACGGGGTCGGCTCCGGCCTGCCCGCGAACGGCACCCACTCCCCCACCCCCGCCACAACGATGGGACACCCATGACCGAGTCCAACCAGTTCCGCACGGTGCTGCGGGGTTACGACCCCGCCCAGGTGGACCACACGATCGCCCAGCTCGCGGCCGCCACGGAGGCTGCCCGCCAGGAGGCGGCGCAGCACGCCGTCGCCGTGAGCAAGCTCGAGTCCAGCCACGCCGAATTGCGTGGCGCCCTCGAAGCCCGCGACGGGCAGCTGGCCGCCCTCACCCGCGAATACGAGCAGGCGCAGCGCAAGGCTGCGGCGCCGACCTTCGCCGACCTCGGCGAGCGGATCGGGCACATCCTCACCCTCGCCGACGAGGAGGCCACCCAGATCCGGGCCGCGGCATCCGAGCACGCCGACGGGCTGCGCCTGGGTGCCGAACAGGCCTCCGTCGCCGCCAAGACCGATGCTGATCGGTATGCCGAGGACGTCCGCACCCGCGCCGATGCCGAGGCGGCCCGGATCCTCGAGGACGCCAAGCGGCGCGCCGACGAGATCGTCGGCAACGCCGACCGTGAGGCCTCAGCGCGCCGCGAGGAGGCCGAGGCGGTTTACGAGCACCAGCGCGCCAAGTCCGCGGCCGCTGCCGCCGACTTCGAGACCACTCTCGCCCAGCGCCGCGACAAGGCCGCCGCCGACTTCGCCGCGCAGATGGGTCAGCAGGAGCAGACACTGCGTCAGGTCCAGGAGCGAGCGAGCACGCTGTCGGCCGAGGCCGAGAAGGCCCACGCCAAGTCGCGCACCGACGCTGCGGCGTTGCTCGAGCAGGCTCGCAGCGAGGCCTCCGCCCTCGTGGCGTCGGCTCGTGAGCAGGCCGAGCGGGTCAAGCGCGACTCCGACCGTGAGCTGGCCGCCGCCACGTCACGGCGCGATGCCATCACCGCTCAGCTGGGCAATGTCCGCCAGATGCTCGCCACCCTCGGGGGCGCCTCGATGATGACGCCGCTGCTCGACGAGCACGGGGTGACCGAGGAGCCCGGCGTGGTTGCGCAGGCGGCCGCGCCGACCGAGGTCGAGATGGTGGCCGAGCAGGTCGCCGAGCCCGCAGCCGAGACCACCCCCGAGACTGTCAACGCTGAGGCTGACCCGGTCGTCGTCGCTGACGAGGCCCCTCTCGTCGACGAGCTCGCGTCCGGCACGGAGGAGCTTGTCGTGCCCGACCTGGCCGACGAGGTGCTCGGCCGCCGCCAGCCGGCAGCGGGTCGGCGCCGCTGAGCGGGTGGGCCACTCAGTGCGGCCCGTGCCCGGTGATGAGTAGGCATTTGCCTGGCAGGTATTGAGCACGCCGGGCAGGTCAGGTTTGCGTCGGTGTCACTCCGACGTGGACGCAGGCGACTCGCCGGAGAGGGTGTCGTGGTGCCCCGGGGCACCGTCGTCGACCTCGGGCGCGTGCACGGTGGCGCTCTCGGCGTTGAGCAGGTCGGCGAGCAGCGGCCCGACGATGCGCCGGAAGGTCCGCCTCGGTCGGTTGCGGTCGAGCACGGCGACCTCGAGTTGGGTCGGCGTCAGCATGCGCGCATCCCCGCCCGCCGGGTCGAGGCCGAGCGCGGCGACGGCCAATCGCAAGGCATCGGCCAACGGCATACCCTCGACCCAATGGGTCTTGAGGTGCTCCTCGGCCGCGGCGTTCTGCCCGCCCATGACGACGAAACCGTGCTGGTCGGCGACCGACCCGTCATAGGTGAGCCGATAGATCTGGTCGGTCTCAGCGGTGTGCCCGACCTCGGCGACGCAGAGCTCGATCTCGTAGGGCTTGGGCTCCTGGGTGAAGACCGTGCCGAGCGTCTGCGCATAGGCATTGGCCAGACCACGGGCGGTGACGTCGGAGCGGTCGTAGGAGTAGCCGCGCAAGTCGGCATAGCGGATCCCGGCCACCCGAAGGTTTTCGAACTCGTAGTACATCCCGACGGCCGCGAAGGCGATGCGGTCGTAGATCTCGCTGATCTTGCGCAGGCTCTGCGGGTTTTCGGCGACGAAGGCGATGCCCCGGTCGTATTGCAGGACGACGACCGAGCGGCCGCGGGCGATGCCCTTGCGCGCGTAGTCGGCCTTGTCCTTCATCAGCTGCTCGGGTGAGACGTAGAAGGGCATGCTCATCGCGCACCTCCTGCTCGACGGTCGGTGCTCATCGCGCCCCTCCGGGGTTGCCGCGGCGGTCGGCGACGATCGCCTCGACGATCGCGCCGAGCTCGTCGTCGGTGCGGAAGCGCACGCCGTCGAGGTCGACGAGGGCGAGCGTCGGCCAGATCCGGCGGCCGACGTCGGGCCCACCCGTGGCCGAGTCGTCGTCGGCGGCGTCGTAGAGCGCCTCGAGCGCCACCCGGATCGCCTCGTCGGCGGTGAGCCCAGGACGCCAGAGCTTCTTCATCGACCCGCGCGCGAAGATCGAGCCGGAGCCGATCGAGTGGTGGTCGCGCTCGGCATAGCACCCGCCGGTGACGTCATAGGAATAGATCCGCCCGCGCCGCTCGTCGAGGTCGAAGCCGGCGAACATCGGCACGAC
>CAZLGB010000315.1:0-2754 GCA_964558825.1 uncultured Intrasporangiaceae bacterium
CCCACCGGCAGCGCCCCCCGCCCCACCGCTCGCGGCACCGTCCCCGCCAGTCCCGGCCAGGCCGGCGATGAAATCGACGGCAGCCGTGGCCCCGGCCAGGGCCTCGTAGGGCAACGTGCCGAGCTCGAAGCGCTCGGGCACGACCTCGGTCGAAGGCAGCAGCTTGTCCGGGTGCAACGTCTCCAGCAGTGCCGGGTCGGCACCCATCACCCCACAGTGCGGCCCGAGGAACTTATAGGGCGAGCACACGACGAAGTCCGCGCCGAGGGCCGACAGATCGGTCAGCCCGTGCGCCGCCGCGTGGACCCCATCGACCCACACGAGCGCCCCGACCGCGTGCGCCGCATCGGCCACAGCCCGCACCGGCGGCCGCGTGCCGATGAGATTGGACGCCCCGGTGATCGCCACCAGCCGGGTCCGCGCAGTGATGGCCGATTCGACGCTCTCCCACAGCAATTCGCTGGTCGCCGGGTCGAAGTCCAACCACCGCACGGTGAGTCCGAGCCGCTCGGCGGCCTGCAGCCACGGCCGGACGTTGGCATCGTGGTCGAGTCGTGAGACGACGATCTCGTCCCCCGGACGCCACGTCTTGGCGAGGGCCCGCGAGAAGTCGTAGGTCAGCGCCGTGGCCGACCGCCCGTGCACGACACCTCCCGGCGCCACGCCGAGGAAATCCGCGTATGCCGCCCGGAACGCCGCGACGGTCGACTCGGCGTTGCGCTCGCTCGGCCCGGTCGTCCCGCGGTTGGACAGGGGACCCGTGAGGGTGCGCGCGACAGCCTCACCCACGGCATACGGCGTCTGCGTGCCGCCGGGGCCGTCGAAATGCGCGAGACCGGAGGCGAGCGACGGGAACTGCGCGCGGAGGGCGACGACGTCCAGCGACGGTGTGGGCATGCAGCGCAGGCTAGCGGGCGCAGCGGGACTCACACTGTGGACCCGGGGCCACAGGCCGCGTGGAGGCCGCGAACGCGAAAGGACCCCGCCGTCTACGGCACGCGAACGGCGCGCGAACGGCGCGCGGGTTTCGGCGGCCGAGGCTGACCTACTTGCCCTTGTGGTCCTTCTTCTTCTTGGCCATGGGGTGCTCGGGCACACTCTGCGTGCCGGCATAGAGCGAGCGGGTGTTGATGGCCGGCGCCTTGTGCTGGGCGGCGAGGTTGACGTAGGTGCGGCCGAGCTCGTCCTTGATCGCCCCGATGATCGAGGCGACGCGGGCGAGATCCTCGTGCAGGTGCTCGCTCGTCGGGTTGGTCGTCAGGTGGCGCCAGATCGTCTCCTCGAGCGCGTTGAAGTGCGTCTGCACCTCCTCGAGGTGGAAGCCGGCGTGGAAGGTGCGCCGGGCGACCTCGCGGGCATAGTCGATGACCGGCAGCGGCGTGCGCTCCTTGAGGGTCGTCACGACGGTGTCGAGGGTCTGGCCGAGGCGACGGCGCAAGACCTCGGGGTCGACCTGCTTGTAGGGCGGATGCAGCCGGTGGCCGAGCAGGTCGACGGCCTCGTCGACAAGCTCCTTGGAGCGCTGGTCGAGAGTTTCGATGAGCGACACGTCGTCCTGCCTTCCACCGTGCCCGAGGGCGCGAAGTCCGATGGCGTCATCGTATGCGGGCGCGCGCCATCGTGCCGGGACGAAAGGTCCCGGCTCACGGCATACGACGGTGTGGACCTGGCGCGGACGCCGAGAACGACGCGCCGTCGTGTCAGCTGACGCCGGCGAAGAGCGCCTTGACGTCGAGGGCCGGGGAGTGGTGGTCGGTGGCCAGGCGCACATAGGTCTGGGCTACCCGGTCCTTGCCCGCGCCGATGACCGCACCGACCCGTCCGAGGGCGTCGGCGAGCTCGGACGGCGGGGTGTGCTCGACGAGGTGGTGCCACACGGTCTGCTCGACGGTGTTGAAGGAGGCCTGCACCTCGTGGAGCAGATAGCCCGCGTGGTAGCGCTCCTCGGCCACCTGCTCGGCGTGGGCGATCATCTCCAGCAGGCTGCCGTGGCGCACCCCCTCGGCGACCTGGTGCAACAGCGCAGCGAGCCGCTCGCGGGTCGCCTCGTGGCCATCGGCCTCGTAGTGGGCCAGGTGCGCGCTCATGTGCCGCTCGACGGCCTGATCGGTCAAGTGGTCGGCGTGGGCGACGAGCCCGTCTGCCAGGTGCATGGTGTCGGTCCTCCCGGGTGCTGCACGTCGGCGCGCCACGGTCGGTCCTGCGTCATGCGGTATGCCGGGTGTCCGGCAGCTCGCATGACGCACGGCACCTCGTCGTGCCACCGGGGTGGCGTGTCCTTCGGGCTCTATGTTACTCGCGGGTCACGTTGGGTTCGGCGGGCTGAAGGTCCCGTGTCCGCGATGTCGGGCTCGTTCGGCCGCCTGCGGTCGTTGGGGGGTGAGGACGTCGCCCGGCGGCGCCGGCGCACGCCTCACCGGATCGAGGCAGGGGGAGACATGTACGGCGCGAGCAACCAGGCCCCAGCAGCGCGCGCAGGGCTCGTGGTGGCCAGATTGGCGCTGCTGGATTGGGCGCTGACCCTATTGGCGTTGTTCGTGGTCGTGCCCGACACGCGCGCATTCTGGCTGGTCGTGGTCGCGCATCTGGCCAGCTATCTCGGCTATGCGCTGGGCGTGGGACTCGCGGCGCGGGCGGCGGGAGCGCCGTGGACGACGATGGCACGGACGGCGGCGCGGGGCGCCTAGGAGTTGCTCAAACTAGTGCCCCGCGTGTTAAGTTGATTGACGGTTTGGGGGTTGGGATGATGGGGTA
>CAZLGB010000316.1:0-2748 GCA_964558825.1 uncultured Intrasporangiaceae bacterium
GGCGGACCGCCGACGGCCGCGCCGCCGACGGCGCGCCGTGCTGCTCGCCGCGCTCATCGTCGTGCTCGTGCCGGTGCTGGCCGTCCTCGGCTATCTCGGCTATCTCAACCACCTGGCGACGGTCAACGTCCAACATGCCGATCTGCTCCCTCCGGCGGGAGCGACCGCTCTGCCCTCGGGACAACCGGGATCCCAGCCGGGGGCGACCAACTCGGCGACCGACCCGGACTTGGACCCGGGCGAGCCGGGCCCGGGGATCGCGCCGGGTGCCGCCCTGGTGCCGGCGACCAGCGTCGGGGACAACTACCTGCTCATCGGGTCCGACGCGCGAGCGGGCCTCGCCGGCGGCCGCTCCGATGTCATCATCCTCGTCCACGTGCCCGTCGACCATCACAACGTCACGCTCATCCACTTCCCGCGTGACATGTATGTGCCGATCCCCGGGCATGGCACCAACAAGATCAACGCCGCCTACGCCTTTGGGGGAGCGCCACTGCTCGTCACGACGATGCAGAACCTCTTGGGCATCCACATCGACCATGCGGCATACATCGGCTTCGAGGGCTTCAAGCGGATGATCGACGCGGTGGGTGGAGTCGACGTCGTCGTCGAGGAGGGCGGCACGATCGACGGGTACGTCTTCACCAAGGGTCAGATGCATCTCGACGGCCCTGCGGCGCTGTCCTTCGTCCGTGAGCGCTATGACCTCAGCCAGGGCGACCTGTCCCGCGGCCACCGCCAACAGGCCGTGCTCAAGGCCCTGTTGCTCAAGGCCTTGTCGGCCCAAACCCTCACCAACCCGGGCGAGTTGGCCGCCTTCGTCGATGCGGCGACCGCCAACACCACGGTCGACAGCTCGCTGGACGTGGGGACCATGCGCAGTGAGCTCTTCGCTGCGCGCGGGTTGCGCGCGGGAGACATCCGCTTCATCACCGCGCCGATCACCGGTTTTGGCAGCACCTCTGCCGGCGCGTCGATCGACCTGGTCGACTGGGCGCGCATCGCCGAGCTGGGGCTGGACATACGCACGGACACCCTCGACAACTACTGAACCTGGGTGGCCCCGCAGGCGGGGGGCCGGCGGATCAGGCGGTCTGGCGGCTCAGCGAGCGGTCACGGTCTTGCCGCCGTCGTCGGAGAAGAGCAGCTCGGTGCCGACCTGCAGCCAGAGCTGAGTGTCGCGGGTCGCCAGCGCCACCGACCCGGCCACCTTGGCCACGGCGAGGGCGTCGGCCGTGAGCTCGGCGCAGGCGAGCTTGGTCAGGTCGCCTGCGGACACGGACGCGAGCTGGATGCCCTGACAGGTGGCCCCGAGGTAGCCGACGGTCGCGACGATCTTGGCGCCATCGAGGCGGTTGTCGATCCCGACGATGTCGAGGGTTCGCGCTACGTCGGCCCACGTCGCCCCTGCGTCTGAGGTCTCGACGAGATCACCGTTGGCGCACAGCGCCTGCGCAGCCGTGGCCGAGAGCGACTCGACGGTGACGACACCGACCGAGCCGCACGGAGTGACCGTGCGTCCGGCAAGGGTGACGACCTGGCTCGGCTGGTCGGGAACGCGATGCCACGCGTTGCCCACGCCGATCGATCCCCAGGTCTGGCCCCCGTCGGTCGTGCGCCGTGAGGTCGTCTGGCAGTCGTCGCCCGCGCCGATGAGTTGGACCTTCTTGTCGTCGGTGGCGATGACCCGGGTGATCGTCGCCAATGGGCTGTCGACGGGGCGCCAGGATTTGCCGGCATTGGTCGTCACCGACAGGACGGCGCCGCCGCTCTTGCACGCTCCCTGGGTGAAGCGCCAGGCTCCGTCGGCCGCGAAGGGGACGATCCCGATCGTTCCCGACCCGGCGCTGCCGCCCACGGGCGAGCTGGGCGAGGGGACCGACGGCGCTGCGGAGGGCGACACCGCCACCGGCGCGCTCGTCGTCGGGGGCGCGCTCGTCGTCGGAGGCGTGCTCGCTGACGGATGGAGGGGGCTGCGGAAGGCGAGGGCGACCAGGCCGATGTCGACGACGAGCAGTGCCACGAGCCCGGCCGTGGTCAGTCCTTGTCGTCGCGCCATCGTTGCTCGTGCCTCCCGCTCGGGCGTCGTGGGCCCCGGCGGGCCTGCCGCAATGCTATCGGCGCACCCTCGGTGCAGGCGGCCGTTCTGCTGCGGCGCCCTCCAGGCCGGGACCGGTGGGTAGAGTGGTACGCTTGCGCGGGACGTCGCGCGCCAAGGTGCGAGGTCAGACTGTATGAGCACGCCAGCCCCGTCGAGCGGTCGCGGGACATCGCCGCGCGCCGGCGTGCCGTTCGCCGACCTCGGCCCAGCCGATGGGCAGGTGGACGCGGCTCTGGCGGAGGCTTTGCGGGCCTTCGCCGGGTCGGCTGCGGCCGCCGAGGTATGCCGTGCCGCCGCCGATCGCGCGGTGCTCGTCGACGTGCTCGCTCCGACAGGGTCGCGGCCCTTCGTCGTGAGCATGCTCGAATTGCCCAGTCCTGCGGTCATGGTGGCCGTCACCGCCACCACGCGGGAGGCCGAGGACCTGGGCGCCGCCGTCGGGGAATTGCTCGGGCCGGATGCCGTGGCCGTCTTCCCGAGTTGGGAGACCCTGCCGCACGAGCGCCTCTCGCCGCGCAGCGACACCGTGGGGCGACGCCTGGCCACGTTGCGCCGGCTCGCCCATCCCGAGGCGGCGGTCGGGCCAGGCGCCGAGGTCGCCGGAGGCCACCGCCTGCTTCAGAAAGTCGCACAGCTTGCCTCGAAAC
>CAZLGB010000317.1:0-2742 GCA_964558825.1 uncultured Intrasporangiaceae bacterium
CTCCTCCCCAGGACTCCTCCCCAGGACTCCTCCCCAGGACTCCTCCCCAGGACTCATCCCCAGGACTCCTCCCCATCGACGGACCACTTGTTGCTCTCAAAGGTCGTTTTGGCAGCAACAAATGGTCCGTCGACGGGGGAGTGGGCCGGTCGGAGGAGTGGTCGCAGCAGGGACCCCCCAAACCCCGAGTTGAGTGGAATAGACTCAACTTTGCTGAGGTTGGCACTAGAGGAAGACCTACCCCGAAAACAGGAGCACCCGGCATACCCATGGATCTCAAGCTCACCACCAAGGCGCAGGAGGCGCTGTCGGCCGCCGTGCGCGCGTCGGCCGCCGCCGGCAACCCGCACACCGAGCCCGCCCACCTGCTCAAGGCGCTAACCGAGCAGTCGGACACGACGACGCCCGCGCTCTTGCAGGCCTCGGGCACGTCGGTCGCCGCGGTCGCGCAGGCCGCCGCTGCCGCCTTGGCGCGTATGCCGTCAGCCTCCGGTTCCAGCGTTTCTGCGCCGGGGCTCTCGCGATCGGCCATGGCCGTGCTCGAGTCGGCGCGCTCGCTGATGGCGAGCATGGGTGACAGCTATGTCTCCACCGACCACCTGCTCCTCGCACTGGCCAAGAGCGACCAGGGGCGCACCTTCGGGCTCGACCCGGCCGCGATCGAGGCGGCCATCCCGCAGCTGCGCGGTGGGCGCCCGGTCGACTCGGACAACCCCGAGAGCACGTTCGACGCGCTGACGAAGTATGGGACCGACCTCACTGAGCGGGCGCGCGAGGGCAAGCTCGACCCCGTCATCGGCCGCGACTCGGAGATCCGCCGGGTCGTGCAGGTCCTGTCGCGGCGCACGAAGAACAACCCCGTGCTCATCGGCGAGCCCGGCGTCGGCAAGACCGCCGTCGTCGAGGGGCTCGCTCAGCGCATCGTCGACGGCGACGTGCCCGAGAGCCTGCGTGGCAAGAAGCTCATCAGCCTCGACCTCGGCGCGATGGTCGCCGGGGCGAAGTATCGCGGCGAGTTCGAGGAGCGGCTCAAGGCCGTGCTCGAGGAGATCAAGAACTCCGACGGTCAGGTCGTCACCTTCATCGACGAGTTGCACACCGTCGTCGGCGCGGGCGCGTCGGGCGAGGGCGCGATGGACGCCGGCAACATGCTCAAGCCGCTGCTCGCCCGCGGCGAGCTGCGGATGATCGGCGCGACGACGCTCGACGAATACCGCGAGCGCATCGAGAAGGACCCGGCGCTGGAGCGCCGCTTCCAGCAGGTCTATGTCGGTGAGCCGTCGGTCGAGGACACCATCGCCATCCTGCGCGGGCTCAAGGAGCGCTACGAGGCGCACCACAAGGTCGAGATCGAGGACTCCGCGCTCGTCGCCGCGGCCACTCTGTCGGACCGCTACATCACCGGCCGTCAGCTGCCCGACAAGGCCATCGACCTCGTCGACGAGGCCGCCTCGCGGTTGCGCATGGAGATCGACTCCTCGCCGGTCGAGATCGACCAACTCCAGCGCACCGTCGACCGGATGCGCATGGAGGAGCTGCACCTCGCCAAGGAGACCGACGAGGCCTCGCGCGAGCGGCTCGAGCGGCTGCGCAAGGATCTCGCCGACAAGCAGGAGGAGCTGGCCGCGCTCAACGCCCGCTGGGAGGCGGAGAAGTCCGGCCTCAACCGGGTCGGCGAGCTCAAGGCTCGGCTCGACGACCTGCGCACCCAGGCCGACCGGCTCCAGCGCGAGGCACGCTATGAGGACGCCGCTCGGCTGCTCTATGGCGAGATCCCTTCGCTGGAAAAGGAATTGGCCGAGGCGACCCAGGCTGAAGCGTCGGCGCGCGATGCGGGTGGGGTCGGAGGCGCTGGCGCCGGCAAGCCCGGCGACGTCATGGTCAAGGACCGTGTGGGCGCCGACGACATCGCCGAGGTGATCTCGGCGTGGACCGGCATACCTGCCGGGCGCCTGCTGCAGGGCGAGACCGAAAAGCTGCTGCACATGGAGCAGCTCATCGGGGCGCGCCTCATCGGTCAGGCCGACGCGGTGCGCGCGGTCAGCGATGCCGTGCGCCGTTCTCGCGCAGGGCTTTCCGACCCTGACCGGCCGACGGGGAGCTTCCTCTTCCTCGGCCCGACGGGTGTCGGCAAGACCGAGCTGGCCAAGTCGCTGGCCGACTTCCTCTTCGACGACGAGCGCGCGATGGTGCGGATCGACATGTCGGAATATTCCGAGCGGCATGCGGTCGCCCGGCTCATCGGCGCGCCTCCCGGCTACGTCGGCTACGAGGAGGGCGGCCAGCTCACCGAGGCGGTGCGCCGGCGGCCCTATTCGGTCGTCCTGCTCGACGAGGTCGAGAAGGCCCACCCGGAGACCTTCGACATCCTCCTGCAGGTGCTTGACGACGGCCGCCTGACCGACGGGCAGGGTCGCACGGTCGACTTCCGCAACGTCATCCTTGTGATGACCTCCAACATCGGCTCACCGGTGCTGGTCGACCCGACCATCGCCGACGACACCAAGCGCGAAACGGTCATGAGCCTCGTGCGGGCGTCCTTCAAGCCGGAGTTCCTCAACCGGCTCGACGAGGTCGTCATCTTCGACCCGCTGACCACCGCGGAGCTCTCGCGGATCGTCGAGCTGCAGGTGCGCTCTCTCGCAACGCGATTGGCCGATCGGCGGATCACGCTCGAGGTCACCGAGGCGGCCAAGGAGTGGCTGGCGCTCACCGGCTACGACCCGGCATACGGTGCGCGGC
>CAZLGB010000318.1:0-2725 GCA_964558825.1 uncultured Intrasporangiaceae bacterium
GGCCGTCGCGGGTGCGGCCGGGGCCGTGCGAGCCCGCGAGCGCGGCCCGGCGGCGCTCGCGCTTGCCGACCAGCTCGCGCTGATAGTCCTCGCTCGGGTCGAGGATAACCTCACCGGAGTCGCCGTCGACGGCGACGATCGTCCCGGCGGGTATGCCGGTCGCCCCCGGGAACTGCACGACGGCGGGGATGCCCATCTGGGCGGCGAGGATCGCGGTGTGGCTGGTGCGCCCGCCGGCCTCGGTGACGATCGCCCGCACGGTGGTCGGCGACAGGGTCGCGGTCTCGGCGGGGGCGAGGTCGTGGGCGACGATGACGCTCGGCACGTGGAAGTCGGGCACGCCCGGGTCTTCCTGGCCGAGAAGCCTTGCGACAGCACGGTTTCGGACGTCCTTGAGGTCGGTGACCCGCTCGGCGAAGTAACCTCCGAGCGCCTCGAACTGCGCGGCATACTCCTCGACCGCAGCGGTGACCGCGGTGGTCGGGCCCTTGCCAGCGGCCAGCTGCTTGCCGATCGACTTCTGCAGGCCACGGTCGCGCGCGATGAGCGCGGTGGCGGTGAGGATCTGCTGGGCGGTCTCGTCGGCGGCCGCGGCGCGCTCCTCGAGCGTCACCGCGACCGACTCGAAGACATCCTTGATGCGCTGGTGCTCCGCGGCCACATCGGCCGGCGCGGGCTCGTGCTCGGGCGGCGCGACGGGCGGGCGGACCTGGACGACGGGGCCGACCGCGGCCCCGGGGCTCACACCGATCCCGCGGACGATCTCCGTCATCTCAGTCACCTCACTCGGCGTCGAGGTCGCGAGAGAGCAGCGCGACGAGCGAGTCGAGTGCCTCGTCGGCGCCGTCGCCCTCGGCGGTCAGCACGACCTCCTCGCCGTGCTTGGCGCCCAGCGCCATGACGCCGAGGATGCTCGTCGCGTCGACGGCGTCCTCACCCGGGCGGCCGATCTCGACGTCGAGGCCGGACTCCGTCGCGGCCTGGACGAACATGGCGGCGGGGCGGGCGTGCAAGCCGACGGACGAGGCGATGGTGACGGTGCGGGTGGCCATGGTGAGGGTCCTTTCCGAGGGTGGTGACCCTGAGCGTATGCCGGGTCATCGGGAGTTTCGGGGCGAAGCAGCGGGGAGAGATCTGAGGCTGGGGCGGTGCGGGACCGAGGTCACCGCACCGCCCCAGCAGCTGGTGGTGCCGTCAGGCGGGGACCTCGACGGCGCTTCGGCTGCGCGACTTGAGCGCGATGACGATGAGCGCCATGACGACGACACCGACCGCGAGGGCGATGAGGAATCCGATGAAGTTGCCGATCAGCGGGAGCACCCAGATGCCTCCGTGGGGGGCGCGCAGGGTCGGACCCAGCGCCATGCAGAGGGCGCCGGTGATCGCTGAGCCGACGACCGACGACGCGATGATCCGCACCGGGTCGGCGGCGGCGAAGGGGATGGCGCCCTCGGAGATGAAGGACAGGCCGAGCAACCAGGCTGCCTTGCCGTTCTCGCGCTCCGGCTCGTTGAACAACGCTGGGCGCAAGGTGGTGGCCAAGGCCATCGCGAGCGGGGCGACCATGCCGGCGGCCATCACCGCGGCCATGACCTTGAGTTGGGGGGCGTCGAGCGCGGTGCCAGCGGCGGCCAGGCCGGTCGTGCCGAAGGTGTAGGCGACCTTGTTGACCGGGCCACCGAGGTCGAAGCCCATCATTGCGCCGAGGATGAGGCCGAGGATGATCGCCGATGCGCCGTTCATGCCGTTGAGCCATGAGGTGAGGGCGTCCATGAGGCCCTTGATCGGGCGGCCGAGGATCGTGATGAACAGGCCCGCCGTGATGAGGGTCGACACGAGCGGAATGACGACGACGGGCATGACGCCCCGGACTCCCTTGGCGACCTTCCAGTGCGAGACCCAGCGGGCGACGACGCCGCCGAGCGCGCCGGTGACCAGACCGCCGAGGAAGCCGGCGCCCATGGTCGCGGCAATCGAGCCGCCGACGATGCCGGGCACCAGACCCGGGCGGTCGGCGATGGCGTAGGCGATGAAGCCGGAGAGGATCGGCACGAGGAAGCCGAAGGCGGCGGCGCCGATGACGAAGAGCAAGGCCGCCCAGTGGGTCAGCGAGCCGGGGTTGAAGCTGTCCATCAGGCTGAAGGCCGGATCCTTGGCCGTGATGCCGTACTTGACGATCTGGATCGCGCCGTCCTGACCGAGGGCGATCTGGGCGAGCATGAAACCGAGGGCGATGAGAATGCCGCCGGCGGCGACGAACGGGATCATGTAGGACACGCCGGTCATGAGGTACTGGCGGATCCGGGTGCCGGTGCCGGCGCTCGCGTCGACCTTGGTGGCCATCCCGCCCGTGGCGGTGGCGGCGGCTGCAGCGGCGGCGGCCTTGGAGGGGTCGGCCTTCCACGCGGCGGCGAGGTCGGCGGCCTGGGCGATGAGGGCCGGGCCGTCGGAGATGGCCCGCTTGACGCCGACGTCGACGGTCGGCTTGCCGGCAAAGCGAGCGGCGTCCTTGACCGGCAGGTCGTGGGCGAAGACGACCGCGTCGGCGGAGGCGATCTCGGCAGCCGAGAGCGGGGTCGAGCCGGCCGAGCCCTGGGTCTCGACCTTCATCGTGTGCCCGGCGGCCTTGGCCGCGGCCTCGAGGGCTTCGGCGGCCATGTAGGTGTGGGCGATGCCGGTCGGGCACGAGGTGACGCCGACGAAGTGAAGCGACGGCTTGTCCGCG
>CAZLGB010000319.1:0-2709 GCA_964558825.1 uncultured Intrasporangiaceae bacterium
CGCGGTGAGCTCGCGCGCAGCCCAGGCGGTGGCCCGATGAGCCGGCCCCGTGGCGGCGCTGCCCTCGCCGCGCTGGCCAGCCTCGCGGCGCTGCTCTCGTTGTGCACGCTGGTCGACACCCAGACGTGGTTCTCCCGGGCCGTGTGGTTCATCATCGTCGTCGCCGGGACCGGCTCACTGCTGCGCCGGTTCACCGCACGCGGGCTGCTCGTGCTGGCCGGCCAGCTCGTCGCCGTCGGCCTCGTCGCCACCTGGACGTATGCCGGCTCGACCACCTGGTGGGGGCTGCCGACGACGGCCACGGTGAGCCGCTTCGCCGCCCTCTTCCGCCAGTTCGGCGAGACCGTCTATGTCTCCGCCGCGCCGCTGCCGGCCAATGTCGGGGTCGAGGCGACGCTGGCGCTCATCGGCGTCGGGATCGCGCTGCTCGTCGACTATCTCGCGGTGAGCCGCTCGGCGCCGGCGGCTGCCGGGCTGCCGCTGCTCACCGTCTTTCTCACCGCCACGGCCAACAGCGGGGCGACGCTGCCGTTCGGCTTCTTCCTCGTCGCTGGCGCCGCGTGGCTGCTGCTGCTCGCGTCCCATGCCCAATTCGGGATGGCCCGTTGGGCCACGCTCGCCGCCCGTCCGATGGCGCCGGTCGGCGACGGCCGTCCCGAGTCGATCGCTGCGACCCGATTCGGCACCGTGGCCCGACGGCTCGGGGTGCTCGCCCTGCTCGTGGCCGTGGTCGTGCCCGCCGTGCTCCCGCACCTGCCCACGCGCTTCGTCCTGGACGGGCTGGCCCGCAGTGCTGACGGTCGCGGCGGCGGCGGGGCTCGGGTCGGCTTCTCCTCGAGTCTCGACGTCTCGGTGAGCTTGACCTCCGGCAACACCCAACAGGTCATGCGGTATCGCACGACGGCAACCAATCCCGCACCGCTGCGGGTGCTCGCCACCTCGAGCTACGACGGCACGACCTGGGTCAAGCCGGATCCCACGCTGGGCCGTGCCTCCCGCCTGGATCTGGATCCGTCGGTGCCGCGCATCGAGCGGGTCATCTCGGTCGAGGACTACCGCCTCGATCCCCCCGCGCTGGCCACGCCCCAGCCGGTGACGGCGGCGGACTTCAACGGCGTGCCGTGGCAGGTCGACGAGACGACCTCCGACGTCTACGTGCAGACCCGGCCGACGAGCTATTCGACGACCTACCTGGAAGCGACGCTCAGCGCCGCCCTGCTGCGCGACGGTGTCGACGGCAGCACCGGGCCCGACCCGCTCCCCTCGTCACGGGCCATCGCGGCCGCGCTGACGTTGGACCCGGCATCGGCGGCGTTGGTGCGGGCCACGGCGGCCCAGGTCGTCGGGACAGCGGACGGCCCCTTTAACAAGGCGGCGGCCATCCAGGATTGGTTGCGCAACAAGGGCAACTTCTCGTATGCCCTCACCCTCGCCCCGGCCACGGACGAGCAGGGCCGTCCGCTCGACCCCATCACGGCGTTCCTGCGGACCAAGCAGGGCTATTGCGTGCAGTTCGCCACCGCGATGATCATGCTCGCCCGGGCCGAGGGCATCCCCGCCCGGATGGCGATCGGCTTCCTCCCCGGCTCGCTGCAGGACGGGGCCTACACGGTGACCGCCGCCGACGCCCACGCCTGGCCCGAGCTCTACTTCCCGGGTGCCGGGTGGGTGCGCTTCGAGCCGACGCCGGCAGCCCGCACCGGCAATGCTCCGTCGTGGACGATCGCCCCGACGACGGCCCGTCCGACTTCCACCGCGGCTCCGTCGGCCTCGGGATCGACCTCGCGCCCCGACACCGAGCTCGACCGCGGAGTCGAGCCGCTCGACGGCACCTTCACCGAGGTCCAGCAGCCCCTGCTCGACCGGGTGCGCACCTGGTTGTCCGAGCCCATGCACCTCTTCGAGGTGGCGCTCGTGCTCGGGATCCTCGGGGCGCTCGTGCTGCCGGCCACGGCGCTCGTGCTGCGTCGGATGCGCTCACGCCGAGGCGGTCCCCCCGGGCAGCTCGTCGAGGCCCAGTGGAGTGATTTCACCGGGCGGCTCGACGACCTGGGGGTCCGCCCCCCGACCGGGGCGACGCTGCGCGAGGTCCGCGACCACTATGCGCGCACGGGCTATCTCGACGAGGCCTCCCGTGAGCAGCTCGGCCGCCTCGTCGCGACGGTCGAGACGGCCCGCTATGCCCGCCCCGGCACCGAGGTGGACACCGAGCTCGCCGTCCCCACGCGTGAGCTGCGTCAGGCCGTCGCGCGCACTCGCTCGTGGCGCCAGCGACTGCGCGCCGCTCTGCTGCCCGGTGACGCGGAGCGGTGGTGGAGCCGGGTCGGGGCCCGCCTGGGCTCGGTGGTGCAACGGACGGTCGGCCGACTGCCCAGCGCGCGGACGCGCCGTCCGCGGCTGCGCCGCCCGCCTCGCTAGCACTCCCGCGCACGGCGACGCACCGGCATACGTTCGGCCGGCGGGTCGTGCCGCGCAGCGCCTCGTTCACGGCGACACACCGGCATACCTGCTCGGCCGGCGGGTCGTGCCGCGCAGCGCCTCGTTCACGGCGACGGGCCGGCATACCTGCTCGGTATGCCGGCCCGTCGCGGTCGTGCGGGTGTCGCTCAGTCGAGGTAGTCGCGCAGCACCTGCGAGCGCGAGGGGTGGCGCAGCTTGCTCATCGTCTTGGACTCGATCTGGCGGATCCGCTCGCGGGTCACGCCATAG
>CAZLGB010000320.1:0-2697 GCA_964558825.1 uncultured Intrasporangiaceae bacterium
GCCCAGCCGGCGAAACGCGGCTCGCGGGAGGCGGTCGTCCCGGCGGCGTCGAGCGCCGCGTCGGCGAGGGCCAGGTGCCGGGCCGAGCCGGAAGCCGCCCCAAAGCCGAGCAGGGCTGCGGCGAGGGCGGATTGGCCCGACGGCTCGGCGTTGTCGGCACTCGAGTGCGGGCGCGCGACGAGGGTCTCGCCGTCGTGCGGGGTGTCGTGGAAAATCCCCTCGCCGACCGTCGGGTCGACGAAGATCTCGATGGCCGTGTCGAGCAGCGAGCCGGCCGCCGCGAGCCACTGGGGGTCACCCGTGGCCTGGTGCAGCGCCAGCAAGCCCTCGGCGAGGTCGCCGTAGTCCTCGGACACCCCGGCCGCCTGGCCGACGACGCCGTCGCGGGAGGCTCGCCGCAGCCGCCCATCGACCTCGTGCACGCGCAGGATCAGCTCGGCGGCCCGAGTGGCCGCCGCGACGAAGACGGGCACGTCGAGGAGCATCCCGACCTCGGCCAGCGCGGCGATGGCCAGGCCGTTCCAGGCGGTGACCACCTTGTCGTCGCGGCCCGGCTGAGGCCGCGCGTGCCGCGCGGCCAGCAGCCGGGTCCGCGCCGACTCCCACCACTCGGCCTCTCCCGCAACGGGATCGGCCCTCAATTGGAGCGTCGAGCGCCCGTGCTCGAAGGTGCCCTCGGGGGTCACGGTGAGCAGGCGCGCGGCCCGCTCGCCCTCCTCGGGCCCGAGCACCTCGACGAGCTCGGTGGGCGTCCACACATAGGTGAGCCCCTCGACCCCGTCGGTGTCAGCGTCGAGCGAGGCTGCGAATCCGCCTTCAGGAGTGAGCAATTCGCGCAACATGAAGTCGCAGGTCGCGCGGGCCACGGCCCGCCCGAGCGGCACTCCGGTGGCGCGCCACCAGCGGACGTAGACCCGGGCCAGCAGCGCGTTGTCGTAGAGCATCTTCTCGAAGTGGGGCACGACCCAGGCCGCGTCGACGGCATACCGCGCAAAGCCACCGCCGAGCTGATCGGCCATGCCGCCGCGGGCCATCGCCTCGCACGTCCGCTCGACCATGGCCAGCGCTGGTGCCCAGCCGGTCCGCGCGTGGTGGCGCAGCAGAAACTCCAGGACCATCGCGGGCGGGAACTTCGGCGCCCGCCCGAAGCCACCGTTGACCTGGTCGAAGCCTCGCTGCAGGTGGCGGGCCGCCTCGTCGAGGGTATGCCGGGTGATCGGCTCGGGCGGCAGGGGAGCAACCTGCGCGCGAATCGCCTCGGTGAGGTGGGAGCTGCTCGCCCTGACCTGCGCTCGTTGCTCCGCCCACGCCGCGGTCGCCGCGCCGAGCAGGCCGAGGAACTGCTCGCGGGGCAGATACGTGCCGGCCCAGAAGGGCTGGCCTTCGGGAGTCAGCAGGACGGTCATCGGCCATCCGCCCTGCCCGGTCAGCGCGAGCGTCGCGGCCATGTAGACCGCGTCGATGTCGGGCCGCTCCTCCCGGTCGACCTTGACCGCGACGAAGCCCGCGAGCAGGGCGTCGGCCACCGTCTGGTCCTCGAAGGACTGATGAGCCATGACATGGCACCAGTGGCAGGCGGCATACCCGATCGACAGCAGCACGGGCACGTCGCGCCGGCGTGCCTCGGCGAAGGCCTCGGGCGACCACTCCCACCAGTCGACCGGGTTGTCGGCGTGCTGGCGCAAATAGGGGCTCGTCGCGGCGGCGAGTCGGTTGGCCATGCCCTCGACGCTACGTCAAACGGCCGGTGTGCGGGTCGCGTGCGGTGAGGCAATAGAGGCCGCCCGCGGGATCGCTCATCGTGGTCCAGAAGAGGTGGCGGCCCACCACGCTCGCGCCCAGTGCCTGGTGGTATGCCGTGGCCGCCGCCACGTCGGAGCACGCGAGATCGAGGTGCACCCGGGGCGGCTGCTCGGTCTGCAGCCGCTGGACGAGCAGCCGCACGGGCAGCTCCGCCGGCGACTGGATGACGGTGAACTCCTCGCGGACCGAGCCCAGCCGACGCCAGCGGGTGAGTGCCGTCCAGAAGTTGGCCTCCCGACCTGCGTGCGAGGGTCCGACGTCGATGGCCACCTGGTCGGCCCGGATGAGCCCGCCCTCGGTCTCTGCCACCGGACCGCGAGCACGTGACTCGCGGGCCGGCACGAGGCAGAAGGGCAGCCCGGCGGGGGAATGCAGCACCTGCAGCGTGCCGAGGTCGGCCACCCGCGTCGCTCCGTGGTCGACGGCATGGGCGAGAGCGGCCGGCACATCGGTGACCTCGAAGTCCAGATGCCCCCCGGGGCACTGCCCGGCAATGGCTTGGAGCTTGAGATGGGCATCGCCGATCAAGGGGAGGAAGGTGGCGAACTCGTCCACCTCGCCGCGCCGCGGCGAGAGGGTCGTCCCGGTGGCGGCGCACCAGAAATCCGCGGCCACCTCGAAGCCGGCGGCGGGTCGGTCGATGAAGGCCCACACCCACCCGATCTCCCAGTCGGTGGACTCTCCCGCTGGCTCGGCCTCGCTGCTCATGGCGTGATCATGCCGGGGAAGGGCGTGACCACGACACCGCGGGCCGCCGCCAGGACCACGGCATCGGCGAGCAGGCGGGCGACGTCGACGAGCGCCGGCGAGTCGGCCGGGACCGCCGCCAGTGGGTCCAGCCCGCGCTCGACGAGCCCGGTGAGGGCCGCGACGACGAGGTGGTCCGGGTCGACG
>CAZLGB010000321.1:0-2654 GCA_964558825.1 uncultured Intrasporangiaceae bacterium
TACGACGGCATGGACGGCGGGGCCTTCGACTCCTACCGGATCTGCGAGCTCATGGCGCGCAAGGACCTCGGTCTCGGCACCGCGGTCTTCGCGACCTTCCTCGGCTCCGACCCCATCGTCGTCGGCGCGACCGAGGAGCAGAAGAACGACTGGTTGGGTGCCATCGCCCGCGAGGGTGTCGTCTTCGCCTACGGCGCCACCGAGCCCGAGGCCGGCTCGGACCTCGGTGCGCTCGAGACCACCGCGACCGCGGTCCGCAATGACGACGGCGAGATCGTCGAATACGTCATCAACGGCAAGAAGCAGTGGATCTCCAACGGCTCCATCGCCGACTACACGACGATCCTCGCCAAGACCGACGCCGGCCCCACCTGGTTCGTCGTCGCCAAGGACACTCCCGGCTTCTCCGCGGCACCGCCGGAGGACAAGCACGGTCTGCGCCTGTCCAACACCGCCGCGCTCTTCCTCGACGACGTGCACGTGCCCGTCTACAACCTCATCGGCGGGGTCGAGGGCAAGGGCCTGGTCCAGGCCCAGCAGGTCTTCGGCTACACCCGGCTCATGGTCGCCGCCTTCGGCCTCGGCGCCGGCTGGGAGGGGCTGGACCGGGCCATCGAATACTCCAAGAACCGGGTCCAGGGCGGCGGGCTGCTCTGCGACAAGCAGGGCTACACCCACAAGCTCATCGTCCCCAACGCCGTCGCCCTCGAGGTCGGCCGGGCCTTCATCGAGGACACCGCCGACAAGATCGACCGCGGCCTCGGCGCCGACGGCGCGATGAACACCGAGGGTGCCATCGCCAAGTACCTCGCCACCGTGGCCGGCAACAAGGCCGCCGATGACGCGATCCAGGCCCACGGCGGCTACGGCTACACCCGGCCCTATGTCGTCGAGAAGGTCAAGCGCGACGTGCGGATCACGACGATCTACGAGGGCACCTCGGAGATCATGGAGATGACCATCGCCCGCGACCGGTGGCAGCAACACCTCAAGACCCAGGGCCGCTACTACACCGACAAGGGCGCGGCGCTGCGGACCCTCGCCGCGGCCCACCCGGGCATCGGCGCCGACGTCGCCGCCCTCGCCTGCGAGGCCCTCGCCATCGTCCTGGAGGCCTGCCGCACCGGCCGGCTCACCCGCAACCAGCACATCCTCTTCCGCCTCGGCGAGCTCATCGCCTACTGCGAGGGTGCCGAGATCATGGCCCAGCGCGCCGCCCAGGCCGCGACCGACACGGCCTTCGAGAAGACCCTCAAGCGCTTCGACGCCAAGACCCTTGCACTGATGTCGCGGGTCGCTGCGCGTGATGCCGCCGCCCGGGTCGCCCTCGACGGCTCGCGCTGGGTCGCCGGTGCGGCCGACCCCGGCTCGCCCGCCGTGGCGGCGGTGTCCGGCATACCCACGGCCGCGATCCAGGCCGCCCAGGCGGGCCTGGTCACCGACATGGACGCGATCGCCGACGCGCTCTACGAGCGGGGCGACTGGGCGCAGTGACGCCCTCCTTCCCCCACCACATCACCCCATAGCCAGACCCACGCCTGAGCCGATCTGCAGCTCCGGAAGGACACACCATGACCGACGTCCACCCTGTCGCCGTTGTCGGGATCGCAGCCATCATGCCGATGGCCCCCGACGCCGACGCCTTCTGGGCCAACATCACCGGCGGACGCTACTGCGTCACCGAGGTCCCTCCGGAGCGCTGGAACCCCGCGCTCTACTACTCCCCCGACCACTCGGCGCGGGACAAGACCTACTCGACGATCGGCGGCTGGGTCCGCGAGTTCGAGTGGGACCCGATCCGCTGGAAGCTGCCCATCCCGCCGACGGTGTCGGCGCAGATGGACCAGGGCCAGCGCTGGGCGCTGTCGGCGGCTCGGCGGGCACTGCTCGACGCCGGCTGGCCGAGCTGGACGACCAACCCCGACAACGTCGCGGTCATCCTCGGCAACGCCATCGGTGGCGAGAAGCACTACTGGTCCTCGATGCGCATCCAGCTGCCCGAGACGCTCAAGCGGCTGCAGGAGTCGGCCACCCTGCGCACGCTGCCCCCGGACATGCAGGAGCGCATCGTCGAGGAGACGCGAGCCGGCTTCCTGGACAACATGTTCGAGATCACCGAGGACACCATGCCCGGTGAGCTGTCCAACGTCATCGCCGGACGCATCGCCAACGTGCTCAACCTCAAGGGCCCCAACTACACGACCGACGCCGCCTGCGCGTCGGGTCTGGCCGCCGTCAACTCGGCGATCATGGGCCTGGTCGAGCACCACTATGACGCCGTCGTCACTGGTGGCGTCGACCGCAACATGGGCATCGACGGCTTCGTGAAGTTCTGCAAGATCGGCGCGCTCTCGGCCACCGGCACCCGGCCCTTCGACGCCGGCGCCGACGGCTTCGTCATGGGTGAGGGCTGCTCGATCTTCGTGCTCAAGCGGCTCGAGGACGCCGAGCGCGACGGCGACAAGATCTACTCGGTCATCCTCTCGGTCGCCGGCTCCTCCGACGGCAAGGGCAAGGGCATCACCGCCCCCAACCCGGTCGGCCAGCAGCTGGCTGTCGCCCGCGCGTGGGAGCGCGCCGGCGTCGACCCGATCACGGCCACCGCCATCGAGGCCCACGGCACGTCGACCCGGGTCGGCGACGCCACCGAGCTG
>CAZLGB010000322.1:0-2654 GCA_964558825.1 uncultured Intrasporangiaceae bacterium
GCCGCTGGAGGCGGCCGCGCGCTCGCTCGCGGCGGCAGCGCCGCGTGCCCGTGCCTGGCGCAGCCCCTCGCGCACCCGCCGGGTCTTGGCCACGGGAGTGATGGTGAGGGTGACGCTCGGCTTCTCGGCCGGGTCGAGGCGGCGGATGCGCCCCTGCTCGGCGCGCTCGAACAGCCCGAGCAGGTGCTCGTTGAGCAGGTCGGGATACTCGAGCATGATGATGTGACCGGCGTTGTTGATGAGCACGTGCTCGGCGCCGGGGATGCCGCGGACGATGAGCTCGCTGTGCTCGGGCGGGGTGAGCACATCCTGAGTGCCGTTGAAGACGAGCGTCTCGACGTGAGCGAAGCGGGCCAGCGCCGGCACCTTGTTGTAGGAGTCGAAGGTCGGCACGAAGTCGGACATCACCTCGAGGTTGGTGCCCAGCAGCATCTTGGAGGCCAGCCGCACGGCGCTGCGAGGCACCGGCGAGGCGAAGGAATAGCGCTCGACGAGGAACTCCTCGAGGTCGCGATTGGCCCGCAGCAGGCTGGCCAGCAGCTCCGGTCGGTTGGCGAGCCGGGTGAAGACCGAGGGCCCGAGCCGCTCGAGGATCTGCTTGCCCGCCGCGGCCGCGAAACCCCCGTTGGCCAGCGGGAGGCTGCCCGGCGAGGTGGCCACCGCGGCGAAGGCGATGGTCCGCTCGGTGACGACCTCCGGGCGGTATTCCGCCAGCGCCATGCAGGTCATGCCGCCCATCGAGTGCCCGACCAGGGCCAGGTCACCCTCCGGGGCGAGCTGCTGGATCACGGCATAGAGGTCCTTGCCGAGTTGGTCGATGTGATAGCCCGCCCGCGCGCCCTTCTCCGAGCGCCCGTGCCCGCGCTGGTCCCAGATGACCACGCGATATCCGGCCCGTTTGAGAGCCCGCCGCTGCAGGACCCAGCACTCGCTGCTGAGGCAATAGCCGTGGGACATGACGACGGTCGGCTTGGCCCGCCCGTCGGCGGTCGCCGTGCTCGACCCGGTCGAGGGCTCGTCGACGGCGGCATACAGGGTGACGCCGTCGTCGGCGACGACCGCGAACTCACGGTCGGGGGCCTCGACGAGGCTCGCGTATTCGGGCAGCTGGGCGTCTTCACGCCGGCGGATCCGGTCGGCGATGAGGCCGGCCGCCCCCATGGCCCCGGCCGCGCCCGCGGCACCCAGGCTCACGCCGAGGCCGACGAGGTTGGGGCGACCACGGGCCATCAGCGCACCTCCTCGTCAGCTGCGCCGGTCGCGACCGGCGGTTGTCCCAAGAGCACCCGCTCCACCCGCGGGCCCAACCGGGTCACGATCTCATACGAGATGGTGCCGGTCGCCACCGCCCAGTCCTGCGCGGTCGGCGTGCCGCCTGCCCCCGTGCCGAAGATCACGACGTCGTCGCCCGCCCGGGCGGTCGAATCGGGTCCGAGGTCGACGACGACCTGGTCCATGCAGACGCGCCCGGCGATCCGGTAACGCCGCCCGCCGATCGCCAGCGGCCCGACGTTGGTGCCCGCCCGCGGGATGCCATCGGCATACCCGAGCGGCACCAGCCCGACCCGGGTGGCCTGCGGCGTGACGTATTGGTGGCCATAGCTCATGCCCTGCCCGGCGGGCAGCTCCTTGACCAGCGCGAGGCGCGCCACGAGGGTCATCGCCGGGGTCAGCCCGTATGCCGTGGGGTCGCCGAGCTGGGGCACCGGCGAGAGGCCGTAGCATGCGAGGCCGGGCCGGACGAGGTCGAAATGGGCGCTCGGATTGGTCAGTGTCGCAGCGGAATTGGCCAGATGACGCACCTCGAGCCGGCACCCGGCACGCTCGGCCTCCGCGACCGCGTCGACGAAGACCTCCTGTTGGTGGCGCACCGTCGGGTGGTCGGGCTCGTCGGCATATGCGAAGTGCGACCACACGCCGACGACCTGGACGGCGCCCTCGGCCTCAGCAGCGCGGGCCAGGCGCACGAGCTCGGTGAAGCCACCCCCGAAAGCCCCGTTGCGCCCGAGCCCGGTGTCGACCTTGAGGTGCACGCGCGCCGTCCGCCCGGTCTCGCGTGCGGCCGCGACGATCGCCGCAAGATCCCACGGCGCCGCCGCCGACAGGTCGATGTCGCGCCGCAGCGCGCCGGCGAAGTCAGCCCCCGGCACATGCAGCCAGGTGAGGATGCGCCCCTGGATCCCGTTGTCGCGCAAGGCGATCGCCTCGTCGAGCTGCGCGGTGCCGAGCCAGGTCGCCCCGCCACGCACGGCGGCGCGAGCGCACGGCAGCAGCCCGTGCCCGTAGGCGTCGGCCTTGACGACGGCCAGCAGCTCGGCGCGACCGGCCAGCCCCCGCAGGGTGCGGACGTTGGTCTCGACCGCGTGCACGTCGACGTATGCCGTGCCCGGGCTGCCCGGGCGACCCGGCGGGAGCTGCGCGTTCATCAGGTCCAGTCTGTCAGGCTCGGGCAGCTCACGCGTGAGGTCGGGTGCCGAGCCGGGGCGTGCGCTCGAGGGTCGGGCCGGGGGTCGGGCCGGGGGGTCGGGCGAGAGTCGGCTCGGCGTGGGTCAGGCGTCCAGCAGGGCGGCAACCGTCGCCGGCAGCGCCTGGGCCACGTCGAGCACCCGCAGTGGCCCTCCCGCGCTCACCCGGGTCGCCGCCGCACCATGGAC
>CAZLGB010000323.1:0-2604 GCA_964558825.1 uncultured Intrasporangiaceae bacterium
CTGTGTTCTGATTTACGCTATGCTCTCCTCGCCAGGCGGCCCGCTCGGCGTGGCGTGGCGACGGCACTGGCGCTGGATCGCCATCGTCGGCGCCCTCGTCGTCGTTGCCATCCTGCTCGTCTGGAGCGGTCCGCCGGCTCGCAGCGGCGCGGCATACCACCCCGACAATCCGACCTTCAACGGATCGCAAGCCCTGGCGCGGGTCCTCGCCGACCACGGCGTCGAGGTCGTCGTCGCCGAAGGTGAGGCGGCGCTGCGCCGGGCCAACGTCGACGGTGAGACCACCGTGTTGGTCACCAATACGTCCGACCTGCGCGACCCCACGACGCAGACCCTCGTCGGCATCGCGGGGTCGGCCCGTCGCCTCGTCCTCGTCCGCCCTGACCGGCCGGTGCTGCGGCGCATCGCCCCGACCGTCGGCATGCGGGACACCGCCCGGCAGGGGGCGGCCCTCGTGAGCACCTGCTCCACCGCCGACGTGCGCGTCGGCGAGACGATCACCAGGTCGCAGAGCGAGTTCCAGGACGCCCGGGCGACGGGTGCCTGCTTCACGACCGACGACTACTCGGTCTATCTGCTCACCACCGGGCGGGGGATCGGCGAGCTCGTCCTGCTCGGCTCGACCGACCTGGTCACCAACGACCGCATCGGGCAGGCCGACAACGGGGCGGTCGTCCTGCGCAGCCTCGGCCACTCCGCGCGGGTCGTCTGGTATGTCCCCGACCTGCGTGACGTGCCGCCGAGCGCTGCCGGCCGCCAGGAGTCCTTCACGCCGCCCTGGTGGGGCTCGATGCTTCTGCTCGGGGCCTTCGCCATCGGCGCGGTCTTCTGGTGGCGGGGCCGGCGTTTCGGGCGGCTGGTCGCCGAGCCGCTGCCCGTCGTCGTGCGTGCCCTCGAGACCACCGAGAGCCGGGCGCGGATGTATCAGCGGGCCCGCGACGGAGCCCGGGCCGCCGCGGTGCTGCGCGAGGCCACCCGACGGCGGCTCACGGCATACCTCGGGCTGCCGGCGGGCACCGCACCCGAGATCCTCGCCGAGGCGACCGCCACGGCGACCGGACGCCCCCTGGCCGAGGTGAGCTGGTTGTTGGCCGGCCCGCCCGTGTCCTCAGACGCCGACATGCTCGGCCTGGCCGCGACCCTCGCGGCCCTCGAGAAGGAGATCCGTCGCACATGAGCGAGCCCTCACCCTGGCCGCAGCCGCCCCAGGCGCCGATCCCCCAGCAGCCGGTGGGGCATCCGGGTGCCCCGGCCCCCGCCTCCGCGGACTCGGCCACCTCGGCGCCCACCGACCCGGCGCGGCGGGCCCTGCTCGCGGTGCGCGGCGAGGTCGCCAAGGCCGTCGTCGGGCAGGATGCGGCAGTCACCGGCGTCCTCATCGCCCTGCTCTGCCGCGGGCACATCCTGCTCGAGGGCGTGCCCGGCGTGGCCAAGACCCTGCTCGTGCGGGCCCTGTCGGCGGCCCTGGCGGTCGACACCAAGCGGGTGCAGTTCACCCCCGACCTCATGCCCGGTGACATCACCGGATCGTTGATCTTCGACGCCGCCAGCTCGGCCTTCTCCTTCCGCGAGGGCCCGGTCTTCACCAACCTGCTGCTCGCCGACGAGATCAACCGCACCCCGCCCAAGACCCAGGCCGCGCTGCTCGAGGCGATGGAGGAGCGGCAGGTGTCGGTCGAGGGCCACCCGCACGCGCTGCCCGTGCCCTTCCTCGTGGCCGCCACGCAGAACCCCGTCGAATACGAGGGCACCTATCCGCTGCCGGAGGCCCAGCTCGACCGCTTCCTGCTCAAGGTCGTCCTGCCGGTGCCTCCGCGGGAGCAGGAGATCCAGGTCGTCCAGCGGCACGCCGACGGCTTCGACCCCCGCGATCTCGGTGCGGCGGGCATCAAGGCCGTGGCCGGCCCCGCCGACCTCGCCGCAGGCGCCGACGCGATCCGGCGGGTCCGCATCGCCCCTGAAGTCGCGGCATACATCGTCGACATCGCCCGGGCGACCCGCCAGAGCCCGTCCCTGTCGCTGGGAGTCTCGCCCCGTGGGGCCACGGCACTGCTCGCGACGTCCAGGGCGTGGGCGTGGATGAACGGGCGCGACTTCGTCACGCCCGACGACGTCAAGGCCCTGGCGCACGCGACGCTGGCCCACCGGCTCACCCTGCGCCCCGAGGCCGAGCTCGAGGGGGTCGGCGTCGCAGCCGTCCTCTCCAGCGCCATCGCCTCGGTGCCCGTGCCGCGCTGACGCTCACGGACAGCGAGGAGGAGCCACTGCCATGACCGTCACCGGACGGCTGCCGCTGCTGGTCGCGCTCGGCGGCATCGCCGTCGTGCTCGACCCGGCCCGGCGCACGGTGCTGATCTGGCTGCTGCTCTGCCTCGGGTTGGTCCTGCTCGACGTGCTGCTCGCCCTGTCGCCGCGCCGGTTGACCATCGTCCGCGAGCCGGCGGGTCAGGTGCGGCTCGGCGAGGCGGGCAGCTCGGCGCTGCTCGTCACCAATCCGACCCAGCGCACCCTGCGCGGACGGGTGCGCGACGCCTGGCAGCCGTCGGCCGGGCCGGGGACCGACCGGCATACTCTGCGGCTGCGGGGCGGCGAGCGGCGGCGCCT
>CAZLGB010000324.1:0-2603 GCA_964558825.1 uncultured Intrasporangiaceae bacterium
TCCCGCCTTGGTCACCGGCGGCGCGGGCGTGCTCGCGGCCGGGACGAGCGCCGGCGGGACGCCCGTCGTCGCGCCGAGCTCGACAGGCACGCCGGGCACAGGCGGGGGCGACCCCGAGAGTCTGCGTGCCACCTTCGCGCAAGGTCTCTCGGCGGCGGCGACCGCGGGCCAGGAGATCTTCACCCTGCCGACCGGCGACCCCGACCTGTCCGGGCTCGCCGACCTCGTGACCAGCGGCACCGCCGATCAGCAGGCAGCGGCAGCGACGCTGCTGACGCAACTGGTCGCCGGCGGCGGTCAGCTGGCCGGTCACGGCGTCAAGGTCACCGGTGCGTTGGCCTGGCCCATCGCCTCGAGCTGGGACGAGGCCCACGCTGCCGCCGTGCGGGCGGCATACGCCGATCCAGGGATGGCGCTGGTGCGGTCCACCGATCTCGAATCGGTGGGCGGCACGGCATCCACCTCGCCCGCGCCGACGACGCCCGGGGCGAGCGGAGCCGTCGAACTCCTGCCCGACCGGTGGTTCGGCGACCTGCTCGCCGACCTCACGACGGGTGGGCGAGCCCCGCAGCTGCAGGAGTTCATCGCCGAGACCGCTGCCCTCGCGGCGGGTGGTGCGAGCACCCCCAGCCAGCTGCTCGTCGTCGCGCCCCGCACGGTGGGCGCGGGGGGAGATGCACTGACATCTTTTCTGCACCAGGCGACCGCGCTGCCCTGGGTCCGCACGGTGTCGGTGAGCTCGCTGAAGGCCGTTGCCGCGGGTGAACCCAGCACCTCCACCCGGCCCACGGCATCGACGGGAGACTCCTCCACCACGACGGGATCCGGTGCGTCCTTGGGTCCGACGGGAGCCTCCGAGCTGGCTCGCATCGTCACCGCCGCCGCCGCGGCCCGTGCCTATGCGCAGGTCCTGCCGACGACGAGCCCGAGCAGAGCGACGTGGGACCAGCTCATCGCCACAGCCGTGGGCACCAGCTGGCGAGCGGCCGGCGGTCGGGCAGGGCTGGTCGGTCGGCTGGAGACCGCAACCGCGGACACCGGCGCCCGTTTGACGGTCAACCCGCAGACGACCAATTTCCTCGCCGATGAGGGGGTCCTGCAGGTCACCGTCGTCAACGAGCTCGACGAGCCGGTGACCGGCATACGCCTGCACTTGCAGCCCGGCAACGGCCGCTTGCGGGTGCTCGCCGATCCGGAGCCGGTGACCGTGGGTGCCCACAGTCGGGCCATCGTCCCGGTGCGGGTGGCGGCGGTGGCGCAGGGTCTGGTCCCCGTCACGGTGCGGCTGTCGGCTCCACACGGGGAACCGATCGGCACGACGGCTCAGCTGTCGGTGCGAGCCAATCCCCCCGGAGTGTGGCTCTATGTCGTCATCGGCGGGCTCATGGCCGCGATCCTGCTCGTGGGGATCGTCCGCACCCTGCGCCGGCCACGCACCGAGTCGGTCCCGCTGGATCTCGACCCCGTCGTCCCCGCGCCGGAGCAGCCGCTCGAGCGCTCGTGAGCTATTGCCGAGCCTTCGCCGAGCAGCCAATCAGCCCACCACGAGTCGCCCGGTAGGCCCCTGTTCGAGCTCCGGTCCAACTCCCACGAAGCCGGGCTGACCGACCCCTGACCGACCATTGACCCACCACCGCGGCTGCCGCGGAACGCGCTCGCGACAATCCGGGCGGTGACCGCGCCCGCCCGTAGGATGGCTTCACCCGTCGACACCGTGGAGGGAGGACCGATGTCCGTCGGACCTGGGTCCCTGCTCGGTGGGCGCTACCAGTTGGGTCGACGCCTCCACGAGGACGACCATTGGGAGCGGTGGTCCGGCCACGATGGCACCCTCGAGCGCGATGTCGTCGTGCTCACCTTTCCCAGTGATTGGTCCCAGGCGGGGCCAACCCTCGACGCGGCTCGCCGCGCGGCGGGGATCGAGGAGCCCCGGCTGGTGCGCGTGCTCGACGTCGGAGTCGACGCCGGCACGCACTTCGTCGTCGAGGAGTCCCTGTCGGGGGCCGAGAGCCTGCGCCAGCTCGTCCACGATGGTGGGATCGAGGCCGAGCAGGCCCGGCGGATCACCGGAGAGGCCGCGTCGGCGCTCGCCACTGCCGCGGCGCGCGGTCTGCATCACGGACGGCTCACCCCGCATGACGTGCAGGTGCTCCCGGGCGGCGCGGTCAAGGTGGGCGGGTTGGCGACGGCGGCGGCGCTCGCCGGCCAGGAAGACCTCCCGGCGGAGGTCGCCTCCCGGATCGACACGACAGCCCTCGTCGCGATCTTGTATGCCGCGCTGACCGGGCGCTGGCCGCTACCGGGCAGCGATGTCGGGCTCGAGCCGGCCCCCAGGGTCGGGGGCACGGTGGCTGCACCCTCGGAGTTGACCGCCGGCGTCGGGGGCGACCTCGACCGGCTCGCGTTGCTCGTGCTCAGCGCAGCGGGCGATCGCGCAGCCGCCTCAGCGTCCGACCGCGACCTGCCCGACCGACGTGGTGTCTCGGCCGCGGATGCTCGCACGACCGCGGCCCATGCCGACCTCGCACCCCGCGACCCGGCCCACCTCGTGGCCTTGCTCGCGCCGTGGGCCGGAGCGCCCAGCCCTGGCACGGCGATTCGGG
>CAZLGB010000325.1:0-2596 GCA_964558825.1 uncultured Intrasporangiaceae bacterium
TAAATGGTATCTTGTGTTTGCGGATTTACAGCGCCATCAACCCAGCTTGCAATGCGATAGGTAGTCGAAGGTTCGACGCAGGCTTGCCTCTCTCGACCGAAAAGGTCACCAAAAGACATGACACACGCGTCTGTGTAGTTCAAATTCGTGCATCCTTTGCTAACAGAGTCGTACGCCCTATTAGCGATCGCGACAACTTTGCTATTGAAAGTGAGCACGGTGTCTTCCGGCGAAGTTTCGTAAGACATCCAATCGCCGACGTATGTGTTTGCGCCGATTCCAACGATGAAATTGTAATCGTAAGCGCACACTTTGTCAACAGGCGGAAATCGCGGCAAAAATACGTTCGGGTGTATTTGCTTCGGGATAATTTTGCGTTTGTACCACGCTCTTGTCGTGACAGCGAGCGGAAGAATTGGTTGCGAATGCTCGACTAGTTCAACCGCAACACCTTCGATGTCTTTCGGCAGCGCTGCGAGAGCAGGATCATTCAGATCGGCAACGCCGATTTCGATGCTTGCAAGGTGACTTGTTTTTGAATCGCGCTTCACCATCACCGATCGAACTCCGGGCATACGCGCAACAAGAGTTTTAAACGTCGAGCGGCGTCGAATCGCTCGGGCCTGCGGTAAGTTGGTCAACGCAGCAAGTGGCGAGTCGACGAAATTGCCAGTGCCCAAATCCGCTCGGAACGCGGACAGCGAACCAGTGCCGACAACCTTCGATCCTCCTTCGGGGAACAGTTCAGACAGCACATCGCTCATCGGATTCACAAACACACGCTGCGACGTTCCCGCAAACACGAGACCAATCGGATAGCGTTCTTTTTTCGTGAACACCAACGAACCAGAGTCTCCTGCAACGGCAAACGAGCCTCCGGTGTTATCAACTGCGATCTGATTGATGTAATGTCCAGTGTACGAGGCTGCAGGTCCTGCTGCGCACGAGCCGCCGTTTTCGTACAGAACAAACACCTCCACATCGATGCCGACAATTGAAGAATTCGTGAGACCTGTCGAACGTCCGTATTTCGACACAGTGACGCCGGTCTTCAAGTCTGGAATTGCGATCGATGGACCAGTTCCGACCGTGGCCAATGTGAGTCCGTTCAACGGCTGTCCAACCCCGAGCATGTTCTGCGCAACGGCCGCTGCTGCGGCGTCCGCTTTTGCAGTCTTTGTGTTTGCGCGTCGCGACATGCGAGCAACAGTCGTCAACCCGGCTTCCGAACACGGCGGAGTGTTATCAAAAGCTCCGACGCTCAACACGGCAGTGTTCTTCGCTCCGATCAGCACGTGAGCATTAGAAACCGCATAAACAGTTCCGTTTTTAGCGCGAACTAATGTGCCCAGTGTACCACCGCAGCAAGGCGCTCCTGCTGTGGAAACACTGAGCGCACGACGCGACGCCAAACTGATCGGCGCCGGGGCAGCGGTAGGAAGCGGCGTCGGTTTTCTTGTCGTTGGAGCAAGTGTTGGACTTTTTGACGTAGTCTTGGTGGTCGGTTTCGTTGTCGGCTTCGTCGTCGTCGTCGTCGTTGGCGGACCTGCGCCGTAGGGAGATGCGTTCGAATTGTTTGGTCCAGGTGTCGGGGTTTTTGGTGTCGGTTTTGGTGTTGGGCTTGGTGTTGGCTTTGGTGTCGGTTTTGGTGTTGGGCTTGGTGTTGGTTTTGGTGTCGGTTTTGGTGTTGGGCTTGGTGTTGGTTTTGGCGTCGGTTTTGGTGTAGTGATGATTGTAGTTGTGGTTGTCGGTATTGAGGTTGTTGTCGAAACAGTAGTAGACGGTGCCGTTGCCGAAAATGGCAATGCGACCAAAGTAGCGTTGCACGTCGGGCTGCATGTTCCGCCGTTTGGCGGGTCGCACAATTCACCAAGAATTGTGTCAACTATTCCGTCGCCACACGTCGTATTAACGGTGCTTGTGACTGATAGCGGAATAGCTTGCTCGCAGGTAGCTCCAAAAGTGCCAACGTTTTCTATCTGACAAGAAACTTGCACCTCTAAGCCATCAGTAGAAGCATTATTCACGGTCGTGCACGCTGGGATAGGAATGCGTTCAATGCGCAGCGTCACCGACTTTTGCGAACAAATTTTAAGCCGCTGCCCTTGAATGTTCGGACCGAGAGTAACGTTGTTCAGCGACACCGCCCATCCAAACGGACCAGCAATGCAATCGTCATTGTTGTACTTCGTTACTTCGAGACATACCGCTGTCGATTGGTACCAGTTTGTAATGTTTGTGTCTTTTGTTGGCGATATTGTATATTCACTTGGTAGTGAAAAATACTGCGCCATGTTGGTGATGTCTGTAGGAAAAATGTTTGATGATGAACTGTCGATCAACGGAAGACGTAATATCCGGCCACATGTTGATTGCGGCAAAATCTCATTCGGTCGAATTATGCGAATATTGCTACTGAATGTTCCAGGAGAAAGTTCGAAGAAGTCGAAAGTGATATTCGGTGTTGCTGTTTGTATGTACATAGCGACTCGGTACAGCGTCGAAAACTCAAACAGCGTGCTCGAAAATCTTAATTGTCTGCCTTTTTGGCAAGTAAGCAGAGTGTCCAAATTACTGCATGTTTGAATTATTTCCA
>CAZLGB010000326.1:0-2567 GCA_964558825.1 uncultured Intrasporangiaceae bacterium
CAGCCGGCGCGGGACCGGGCGGGCGAGCAGCGCCGCGACCGGGTCGTCATAGGGCGGCGCGACGGCCGACGCCGGGCCGGCCGGCACGACCGCGACCCAGCCCTGTTGCTGGGGCACCACGTCGACGGTGACGAGGCCCTTGCTCGCCCAGCTCAGCGCTCGCTCCGCATCGCCGCGGAGCAGCAGCAGTCCGCCACCGCTCACGACGACAGCGTCCCCTTGGCACTGGGTATGCCGTGCACCCGCGGATCGGGGGCGACCGCAGCCCGCAGGGCCCGGGCCAGTGCCTTGATCTGGGCCTCGACGATGTGGTGCGGATCGCGACCGGCCAGCAGCCGCAGGTGAATGGCGATGCCGGCGCGCTGGGCGATGGTCTCGACGACGTGCCGGGTCAGCGACCCGACGAATTGGCCTCCGATGATGACGTATTGCTGTCCCTCGGGCTCACCGGTGTGGACGCAGTAGGGCCGCCCGGCGACGTCGACGACGGCCTGGGCCAGGGCCTCGTCGAGCGGGACCATCGCGTCGCCGAAACGGGCGATCCCCCGCTTGTCGCCCAGGGCCTCGCGCAGCGCGTCGCCGAGGCAGATGGCCACGTCCTCGACGGTGTGGTGGGCGTCGACCTCGACATCGCCCGTGGCGCGCACGGTGAGGTCGATGAGCGAGTGCTTGGCGAGGGTCGCGAGCATGTGGTCGTAGAAGCCCACGCCCGTGGCGATCTGGGACGCGCCGGTGCCGTCGAGGTCGAGCTCGAGGTGGACGCTCGACTCGCTCGTCGCGCGGTCGATCACGGCTCGCCGTGCGGGCTGCTCGCTCATCGGAGGGCTCCTTGACTGGTCGCGCTCGAGGCTGGGCTGACGGACCGGCGCCGGTGGTCATCGGGCAGGGCTGCCATGGCGTCGAGGAACGCCGTGGTCTCCTCCGGGGTGCCGGCAGTCACCCGCAGATAGTGGGCGATGCCGACATCGCGGACGAGCACGCCGTGCTCGAGCAGGGTGGCCCAGGTGCGTGCCGCGTTGACGAGCCCCCCGAAGAGCACGAAGTTGGCGTCACTCGGGACGGGCGAAAAGCCCAGTGCCGCAAGGGAGTCGACCATCCGGTCGCGCTGGGCTTTGATCGCCTCGACCTCGGCGAGCAGGCTCGCGCGGTGGGTCAGGGCTGCCCGGGCGACGGCCTGGGTCTGGCTGGACAGGTGATAGGGCATCCGCACGAGCCGCAGCGCGTCGATGACCTCGGGGGCGGCCACGAGGTAGCCGAGTCGCCCACCGGCGAGGGCGAAGGCCTTGCTCATCGTGCGCGTGACGACCAGGTGGGGGTATGCCGCGAGCAGCTCGATCGCCGACGGCGTGCCGGGGCGGGCGAACTCGGCATACGCCTCGTCGACGACGACGAGCGTGTCGGGCGCGCCGTCGAGGACCGCGGTGACGACGTCGAGCCCGAGGGCGGTGCCGGTCGGATTGTTGGGCGAGCAGAGGAAGACGACGTGCGGGCGGACCTCACGCACCTGCGCGAGCGCCGACTCGGGGGTGAGATCGAAGACCCCGGTCGGCGCGCCCCGGTGGCCGTCGACCCAGGTCGTGCCGAGGGTGCGGCTGATGATCGGGTGCATCGAATAGGCCGGCGTGAAGCCCAGCGCGGTGCGGCCCGGGCCGGCGAAAGCGGCGACGACGTGCTGGAGCACTTCGTTGGAGCCATTCCCCGCCCAGAGCTGGGCGGCGTCGAGGGCCACGCCCGTCTGGCTCGTCAGCCAGGCCGCGAGATCCTCACGCAGAGAAGTGAATTCGCGATCCGGGTAGCGGTTGAGCCCGCTCGCGCAGTCGGCCACGGCAGCGGTGATCGCGGTGACGACGTCGGCGGGCACGGCATACGAGTTCTCGTTGGTGTTGAGTCGCACCGGGACGTCGAGCTGCGGTGCGCCGTATGCCGTTTGCCCCCGCAGGTCCTCGCGCAACAGCCGGGCCACGACCGCGGCGGGACTCTCGGAAGCCGGGCTCATGTCGGCACCTCGTCGCCGAAGCGCGCCGTGACGGCCTGGCCGTGGCCGGGCAGGTCCTCGGACTGGGCGAGGGTGACGACGTGCGGGGCGATGGCGCGCAGGGCCGGCTCGTCATAGGAGACGACGTGGATGCCCCGCAGGAAGGACTGCACCGACAGCCCGCTGGAGTGCGCGGCCGAGCCTGCGGTGGGGAGCACGTGGTTGGAGCCGGCGGCATAGTCACCGAGGCTGACCGGCGACCACGGGCCGACGAAAATGGCTCCGGCATTGGTGATTCGCGCGGCGACCTCGGCGGCCTCGCGGGTCTGGATCTCGAGGTGCTCGGCGGCATACGCGTCGCAGACGAGCACGCCCGCGTCGATGTCGTCGACGAGGACGATGCGCGACTGCGTGCCGGTGAGGGCCTCGCGGATGCGCTCACCGTGCTTGGCGTCGGGCACCCGGCGGGCCAGGGCCGCATCGACGGCGTCGGCCAGGGCCGGGCTGTCGGTGACGAGGACCGAGGCGGCCAGCGGGTCGTGCTCGGCCTGGCTGAGCAGGTCGGCGGCGACGTGCTCGGGGTCGGCCGTGT
>CAZLGB010000327.1:0-2566 GCA_964558825.1 uncultured Intrasporangiaceae bacterium
AGGTGACGCTCACGCAGCCTGACGCGCCGATCCACAGGTCTTGACTATTCCTCCAGGTCGTCGCCGGGAACGTTTGGGCTGTAGAAACCGTCACTGGCGACCGAAACAGCAGCCCAGACCTCGTTAGTGACGGTGGGCGCCACCCGCCCTGGGAGCATTGGGCTGTAGAAGCGGTCACCGGTGACCGAAACAGCAGCCCAGACCCCTCAGCGGCAGTGGATGCCAGACCGCACTGGGGCATTGGGCTGTAGAAGCCGTCACCGGTGACCGAAACAGCAGCCCAGACCCCTCAGCGGCAGTGGATGCCAGACCGCACTGGGGCATTGGGCTGTAGAAGCCGTCACCGGCGACCGAAACAGCAGCCCAGACCCCTCGGCGGCAGTGGATGCCAGACCGCACTGGGGCATTGGGCTGTAGAAACCGTCACCGGCGACCGAAACAGCAGCCCGGACTCGCCGGCCGCTGGCCACGCTGCTGAAGTTTGGCCGCCATGGCGGCCAGATTGGTCACTGGCGTCGAGATATGAACGCCATCCACCATTTTCGCCGGCCATGGCGGTCAAACTCCGGGGGGCCGGCCTGGCCATGGCGGTCAAACTCCGGGGGTCCGGCCTGGTCATGGCGGTCCAACTCCGGGGGTCCGGTCGGGCCATGGCGGTCCAACTCCGGGGGTCCGGCCTGGCCATGGCGGTCAAACTCCCGGGGGTCCGGCCTGGCCATGGCGGTGGTCAAACTCCGGGGGTCCGGCCTGGTCATGGCGGTCAAACTCCGGGGGTCCGGCCGGGCCATGGCTCAGCCACCCCAGCCCAGCGCCCAGCTAGTCCGACGGGCGGTGGCGACCCGGGGGGCGCCGGTCGAGTCGGTTGACGACGGGGGCACCGAGCACGGCCAGCTCGCGCACCTGCAGCAGCCGGGCGACGAGCAGATAGGTGACGCCGAAGAGCAGCCCCCCGAGCAGCAGGGTCACGGCATACCCGATGCGACCCCAGCCGGCCAGCGCACGGGTGAGCACGACGACCAAACCCCAGGCGAGATAGCCCGCGCCGATCGACGCCAGGGCCATGCGCACCCAGGTCCGCACGACGTCGCGGGCCCCGAAGTCGCCCAGCTGCCGGCGCAGCACCCGCATGCCGTATGCCGTGGCCACCGAGTTGGACAAGATCATCCCCAGCGAGATCACCGGGACCGTCCACTCCGGCGGGAGCAGCACCGCCGCGAGGGACACGAGGATCGCCGTGAGGCTGAGGATGGCCTGCTCGGTGAAGGCCGTGCGGCCGCGCTCGAAGGCGTAGAAGACCCGCTGGTTGAGCCCGTCGATCCCGAAGGGGAGCAGCGCCGGCGCCATGCACGCGAGGGCGGCGGCGGCGGCGGGGATCTCGGCGGGGTTCTTCGACGAGAAGAGCAGCCCCATGATCGGCACGGCGAAGACGACGAGGGCGACCGACGAGGGCACGGTGAGGGCGGCGGGCACGGTGAGCCCGCGGACGTAGTCGTGGCGCAACGCGGCGAGGTTGCCGTTGGTGACCGAGGTGGCGATGCGCGGATAGATCGCCGTGAGGATCGACAGGGTCACCAGGGCGTGCGGGACCATGAAGACGAGCATCGCGTTGGCCTGGATGGCCGTGCCGGCGATGAAGGGCGCGTCGGCTCCGCCCCGTGCGTCGCTGGCCCCCGTGGCATGCCACATGACCTTCGACGCGACGAGATAGCCGACCTGCGAAACGGCGAGCGACGCGAAGGCCCACCCGGCGACCTTGGAGGTCGAGCGCAGCCCCACCCCCCGGAATCCCCAGCGCGGGCGCCAGCGGAAGCCGTCGCGCCACAGGGCGATGATGAGGATGAGCCCCTGGGCGATGATCGAGGCGGTCGCCGAGCCGGCGAAGAGCCACACCATCTCGGGCGTCCACTCGGCCGGGGTGACATGCCCCTGGAAGCGGCTGAGGAAGGTCACCAGGCCGGCGATGGCGACGACATTGGCGATGGCCGGCGCCCACCCGAAGGCGGTGAACTTCCCCCGGGCGTTGAGCACCTGCCCGAGCAGCCCGTACAGGGCGTAGAAGAAGATCTGCGGCAGGGTGATGACGGCGAAGAAGACGGCGAGGTCGTAAGCACTGCCGGTGAGCTTGGTCGTGTAGGCCCGCACCAGCCACCCTGCCCCGGCCGTCGCGATGACCGTGACGATGAGGAAGCCGGTGACCGCCAAGGTGATGAGCCGGTCGGTGTATTCGCGTCCGCCGTCAGGCGTCTTGGCCGCCTTGACCAGCTGGGGGATGAAGACCGAGTTGAGCACGCCCCCGGCGATGATCGAGTAGATGATGTTGGGCAGCGTGTTGGAGGTCGTGAAGGCGTCACCGACCAAGCCCTGCCCGATGGCCAGCGTGATGAGCGACTGGCGCAGCACCCCGAGCACCCGGGAGGCGATCGAGCCGCCGGCCATGGCCACGCTCGAGCGGGCGATCGTCGAGCCGCTCACGGCATACCTCCTGCCGGTGCGGCGCGAGAGGCAGGAGCGAGCCCGGGCAGGTCGGCGGCCAGCGCCGCGAGGCGCGCGGCCAAGGCCCGGCGGT
>CAZLGB010000328.1:0-2563 GCA_964558825.1 uncultured Intrasporangiaceae bacterium
CCAAGATCAGGCCCCCACCAGGCGGGCGCGTTGCCTGGACGCTATGACACTGCCCCCGGATGGCCAGCAGCAGGTTCACGTCGTCGGCACGATCCCGAGCCAGCCGATCCAGCTTGTGCACGATGACGTAGCCGACAGGAGGTTGATCCTTGGCCGACAACCGCGTCAACAGGGACTGGAGGCCATCACGGTCAGCCGAACGGGCTGAGGCGCCTGCATCGACAAACTCCTGTTCGACGCTGGCCCCAAGCTCCTGAGCCTTGCGTGTGCAAGCCCGGCGCTGCGCCGGGATGCTGTAGCCCTCAGTCTCCCCGCCCGAGTGGGCTTGCCGTGAAGTACTGACACGGAGATAGATGAGGGCTAAAGAATGAGCGGCATCGTCCCGCAAGCCTTGGCCGCCGGATTTAGGCGAGGCTTTCCTTTCCGAAGGGACGGACGCATTTGTCATTCCGGGAAGATCAGGGTTCAGCGTGTTGACGAGTCAGAACCTGAGGATGGGTGAACATTGCAGAACTGATCGACGCTTTCTCCGGCCGAAGATATTGTGCTCTGCTCGCTTTCGCTGGGGACCCAGCCGCTGCCCTTAGTCACAGCCTCGTGAAACGATGCGAACAGAGTCTCGGCCTGCTTCCGTATTGCGTCGGGCGCGACCGCTGCCTCCCGATCCAAATTCGGCTCATAGGTCCGCAGTTTGGCGAAGTAATGCTCTTGATCTGGGCTCGATTGCAAGTCTGAGCTCATTTCGGCAATGAACTGACAGAACGGTCGAGGCTCCGCTTGGTTGTGCCCGCTACCGTTTCGAGTGAACGCCCAAATGGCCCCCGCGCATAGCGTAGCAAATACCGCAATCAATGCGACGGACCTTACTCCTAGGATTCGAGGCTTCTTCATTCTAGTACGACCGGAAAGCTCATGATCATTTCGCCCATTATAGTCGGACTCTTGAACTACCGCAATCGTAGCTGGAGTCCTGAACAACTGTATAGAACCTTCTCTGGATGGCGTTGTGGTCGTCGTTCCCAAATTCCTTGACTAGCGTTGGGTAGTAGCAAAGCATGACCTGGGAGGCGGCCGATGGCGATCGGATCTCTGCCAGATAGTCCTTGAGGATTCCGCGGAATGTGGGGTTAGAGCCTTGCAGCTCAGCGGTAGCGCTCGCGCTCAGGATTACCAATTGGTTTGCCGGACTCTGTTTAATCCAATTTGCGAACAAGCCATTTTCATCGAAGTTCTTGTCGCACGAGGGGCTCCAAAAATCGTACCAGTGGCCTTCAAAGTCAGCCGTATTGCCAGGATCAAACAGAACGATCCTGTGGACGGAAGCGCCATGGTCAGCTGCCGTTGCCAAGTAATAAATAACCCCAAGCCGCCCGCGACTCCACCCACTAAGGGTCCCGACCGGCGCCCCGCTAGGATTCTGGCTCCTGATGGCGGCCATCACATTGTCGTCCTTGCATTTGCTTGAACCTTCGAAGTCCTGAGTGGCGAGGTTGATGTTGGCAACCGGTGCCGGGGCTTCGCCAGACGGGTCATTCGTCCCCGAAAAGAACACGGAGATCGGCTTCTGAGCAGGCGGACTGGTCGTGGGAGTCACCGCCGGTGGAGCTGGGGTGGTTGGAGAGACCGCCGTTGGCTGAGCCTTCGGCACAGTCCAACTCACATGGTTTGACTCGACGCCGCTGGCTATCACCCAGTGGTCGGGGCCATCACTTGAGTAGCACTGGTTGGAAACGGCAGCACTGCCGCTAGAACTCATGGCCACATTGAATGAGTAGAATCCGCGCGGCGAAACGGAGTCATAGCATGTGGCGGAAACAGTTGAGTTGGCCGCAAACCCCAAAAAATTCATCGCGTAGCGGTAGCCGCCGTGAGCCGCTGGGCCTTGGCTCAGTGTCACTGCCGCCGATGGAGCTGGATTGACCGCAGCCGGAGGCGCTGGTGTTTCGGCTGGAGGAACCGGTTGAGGTTGGGCGGGCTGACTAGCGCCGCAGTCAGGAACGTTGAAGTCCGTATTGTGGGTATACGGACCATTCCACGGATCGCCATTCATGAAAGTATTGGCCGCCGCGTAGTACTGGTTATTCCACGGCGCGTCGGCAACAAGGTACCAATAGCCGTCCGGATTGACCGATGCGATCGAAGGATCGTAGAGCTTGCAGGAAACGTTCACTGTCTGCCCGGGAGAAACCCTCGGCCCCACACCGGACGCATTGTGTGGGTTGGTGAAGGTATCCGCCCCGTGGTGCCCCTGCTGCTCAGCGTACAGACCGTCAGCTACTGAAGTGGTGGCAGTCGTGATGGAGAAGGCCGTCACCAAACATGTACTAACGGTGAGGGCGATGGCGAGTCGTAGTGGCTGTCGATTGATCCTTGCAGACCGGTGCATGGTGACCACCTGTGTGCCTTCCTCGGGCTCAAGCCCAGGGTACGACCCGCCCCAAACCTCCCGCTACCCGGCCCGCCTTCCGTCCGCCCCGTGGGGCCTGGCCCTCGGCAGCCGATCCAAGACTAGCCTCGAGATTTCACCGCCCTGGGTTGGTGGGGGTGTGCCGGTGAACTGAAA
>CAZLGB010000329.1:0-2558 GCA_964558825.1 uncultured Intrasporangiaceae bacterium
AGCGCCGCCGCCGCGCTCGCGACGGTGAAGCCGGCGAGCGCGACGAGCAGCACCCGCAGCCGCGGCCGCGGGCGGCGGGCCGAGAGCAGCGCCGCCGACAGCGAGCCGATCGCCATGATCGAGCCGAGCGCACCGTATTCGCCAGGGCCGCGGTGGAAGACCGTCGTCGCCATGAGCGCCATGGTGAGCTGGAAGTTCATGCCGAAGGTGCCCAGGACGAAGACGAGCAGCATGACCAGCTGGATGTCCGGACGCCCGCGGACGTAAGCGATGCCCTCCCGGATGCGCCCCCGCCCGCGCGCGAGGGGTGCGGGGTGCAGCTCGGAGGCGCGCATCGCGAGCAAGGCGGCGAGGACGGCGAGGAAGGACACCGCATTGGCCGCGAGCGCGGGCCCGGTGCCGAGCCACGCGATGAGCAGCCCGGCCACCCCCGGTCCGATCAGCCTCCCGGCGTTGAAGGACGCCGAGTTGAGCGCGACGGCATTGGCCAGGTGGTCGGCGCCGACCATCTCCGAGACGAAGGTCTGCCGGGCCGGATTGTCGACCGCGGTGGCGACGCCCTGCAGGAAGGCGAGCACGTAGACGTGCCAGAGGGCGACCGCACCGGTGAGGGTCAGCACCGCCAGCAGGCCCGCCGTGAGCATGAGCACGGTCTGGGTGGTCAGCAGGATGCGCCGCTTGGGGAAACGGTCGGCGATCATCCCGGTCCATGGCGCGAGCACGAGGAAGGGCAGGAACTGCAGCCCGGTCACCGTGCCGAGGGCCGTCGAGGAGTGATCGGTCAGCTGGGTGAGCACGAGCCAGTCCTGCCCGACCCGGCCCATCCAGGTGCCGACGTTGGAGATCAGCCCGCCCACGGCATACAACCGGTAGTTGCGCACCTGCAGCGACGAGAAGGTGGCGCTCACCCCGCGGCACTCTCGGCGCGCGGGCCCGGCGCCGTCACGAGGTATGCCGGGATGCCCACCGATCGAGGGTAACCGACGCTGCGGGCCCTGCCGGGGGCCGACCACGGGGGGCGTCGGCGGTCCTCAGCTTGCCGACCTACCATGGATGGCGACCACCGACAGGGGATCCATGACCACCGTGCCGACCGAGCCGCCTGCGGGCCTCCCGCCGTCGGCGGGCGACACCCGCCCCGCGACCGACCCGCAGCCGCCTGAGCAGACCCGCGCCGTGCGCCGCCAGCTGCGCGCCCGTCGGCGCCGCCGCATGCGCGTGGTGGTGGCCTCGGTGGTCACGCTCGTGCTCGCCGTCACCGGCTTCCTTGTGGTCAAGGCGGCGGCCAAGAGCGGCAAGGTCTTCGGCGGCGGAGGCGGGGTCGCGGCGCTCGTGGGCGGAGGCGTGCCGCTGCACACGGACAGCTATGGCCGGGTCAACCTGCTGATCTTCGGCACCTCCCATGACGACCCCGCACACAGCCAAGGGGTCGGCGGGCAGGGCATGTGGCTCACCGACTCGATCCAGGTGCTCAGCGTCGATCCGACGACGGGTGCCGCCGCGATGATCGCCGTCCCGCGTGACACCTGGGTCAAGCTCGCCGGCAAGTGCATCGTCGGGGCCGATGCCAAGATCAACGCCGTTTACGAGTGCGCGACAGGGCATTTCGACACCCCCCAGGACAAGATCCCCGACTATGCCGCCGTCGATGCCAACGGCGCTCAGGCGCTCGCGCGCGCGGTGACGACGGTGACCGGGCTCGACATCGGCTATTGGGTCCACATCGACTACACCGCGGTCCGCCAGGCGGTCGACGCGGTCGGCGGGATCGATGTCGAGATCGTCGGCGATGGGCATGAGGGGATCTTCGACACCAATCTCGACGGCGACTGCCCGCACGAGGCCGTGTCCTGCCGACACGTCTACTACCCGCGCGACGGCGTCTATCACCTCACCGGTCAGCAGGCCCTCGACCTCGCACGCGCCCGCGGTGACGCCAACCCGCGCAGCTGCATGCAATTCGGGCTCAACGGAGGCGATTTCAACCGGCAGGCCAACCAGCAGCGGGTGCTCGCGGCGCTCAAGGGCCGCGTCGCCTCGGCCGGCACCCTGGCCAATCCGGCAGCGGTCAACTCCCTCATCGACGCGCTCGGCGACAACGTGACGACCAACTTCACCACCGACGAGGCCAAGACCGCCATCGACCTCGCGCGCCGCCTCGGCGAGTTGCGCCCCATCTCCCTCGTCGACCCGACGACCCCGGTGCTCACCGACGGCACGGTCGCGGGCCAGAGCATCATCCGCCCGGTGGCGGGGCTGTTCGACTATGCCGCGATCCACCGCTACGTGCGCAACCACATCTCCCCCGACGAGACGTCGAGCGCCACCACCACCTCGGGCTCGGGCAAGACCTCGAGCTCGGGCAAGACGACCGGCAAGAGCGGCTCCAGCGCGTCCTCCACCTCGGCGGCCAGCTCGGCGGCGACCTCGGGTGAGGCGGCCCCGACGTCCAGCTCCACGCCGACCTCCACACCGACGGCCACCCACAAGTCGACCTACGAGCCGCCGGCCTCGTGCTGGGGCGGCTGACGGCGCGACGGGCCGCTCGGCTGGGCTCG
>CAZLGB010000330.1:0-2530 GCA_964558825.1 uncultured Intrasporangiaceae bacterium
GGATGCTCGCCCTCGGCCGCGATGTCGGGCTGCCGGTCGTGCTCACCGCCCAGGTGCGTCACGCCGACCCCGCCGAGGCGGCCACCGTCGACGTCCTCGACGCCGCCCGCCGGCTGGTCGCCTTGGACGTGCGCCACCTCGACCGGGTCACCACCGCCGGGCATCTGGCCGCCACCCCGGCGATGTATGCCGTGGCCCGCGACGTCGTGCAGGCCTCCGGCCCGGGCCTGGCCGGCGGCACCAGCCTGGTCCGCGACGGGGCTCGGCTGCTCGTCGAGGACACCCTCGCGCTGGCCGACCAGTGCGTGCAGGACCCAGCCATCGACCTGGGCATCGGCGGGGTCCACCTGCCCGAGCAGACCGCGCTCGGGCTGCGCCTCGACGAGGATCCGCAGGCCGTGCTCGCCGCGCGCTGCCGTGGCGCGGTGGCCGGGCGCTATCCGGGGGTGAGCGAGGCCGAGCTGGCCAGGGTGCACGCGCGGCTCGACGACGAGTTGGCCGTCGTCGGCGGGTTGGGTTATCCGACCTACTTCCTCACCGTCGCCGCGGTCACCGACCTCATCCGCGACATGGGTGTGCGGGTGGCGGCGCGCGGGTCGGGGGCGGGGTCGCTCGTCAACTATCTGCTGGGCATCTCGGGGGTCGACCCGATCCGCTACGACCTGCTCATGGAGCGCTTCTGCTCGCCGCTGCGCGCCCAGCTGCCCGACATCGACATCGATGTCGAGTCGGCCCGGCGCACCGAGATCTACGAAAAGATCCTCGCCCGCTTCGGCGGCCAGCGGGTGACCTGCGTGTCGATGATGGACAGCTATCGGGTGCGCCATGCCATCCGCGATGTCGGCGCGGCCCTCGGGTTGCCGCCCGGCGAGGTCGACGCCATGGCCAAGGCCTTCCCGCACATCTCCGCCAGGCACGCCCGCTCGGCGATCGCCGACCTGCCCGAGCTGCGGGTCACCGGGCTGGGCTCGGCCCGCTATGACCTGCTCTGGGATCTCGTCGAGCGCCTCGACGGGCTGCCCCGGCATATCGCCGTGCACCCGTGCGGGGTGATCCTGTCCAATTCGGCGCTGCTGGACCGCACTCCGGTCGAGGCGAGCTGGCTGGGCTTCCCGATGAGCCAGTTCGACAAGGACGACGTCGAGACCCTCGGGCTGCTCAAGCTCGACGTCTTGGGCATCCGCATGCAGTCGTCGATGGCCCTGGCGGTCGAGGAGGTGGCGCGGGTCGACGGCATACGCATCGAGCTCGACGAGGTGCCGCTCGACGACGAGGCGACCTTCGCGATGATCCGCACGACCCGCACCCTCGGGTGCTTCCAGATCGAGAGCCCGGGCCAGCGTGAGCTCATCGGCAAGTTCGGCCCCGAGCGCTTCGAGGATCTCGTCATCGACATCTCGCTCTTCCGTCCCGGGCCGGTCAAGTCCGACATGATCGTCCCCTTCCTCGAGGCGCGCCACGGGTGGGAGCGGGCGGCATACCTGCACCCGAGCCTCGAGCCGGCGCTGCGCGAGACCGAGGGCGTCGTCGTCTTCCACGAGCAGGTGCTCAAGATCGTCGCCGAAACGACCGGAGTGAGCCTGGCCCAGGCCGACGAGGCGCGCCGCGCGCTCGGCTCACCTGCAGGTCAACTGGAGGTCGAGGCCTGGTGGCGGCCGGCGGCGCTCGCCCGCGGCTATTCGCGCGAGGACTGCGACCGGATCTGGGAGGTGTTGCGGGCCTTTGCGTCCTTCGGCTTCTGCAAGGCCCATGCCGCCGCCTTCGCCCTGCCGACCTATCAGTCGGCCTGGCTCAAGACCCACCACCCGGCGGCCTTCCTCGCCGGGGTGCTCACCCACGACCCGGGGATGTATCCCAAGCGGCTCATCCTCGACGACGCCCGCTCGCTCGGCATCACGATCCTCGGCCTCGATGTCAACGCCAGCAAGAGCTGGTATGCCGTCGAGCGGCTGCCCGAGCTGGATCCTGTGCCAGCCCCTGTGCCGGGTCGAGGTATTCCGCTACCGCCAGGAGGTAGCGGAATACCTCGACCCATGGAGGCGGACCTGCCCGACGGGCGGGGCTATGGCATCCGGGTGGCGCTGGCCGACGTCAAGGGCATCACCGAGGCCGAGATCGCCCGGATCATGGCCGGGCAGCCCTTCGTCGACCTCGCCGACTTCGCCCGCCGGGCGCACGTGAGCCGGCCGGTGCTCGAGCGGCTCGTGCTGGCCGGGGGGTTCGACGAGTTGCATGGCATCGGGGTGGGCGGGGCCACCGGGTCGCGCGGGCGGATCACCCGGCGTGACCTGCTGCTGCATGTCGCCGAGCTCGACCGCTGGCGCGAGCCACTGGCCGGGCGACCCGTTCGCACGGGTGCGGCGCGCGGACGATCCGGGGCATTGGCTGGGGTTGGGTCCGGGTCTGGAGTGGCAGCTGCTCGATCCGCGTCGGCCGGACCCGCGGTGAGTGCCCCGAGCGAGGCCGGGGGAGGCCGGTGGACCCGGCGCCCGGCGACGATGTCGGCCCGCGGTCCCGGCGGTGCGAGCGC
>CAZLGB010000331.1:0-2523 GCA_964558825.1 uncultured Intrasporangiaceae bacterium
CGACTCCGGCAGTTGCGGGCGAGCCGACTCCGGCAGTTGCGGGCGAGCCGACTCCGGCAGTTGCGGGCGAGCCGACTCCAGGCTGATCAGAGCTCACCTTCAGGTCGTCAGAGTCGACCAACCCGGGGAGCTCGACCGCAGACACGACCGACTCACCCGGGAGCCCGGGGAGCAGCAGATCGGTCGGTGTCGCCATGCCTCATCATACCGCACACGCGTTCGATCGACAAGCGGTAATCCACACGGGCACAACAGTTTTCGCTTCAATCTCTACGGTGCGGACTACTTTCCTGGAGCCCGGCGTCACTCGCGCAGCTGGCGTTTGGCTTCGCGGAGAACCCGCCCGCCCGAGGATGGGCAGGGAGGGGACGCCAGCTGGTCGCCCGACTGCCGCGCCTGCCTGGCCCACCAGCTGGTCACCCGACTGCCGCGCCTGCCTGGCCCACCAGCTGGTCGCCCGACTGCCGCGCCTGCCTGGCCCACCAGCTGGTCGCCAGCCAGCCCGACGGCGTCAGATCATCCGGCGCCCAGCGGCCCAGGCGGTGAGCTCGTGCCGCGAGGAGAGCTGCAGCTTGCGCAACACCGAAGACACATGCGTCTCAACGGTTTTGACCGAGATGAAGAGCTCCTTGGCGACTTCCTTGTATTGATAGCCGCGCGCGATGAGCCGCATGACCTCGCGCTCGCGCGCGGAGAGCCGGTCGAGCTCCTCGTCGACCTCGGCGATCTCGCCGGCCGCCGCGCCGAAGGCGTCGAGGACGAAGCCGGCCAACCGCGGGCTGAAGACCGCGTCACCATCGGCGACCCGCCGGATCGCCCGGGTGAGGTCAGACCCCGTGATGGTCTTGGTGACATAGCCACGCGCCCCCGCGCGGATGACCGCGATGACGTCCTCGGCCGCGTCCGACACCGACAGCGCCAAGAACCGCACCGGCGCCCCCGACTCGGTCGTCAGCCCGCGACAGTCGTGGAGCACATCCACTCCCCCGTTGCCGAGCCCGCCGGGCAGGTGGACGTCGAGCAGCACGACATCGGGGCGGGTCTCGCGGATCACCGCGACCGCCGTGTCGACATCGGGCGCCTCGCCGACGATGTCGGGCGGCATCTCGCCGCGCGCCAACTCGGCCTTGACGCCGGAGCGAAACATCGCGTGGTCGTCGACGAGGACGACCCTCACACTGCCAGTCACGGGGTGCTCTCCCAACTCGATTCGGTATGCCGTGCAACGACTCTCGCGCTCGCCCTCGCCTCATCGGGCGAGCCAGACCGCGCCAGACCAGCAGCCGCACCAGCACCCGGAGCCGCGCCAGAAGCAGCCTCTTCCTCGGCAGACTCGGCCGACGGAGGCGGCAAGGTCAACGCCACCTCTGTCCCCTGCTCGAGCCGGCGGATCCGTGCGGTGCCACCGGCCCGGGCCATCCGCCCGAGGATCGACTCGCGCACCCCCATCCGATCCTCGGCGACCCCGGCCAGATCGTCGAGCTCGAAGCCCGGCCCGTGGTCGCGGACGAAGACCTCGACCCCGTCCCGCCCGACCTCGACATAGACCGACACCGGCGGCGCACCGTGGCGCACGGCATTGAGCACGGCCTCGCGCGTCGCCTTGACCAGCGCAGCCCCCGCCTCATCCGTCCGGCGGTCGCCGGTGACGACGAGCTCGACCGGCACGCCGTGCTCGTCCTCGACCTCGTGCACGGCCTCGCTCAGCGCGGCCGAGAGGCTGTCGCTCTCCCGCTGGCGACCGGCATACAGCCAATCGCGCAACTCGCGCTCCTGGCGCCGGGCCAGCCGCGCGACGGTAACCGGGTCGTCGGCGCGGCGCTGGATAAGCGCGAGGGTCTGCAGGACCGAGTCGTGCAGGTGCGCGGCGATGTCGGCCTGGGCGGTCGCGCGCACCCGCTCGGCCTGCTCGCGCTGCAGCCCGCGATACATCCGCAGGGCGAAGGGCGCGGCGATGCCGCCGGCACCCACCAGGACGGCGACCGCGGCGAGCGCGCCGTTCCACACGCCGCGCGGGCCTTGCCCCTGGGTGACGAGCACGACGACGCCGCCGGTCGCCAGCACGACACCGACGGCGACCTGCAACGCCCCGACCCAGGCGGCACCTCGTCCGCCGGAGCGCCGGGTCGTCGGGGCATCGAGCTGATACCAGGCGACGAGCGCGCCGGCGGCGATGGCGAGCACGGGCACGGCATACCGCGGGTCGGTGAGCCACGAACCCGCCTCGGTGCCCAGCGAGATCCCCGTCCCGAAGAGCGCGAGCCCGGCGAGCACCAGCCAGTGATATGCCGTGAGCCGACGCTCGCGCGGCGCCTCGACCGCGACGAGTTGCGGCTCGACCGGCAGCACCGCCCACATGACGACGTAGAGCACCAGCCCCAGCCCGCCGCCGAAGATCGTCAACAACACCGCCGCCGCTCGCACCAGCCCGGTCGGCAGGCCGAGGTATGCCGCGAGCCCGGAGCACACGCCGCCCACCAGGGCGTCGGCCTCGCTGCGCCGCAACACCGGCCGCACCCGCGG
>CAZLGB010000332.1:0-2523 GCA_964558825.1 uncultured Intrasporangiaceae bacterium
CGCCGCGCGCCACGGCCCCGCCGCGCCGCCGGCTGAGCCGGGCTGCTGGCTGCCGTATGCCGTCCACTCGCGGGCCGCAGCTGCGTCCAGTCGCTGGGCCCGGCATAGCGGGCGCCCCACGAGGCCCCTAGACTCCGGGTGAGGTCATGAGTGTCAGCGTCAAGCCCCGGCTCGCTGACCGGCAACCCTTCTCCGCGATGGGGTGCCCCGGGTGAGGACCTGGTCCGGGCAAGGTGTCCGGGCAAGCGCGAGCCCGGAGGTGTCGTCCCGTGACCATCATCGAGCCGCTGCCCGGCCCCCGGCCGTCGGCGCGGACCGGTGCCTGGCAGGAGGGTGACGCGCCCGGACAGCGGCGGTTCGTCGACCTCGGCACCCTGGCCCTCGAGTGCGGCGGCGAACTCCCGGCGGTCCGGCTCGCCTACGAGACGTGGGGCCAGCTCGCCCCTGACGGCTCCAATGCCGTGCTCGTCGAGCACGCGCTGACCGGCGACGCCCACGTCGTCGGCCCGGCCGGCCCGCATCACCCGTCCCCGGGCTGGTGGGAGGGGTTGGTCGGCCCCGGCCCGGCTCATGCGATCGACACCCAACGGTGGTTCGTCGTGGCGGCCAACGTCGTCGGCGGCTGCCAAGGCAGTACCGGACCGGCATCGTCGGCTCCCGACGGGCGGCCATGGGGCAGCCGCTTCCCCTTCGTCACCGTGCGCGACCAGGTCGCGGCTGAGCTCGCCTTGGCCCGGGCGCTCGGAGTGGAGCGTTGGGCCCTGGTCATCGGTGGCTCGATGGGCGGCATGCGGGTGCTCGAATGGGCGGTCGGCCAGCCGGCGATGGTCGATCGGGCCGTCGTGCTGGCGAGCACGGCCGCTGCCAGCGCCGACCAGATCGCTTGGTGCCAAACCCAATTGCAGGCCATCCGCTCGGATCCGCACTTCCACGGCGGCGACTACTACGACGAAGAGCGGGGTCCCGACGAGGGCCTCGGGATTGCGCGCCGGATCGCGCAGATCACCTATCGGTCGGCTGCCGAGCTCGACGATCGGTTCGGGCGCGCTGCCCAGCCGGGGGAGCAGCCGCTGGGAGGCGGCGGGCGGTATGCCGTGGAAAGCTACCTCGACTACCACGCCGCCAAACTGGGCCGCCGCTTCGATGCCAATTCCTACTGCGTGCTGACCGAGACGATGAACTCCCACGACGTCGGTCGTGACCGCGGTGGGGTCGAGGCGGCCCTCGCCAGAGTCACGGCAGACCTCACGGCCGTCGCCGTCGACTCCGACCGCCTCTACCCGGCCGCGCAGTCCGCGCGCGTGGCGGCGGCGGTCCCGGGAGCGAGGCTCGAGACCATCACCTCCCCGTGCGGCCACGACGGCTTTCTCATCGAGGTCGACCAGGTGGGAGAGATCGTCCGCGACGCGCTCACGCGCCGACGCGGGCTCGGTCACCGCCAGCAGCGTGACACGGGGCCGATCCGGTAACGTCGGGGCCAGGACGCGCGGTGCGTCAACAAGGAGGTTACGGTGGCCGTCGTTGTCGGATACGTGGCGACGAAGGAGGGCCGCGCAGCTCTCCGTCGCGCGGCCGAAGAGTGCGAGCTGCGTCATACCAAGCTGATCGTCATCAACTCCCAGCGCGGCGGGAAGGACTTCGACGCCGACGAGGCGGCGCGCTTTGAGGAGGAGCTCGACGTCATCCAGCGCAAGCTGAGCGATCTGGGCATCGAGCACGAGGTGCGCCAGCTGGTGCGCGGTAACGAACCCTCCGAGGACCTCATCGCCGTCGCCGAGGAGGAGGACGCCGACTTCATCGTCATCGGCCTGCGCCGGCGCACCCCGGTGGGCAAGCTCATCCTCGGGTCCAATGCCCAGCGCATCCTGCTTGACGCCCATTGCCCGGTGCTGGCGGTCAAGGCCGCTCGCGAGGACTGAAGCGGGGCTGGTCGCTCGCTCCGAGGGGTATGCCGGACCGCGGCCGAGCGGCCGCGTTTCCGGCATACCCGCTCGGCGTTTTATAATGTCTGTGACGGATCGTGCGGGATCCCGAAGCGAGGCAGGTCGGCTCACGCTTCGGCCCTGACATCCTCCCCCTTCTCCAGCTCCCCGCTTGCTGTCCGCGTGTCTATTCGCGTGTCCAGCGCGGCGAAAGGTCGTCGGTGCCAGTGCCAGAGCTCCACACCAACCCTGCGGGCGGTCCGTTGCCTGCGGAGTTCGCCCACCCGCAGCTGCGCACGCTGCTCGCCAAGGGCAAGACCCGGGGCAGCCTCACGGTGGAGGACGTGCGCACGGCGCTGGAGCAGGCGGACGTTGCACCCCGCCGGATGAAGCCGATCCTGCGAGCGTTGGAGGACCACGGCATCACGGTGGCCGTCCCCGCGGCGGGGCGCGCGGTGGCTGCGACGAGCTCGCGGTCGGTCCGCAGCGCCCAGGCTGACGTGCCGGCCAAGGCGCCGGCCAGCAAGTCCACCGCCGCCGCCAAGACTGCGGTGAAGGCCGAGCCCGCACCGACCAAGGCCGCCGCCAAGGCCACGACCCC
>CAZLGB010000333.1:0-2515 GCA_964558825.1 uncultured Intrasporangiaceae bacterium
CAGCCGGCGGCTCGGCGGGCGGCTCGGCGGGCGGCGCGTCCGGTGCCGGGCCCACCGGAGGCGCCGGGCCTACCGCTGGTGGCATGGGATCTCGCCCTGCTGTGGCCACTCCCGCCCAGCAACGCGAGGCCCGCAAGGAGATGGCTCGCGTCGAGCGGGCGTTGACCCGGTTGGCCGAGCGCGAGGAGCGCGTGCACGCGGAGATGGCTGCCAAGGCGACCGATCACGTCGCTGTGCTCGCGCTCAATGCGAGCCTGCGCGAGATCGTCGACGAGCGCGACGAGCTCGAGCTGGCGTGGCTCGCTGCCGCTGAGGTCGTCGAGTAGCCGCCCGACGTGTGCGCTGGCCGGACCGACAGCGTCCTGCCTCCGCTGTCAGACAACATATCTTGACGTCAAGACATATAGTCGACGCATGACCATGCGACTCGATCACGTGCAGGTGTCCTGCCCGCCCGGCTCGGACGAGGCGATGCGGGCGTTCTACGTCGGGGTGTTGGGGATGGTGGAGGAGCCCAAGCCGCCCGTGCTCGCTGTGCGTGGCGGCTGTTGGTTCCGCGGCGGGGCTGCGGTGATCCACACCGGGGTGGAAGCCGACTTCCGGCCGGCCCGCAAGGCCCATCCGGCGCTCGTCGTCGACGACCTCGACGCTCTCGCGGCCGCGTTGGCGGCGACCGGCCACGAGGTGCGCTGGGACGAGAGCATCCCGGGGGTCCGGCGGCTGCACACCGACGATCCGGTGGGCAACCGGCTCGAGCTCGTCCAGGGCTGAGCGCAGCGTTCCCCGGCGGCTAGGACTCCAGCGGACCGGCGACGCGGCGCAGCAATGCGGCGAGGGTCGCCCGCTCGTCGTCGTCGAGCGGCGCCAGCAGCACCCGCTCGTCCTCGAGCAGGTCGGCGAGAGCGGCGTCGACGGCCTCGCGCCCGTCGCGGGTGAGACGCACGAGGACCCCGCGGCGATCGGTGGGATCGGGGTGACGGCCGACCAGCCCACGCTGGACGAGGCGGTCGACCCGGTTGGTCATCGTCCCGGAGGTGACCAACGTCTCGGTGACCAACTGGCCGGGGGAGAGCTGATAGGGCCGACCCGCGCGGCGCAGCGCCGACAGCACGTCGAACTCCCAACGCTCGAGATGATGGCGGGCGAAGGCCGCTCCTCGGGCCAACTCCAGGCGCCGACCCAGACGGCTGATCCGCGAGAGGACGTGTAGTGGCGAGATGTCCAGGTCTGGGCGCTCCCGAGCCCACGCCGCGGCGATGCGATCGACATCGTCGAGCTGTTGCCCGGCACCGAGTGCTCGATCCTGCCCCACCGCGCGCTCTGCCACGGACCAAATGTAGACCCGCCCTCAAGACTCTCGCCCGCCAAGACTCTCGCCCGCCAAGACTCTCGATCAGCAAGACTCTCGATGTCGAACCACCCGCGACCGAACCGCCCCACCATGGGCTCGTGCCCGCCGGAAACGCAGGAAACCTGTGAACTTCTCGCGCACCGGCTGTCACGGGCACAATGGTTTGTCGTCTCATAGATGACGCCGAGCGACGCAGGGAGGTGAGATCGGTGTCAGCACCCGCCGGCATGTGGGGCCAGGACCTGGCCGACGCCGACGACTCCACGCTGCTCGTCCACGTCCGCGAGGGCAGTGCCGACGCCTATGCCGAGCTGTGGCGACGTCACCTGCCGGCCGCCTACGGCGTGGCCCATCGCCACCGTGGCCGCACCTCGGCCGACGACATCGTCGGCGAGGCCAGCCTGCGCGTCTATGACCTCATCCGGGCGGGCAAGGGCCCGACCACCAACTTCCGCTCCTACTTCCTCTCGACGATCAAGACCGTCGCCGTCGACTTCGCCCGCGCCGAGTTGCGCGCGGTGCCGACCGAGGACGCCGGCCTCGAGGCCGTCACCCCCGCTGCGCCGGCATACGACCCGAGCGCGGGGGTCGACCACGACCTCGTCCGGTCGGCCTTCGGGCGACTGCCTGAGCGTGACCAGCAGGTCCTCTGGCACACGGCCGTCGAGGGCACCTCGCCGTCGGTCGTCGCCGAAAACCTCGGGATGAGCGCCAACGGCGTGAGCGTGCTGGCCATGCGGGCGCGCGACAGCCTGCGGGCCCGCTACCTCGACGCGCACGCCGACCGGGCCATCAGCCGCGCCCAGGACGACGAGTGCGCCTGGGTGCTCGCGTCGATGGGCCGCTACGTCCGCGGCAAGCTGCCGGTGCGCCAGCGGGCGCGGGTCGAGGAGCACCTGCGCAGCTGCCGACACGCCCAGGGACTTGCCTACGAGATGGCCGAGGTCAACCGGGCCCTCCCGGCGCTCATGGTGCCGTTCATCGCGATGGCCGGCTCGTCGGCCGCGACCGCATGGGCCTGGATCGGTGCCGCCGGCTCGGGCGGCGGGGCATCCGGCCAGGACGGCCCCAAGCCGCCTCTCGAGGCGGCGCGCCTGGTCACCAAGGTCGCCGCGCTCGCGCTGGCCGCCCTGCTCGGCGTGGGGTATGCCGTGGGCCCCGGTG
>CAZLGB010000334.1:0-2500 GCA_964558825.1 uncultured Intrasporangiaceae bacterium
ACCCAGGACGCCGCGCCGTCACCCCAAACCCCACCACTCCCCGGGGCGCTGTCGGCACTCGCGGCATACCCCGGCGCGTGAACCGTGGCAACGGGACGCAGGGCCGCCGCGCGCTGGGACGCGGGTGCGGCATACGCCTGCCCGCCGGATGCCGGATGCCGGATGCCGGATGCGGGACCCGCGCGGCCGCGGGTGGGCAAGCTCACGCGCCGGTCCGAGGACCGGGCACACCCCCCGCAGGTACGGTCAAATCAGTAGCGTCCACGCATTTCAGGGGCGCGCCGCCGGGTGACCGGGGACTCCCGCAAGGACCCGCCGCCCGCCCCCCCGCAGAGAGGACACCCGATGACCAAGGAGCTCTACGACCTGGGAGAGCGCCCACCCCTGGGCGAGGTTCCCGCCACAATGCACGCCTGGGTGATCCGCCCCGATCGCTACGGCCCCCCGCTGCAGGCCTTCCAGCAGGAGGTCGTCGACGTCCCGACCATCGCCGATGACGAGGTGCTGGTCTACGTCATGGCTGCGGGCATCAACTACAACAACGTCTGGGCCGGGCTCGGCATACCCGTCGATGTCGTCGGCGCGCGCAACAAGGCCCTGGCGCGCGGCGACCAGGGTGAGCCGGAGCCCTTCCACATCGGCGGCAGTGACGCGTCGGGCATCGTCTATGCGGTCGGCAAGGACGTCACCAACGTCAAGGTCGGCGACGAGGTCGTCGTTCACTGCGGCCGCTGGGACCGCAACTGCCCGTCGGTGCAGAAGGGCGTCGACCCGATGTACTCCCCAACCTTCCGCATCTGGGGTTACGAGACCAATTTCGGCAGCTTCGCCCAGTTCACCCGGGTCCAGGGCCAGCAGTGCATGCCCAAGCCCAAGCACCTGACCTGGGAGGCGGCATCGGCCTACACCCTTGTCGCGGCGACAGCCTGGCGGATGCTGCACGGCTGGGACGCCAACTCGGTCAAGCCCGGCGATGTCGTGCTCATCTGGGGCGGCGCGGGCGGGCTGGGGTCGATGGCGATCCAGATCGTCAAGGCCGCCGGCGGCATCCCCATCGCAGTCGTCTCCGGCGAGGACAAGTTCGACTACTGCATGAAGCTCGGAGCCAAGGGCTGCATCAACCGCAACGACTTCGACCACTGGGGCATGCTCCCCCACTGGAAGGACGACGAGGCGTATGCCGCGTGGCTCAAGGGCGCGCGCAAGTTCGGCGCGGCCATCTGGGAGATCCTCGGCGAGCGCGGGGCGCCCAACATCGTCTTCGAGCACCCGGGCGAGAGCACCATCCCCACGTCGATCTTCGTCTGCGACACCGGGGGCATGGTCGTCGTCTGCGCCGGCACCACGGGCTACAACGCGACCGTCGACCTGCGGTATCTCTGGATGCGCCAGAAGCGGCTGCAGGGCTCGCACTTCGCCAATGACAAGCAGTCCAACGAGATGAACCAGCTTGCCCTGGCCGGCCAGCTCGACCCGTGCCTGTCGCGGGCCTTCACCTACGACGAGATCCCCCTCGCCCACGACCTCATGTATCGAAACAAGCACCCCCACGGCAACATGGCGGTGCTCATCGGGGCGACCGACTTCGGGCAAGGCACCAGCGCCGCCGAGCCATTGGCTCTGCCGCACCCGACGCTGCCGGAGGGCGACGCCCACTCGACCCCACGGGCCGAGATGCACACGGTCGAGAGCGAGCTGCTACCCGAGTGACCGACTGAGCCAGCGACCCCGCCCGCGCGGCATACCACCTCCCCTGGGTATGGCGCGCAGCCGCACTCTCGGGCGGCGCGGTGGGTCCGAGCCTGGGCGGTATGCCGCCCGCGGGCCGCACGACATAGGGTCGGGCCATGCGTTTCCTGGGCGGCCTGCAACCGAGTCACGACCTGTCCTATGACGACGTCTTCATGGTGCCGGCGCGCAGCGACGTCGGCAGCCGGATGGACGTCGACCTGTCGACCTCCGACGGGTCGGGCACGACCATCCCCATCGTCGTCGCGAACATGACCGCCGTGAGCGGGCGGCGGATGTCCGAGACCGTCGCTCGCCGTGGCGCGATCGCCGTCGTGCCCCAAGACATTCCCGTCGACGTCGTCACGGATGTCGTCGACTTCGTCAAGAGCCGTCACCTCGTGCATGACACGCCGGTCACGCTCACGGCGTCCTCGACAGTCGCCGACGCCATGGGCCTGCTCAACAAGCGGGCGCACGGCGCGGCGGTCGTCCTCGACGCCGAGCGCCGCCCGATCGGCGTCGTCACCGAGACAGATCTCGAGGGGGTCGACCGCTTCACCCAGGTCGGCCGGGTCATGACGAGCGAGGTCGCCACGCTGCCCGAGGGGATCGAGCCAGAGACGGCCTTCGAGCGGCTCGGCCAGCTGCGCCACCGGCTCGCACCGGTCGTCGACGCCGACGGCCGCCTCGTCGGGCTGCTCACCCGCCAGGGGGCGCTGCGCGCGACGCTCTATCGGCCGGCCGTCGACGAGCAGGGCCGGCTGCGCAT
>CAZLGB010000335.1:0-2500 GCA_964558825.1 uncultured Intrasporangiaceae bacterium
TCGGCGGGCGCGGCGGGCGGGCTGCGCCGCGACACCGAGGCGATGCTCGCCGGGCTCAACCCGCAGCAGCGCGCGGCGGTCGTCCATGAGGGCAGCCCGCTGCTCATCATCGCCGGAGCCGGCTCGGGCAAGACCCGCGTGCTGACCCACCGCATCGCCTATCTGCTCGCCGAGCGGCATGTCGCCCCCGGGCAGGTCCTCGCCATCACCTTCACCAACAAGGCCGCCGCCGAGATGCGCGAGCGGGTCGAGGGGCTGGTCGGCGGGCGGGCGCGGGCGATGTGGGTGATGACCTTCCACTCGGCGTGCGTGCGCATCCTGCGCCGCGAGTCCGACAAACTCGGGCTGCGCTCGAGCTTTTCCATCTACGACGCCGCCGACAGCCAGCGGCTCATGTCACTCGTGCTGCGCGATATGGACCTCGACCCCAAGCGCTACCCCGCGCGGGCCTTCTCCCACGCGGTGAGCAACCTCAAGAACGAGCTCGTCGACGAGGAGGAATACGCCCGGCGGGTGGGCGGCGAAGGGGCCGCGAGCACCGATCGCGAGCGGCTGGTCGCCGAGGCGTATGCCGGTTATCAGCGCCGCCTGCGCCAGGCCAACGCCCTCGACTTCGACGACCTCATCATGACGGCCGTCCATCTGCTGCAAGCCTTTCCGGATGTGGCCGAGCACTATCGGCGGCGCTTCCGGCATGTGCTCGTCGACGAATACCAGGACACCAACCACGCGCAATACCAGCTCGTGCGCGAGCTCGTCGGGGTGGCCAACACCGATGCCGACGCCCCAGCCGCGCGCCCGCCCGGTCCGGCCACGGCATACCAAACCGACACGGCCCCAGCCGAATTGGTCGTCGTCGGCGACGCCGACCAGTCGATCTACGCCTTCCGCGGGGCGAGCATCCGCAACATCGTCGAGTTCGAGGCCGACTACCCCAACGCGCGCACGATCCTGCTCGAGCAGAACTACCGCTCCACCCAGACCATCCTGCGCGCGGCCAATGCCGTCATCGCCCGCAACCCCGACCGCCGGCCCAAGAACCTCTGGTCCGACGCCGGCGACGGGGCGGCGATCGTCGGCTATGTCGCCGACAACGAGCACGACGAGGCATCCTTCATCGCCCGCACCATCGACCGCCTCGGTGACGCGCACGGCATACTCCCCAAGGACGTCGCGGTCTTCTATCGCACCAACGCCCAGAGCCGCGCGGTCGAAGAGGTCTTCGTCCGGGTGGGCATCCCCTACAAGGTCGTCGGCGGCACGCGCTTCTACGAGCGCAAGGAGGTCAAGGACGCGCTCGCCTATCTGCGGGTGATCTCCAATCCCACCGATTCGGTCAACCTGCGGCGCATCCTCAACGTCCCACGGCGCGGCATCGGCGAGCGCGCCGAGGCCTGCGTCGCTCAGCTCGCCGACCGCGAGCGGGTGCCCTTCGTCGCGGCCCTGGGGCGGGCCGCCGATGCCCCCGGCATCGCCACCCGCTCGGTCGCTGCCATCGAGGCCTTCACCAAGCTGCTCGAAGACCTGCGGGTCGTCTTCGATGGCGGCTCGGGCGTCGCGGGGCTGCTCGAGGCGGTGCTCGAGCAGACCGGCTATCTCTCCGAGCTGCGCCGTAGCCCCGACCCGCAGGACGAGACACGGGTCGAAAACCTCGCCGAATTGGTCGCCGTCGCACAGGAATTCGACCAGGGTCGAGCCGAGTCCGGTGAGCCGGCCAGCCTCGAGGACTTCCTCGAGCAGGTCGCGCTGGTCGCCGACTCCGACGAGATCCCCGACGCCCCCGAGGGTGACGACCCGGCGGCCGACGCGGCTGCCGCTGGCGGGGTCGTCACGCTCATGACGCTGCACACGGCCAAGGGGCTGGAGTTTCCTGTCGTCTTCCTCACCGGGCTCGAGGACGGCACCTTCCCCCACTTGCGCTCGCTCGGAGACCCCAAGGAGCTCGAGGAGGAGCGGCGCCTGGCCTATGTCGGCATCACCCGGGCGCGCGAGCGGCTGCACCTGTCGCGCGCCGCGATGCGCTCGGCTTGGGGGCAGCCGCAATACTTTCCAGGCTCGCGCTTCCTCGACGAGATCCCGGCCGGTCTGGTGGCCTGGGAGCGCGAGGCGGCCGCCTCAGACAGCGCCCGCTTCGGGCGCCGCACGAGCGAGCCCGCCGTCGCCACCCTCGCCGCCCGCCCAGGTGTCCGCTCGCCGGGCAACCGCGGGGTGATCTCGCTCGCCGCCGGAGACCGGGTCAGCCACGACGCCTTCGGCCTCGGCACCGTGCTGCGGGTCGAGGGAGAGGGCGAGCGGGCGCTGGCCCATGTCGACTTCGGGGGATCGGCCGGCGTCAAGCGGCTGCTGCTGCGCTACGCCCCGGTCGAAAAGCTCTAGTCAAGCCGCGCGGTCAGCCGGCCCGCGTTGCTGGTGCCCGCTCTCGCTGCGGTCGAAAGCACGTGGCACCCCTGCGGTCAGAGCCGGGTGCTGCTCCCCGCTGTGGCTGCGGTCGAAAGCACGT
>CAZLGB010000336.1:0-2498 GCA_964558825.1 uncultured Intrasporangiaceae bacterium
CAGGCGCAATACACGATGTGCTGTGACGAGCGCGGCGGCGTCGTCGACGACCTCATCCAATACCTGCGCGCCGACGACGACGTCTTCCTCATCCCCAACGCCGCCAACACCGCCGAGGTCTGCCGACGGCTCGTCGCGGCCGCCCCGGCCGGCATCGAGGTGGTCGACCGCCACGGGGAGTATGCCGTGCTGGCCGTCCAGGGGCCGCGCTCCGACGAGGTCCTCGACGCCCTGGGTTTGCCGACGGGGCATGACTACATGCAGTTCCGCGAGGCGCTGTGGGCCGGGCCTGACGGCGAGGTGCCGGTCATCGTCTGCCGCACCGGTTACACGGGGGAGCGGGGCTATGAGCTGGTGCCGCGCTGGGCGGATGCCGGTGCGCTGTGGGACGCGCTCGTGGCGGCCATGGCGCCGTGGGACGGGCTGCCCTGCGGGCTCGGGGCGCGCGACACCCTGCGCACCGAGATGGGCTATCCGCTGCACGGGCAGGATCTCTCCCTCGACATCACCCCGGTCCAGGCCCGCGCCGGGTGGGCGGTCGGCTGGAAGAAGGACGCCTTCTGGGGGCGTGAGGCGCTGCTCGCCGAGCGGGCCGCCGGACCGGCCCGGCTCGCGCGCGGGCTCGTCGTGACCGGGCGCGGCATTCCTCGGGCGCACTGTGCGGTGACCCGCGACGGCGAGGTCATCGGCGAGGTGACCTCGGGGACCTTCTCGCCGACCCGCAAGCAGGGCATCGCGCTCGCGCTGCTCGCGCCCGAGCTCGCCGACGGCGACGAAGTCGTCATCGACGTGCGCGGCCGCGGCGTGGCCGCCACGGTGACCAAGCCGCCCTTCGTCCAGGTGCAGGTCCGCGAGGACTGACGACGCGACGCCGCCGCGCCCCAGCGCGGCGGGACTTTCAGCGAAAGGTCGGGGCGGCGTCGAAGGCGGCCCGGCGCACGGCCCGCCGCAGGGTGGCCAGCACCGGCCGGCCGGCGACGAGCACCAGCGCAGCGGTGAGCACGGCACGGGGGAGATCCCAGCCGAGCGAGGTCGCGACGTAGAAGACGCCGTAGTGCCCGACGTTGGCGGCGGCGCTGTCGCCGGGCACGAATCCGGCTCCGGTGGGCGCGGATTCGGGTGCGAGGAAGGGCCAGAACCACAGGTTGAGCAGGGCACCGTAGGCGAAGCTCGCCAGTGCGCCATAGGCCGCGAGCAGGGCCAGCTCGACCCGCCCGCTCGCCCGCGGCAGCAGCGCCGCGCCGAGCCCGACCCAGCCGGCGCCGATCATCTGGAAGGGCAACCACGGTCCCACCCCGGCGGTGAGGAAGGCCCCGACCAACATCGCCAGCGCGCCGAGCAGGAAACCCATCGACCGTCCGAGCACCCGTCCGCCGAGGACGAGCACGACGAAGATCGGCTCCAGCCCGGCTGTCCCGGCCGACAACACCCGCAGCGCCCCTCCTGCTGCGGCAAGCACCCCGAGCACGGCGACGGTCTTGGCGTCGAGGCCCGCGGCGGCGAGCTCGGCGAGCAGCACCAGGGCCATGAGCCCCAGCAGCCCGGCGAAGAGCCACGGCGCGTCTTGTCCCTGGTGGCCGCCGGTGGCCGGGTGCGTGGCGAAGAACGGCCAGGTGTATGCCGCGAGTCCCACCACCGTGGTGAGGGCCAGGGCGGCCACCGCGGCCGGACGCATCCGGGTGCCGGTGCTCACGAAGCGGGCTCGAGGCCGGCCAGGGCGTCGGTGACCTCGGCCACGGTCAGCAGGGCGAGCGGGTGGCAGATCTTCGCGACCTGCGGGGCGAAGGCGGGCGAGGCGGCCAGCACGCTGCGGGCCGAGCCCTCGGCGACGATCTCACCGTCGGCGAGGACGACCGCCAGGTCGGCCACCTCGGCGACGAGCTCGACGTCGTGGGTGGCCAGCGCCACGGCATGACCCGCGGCTGCCAACCCGCGCAGGATCGCGACGAGGCGCCGCTTGGCGGGATAGTCCAGCCCGCGGGTCGGCTCGTCGAGCAGCAGGACCTGAGGGCTCCCGGTGAGGATGACGGCCAGCGCGAGGGCCAGCCGTTGTCCCTCGGAGAGATCACGAGGGTGGGTGGCGTCGTCGACCGGACCGGCGATGCGGTCGAGCAGCGCGCGGGCGGTGCCGGACGGCATACCGAAGTCGCCGTCCGCCGCGCGGCACTCGGCCGCCACCGAGTCGGCATAGAGCAGCAGGTCAGGGTCCTGGGGGACCAGCCCGACGAGCCGGCAGCGCTCCCGCGGAGCCAGCCCGGCCGGGGCCTCGCCCGCGACGCTGACCTGCCCGCTGGTCGGACGCACCGCACCGGCAAGGACGGCGAGCAACGAGGACTTGCCGGCCCCGTTGCGCCCCATGACGGCGGTGACGGTCCCGGCGGGCAGCTCGAGGTCGACACCGCGCAGGGCCGTGATGAGGCCCCGCCGGAGGGTGAGCCGCCGGGCCTGCGCGGGGACGGGGCGCGATCCCGGTCCCGCAGCGACGACGTCGCGGGGAG
>CAZLGB010000337.1:0-2473 GCA_964558825.1 uncultured Intrasporangiaceae bacterium
CGGCTGGCGCACCCTTGCTCAGCTCTCCCGCGCGGGCGTTGCTGGCCCCGATGTGGACGGCCCCGTGGCCGGTGGCGCGGAGGCTGTCGGCTCCGCGGTCGCGGCGCCGACGCTGACCGTCGCCGATGTCGACGACGCGTTGTCCCGATTGGCGGCCGAGGGTGGTGCGGGCTCGGGCGAGCGCCGGGCGGCCGTGCTCGGCGAGCTCTGGTCGCGCGCCACCCCCGACGAGCAGTGGTTGCTCGGTGGGGCACTGCTGGGCGAGGTGCGCATCGGTGCCCTCGAGGGAGTCCTCACCGATGCCGTCGCCCGGGCGAGCGGCCGCCCGCTCGAGCAGGTGCGGCGCGCGGCGATGCTCTCGGGCAGCCTCGGGGGCACGGCATACCTCGCCCTGACGGGGGCCGACCTCGCCACCGTGGGCCTCACCGTCGGCACTCCGGTGCTGCCGATGCTCGCGGCGACGGCCGCGACGCCTGGCGAGGCGGTCGCGCTGACCGGCCCGGCGTCGGTGGAGGTCAAGCTCGACGGCGCGCGCATCCAGGTCCACCGGCTCGGTGGCCCGGGCACGCCGGTCAGCGTCTACAGCCGCACGCTCGCCGACATCACCGAGCGAGTGCCCGAGATCGTCGCCGTGGTGGGCGACCTCCCGGGTGGGGCGCTCATCCTCGACGGCGAGACGCTCACGCTCGACGAGGACGGTGCGCCGCGGCCCTTCCAAGAGACCATGAGCCGCTTCGGGTCGTCGGCCGAGCGCGAGGCGGTGCTGCGGCCGTGGTTCTTCGACGTGCTCCACGCCGACGGGGTCGACCTGCTCGACGAGCCGCTCTCGGTGCGCCGTGAGCGGCTGCGCGCGGTGGTGGGTGAGCACGGCATACTCTCGATTGAGACCGACGATCCCGTTGCGGCAGAGGAGTTTTCGCGCGAGGCGTTGGCGGCCGGTCACGAGGGCGTGGTCGTCAAGGCACTCTCCTCGCCGTATGCCGCGGGGCGCCGCGGGCGGCACTGGCTCAAGGTCAAGCCGGTCCACACCTACGACCTCGTCGTGCTCGCTGCCGAGTGGGGCTCCGGTCGGCGCACCGGGTGGCTGTCGAATCTCCACCTCGGGGCGCGTGATCCCGCGGTGCCGCTCGGTGAGCCGGGCGATTTCGTCATGGTCGGCAAGACCTTCAAGGGGCTCACCGACGCGATGCTGCGGTGGCAGACCGAGCGCTTCCCCGAGCTGGAGGTGCGGCGCACGCGATATGCCGTGCACCTGCGCCCCGAGCTCGTCGTCGAGATCGCCATCGACGGGGTGCAGCGCTCGTCGCGCTATCCCGGTGGGGTGGCGCTGCGCTTCGCCCGGGTCAAGGGCTATCGCGAGGACAAGAGCGCTGCCGACGCCGACACCATCGGCACGTTGCAGGCGATGCTGCCGGGCGGCGACTGAGGCGCGAGAGGCTCGGCGGCGCCCCCGGCCGGGGCTTAGCTGCGCCGCCGCTCGGCGAGGTCAGCGACGTCGGCGAGCACGGCGGCTCGTCGGTCAGCGGCTGGCTGCGACACCTCGCGCAGCCAATGCTCTCCATCGCGATCTCCTTGTGCCGCAAGCGCATCGGCGAGTGCGGCGACATCGGCCGGGGTCTTGTTCTGAGCCATCTTGGCCTTCGCCTCGACGCGGCTGATGCGCAGCTCCAGGCCGACGATGGCCCGCATCATCGCGGTGACGTAGTCGGCGGGCGCGTCGTCGACCGACCACGGGGCGGTGGCCGGGGCAGCGCCCGCGCCCTCGTGCCGCTCGGTCAGCCGACGCACGACCTGAGCGGTCCACGCCGCGTCGTCATGGGCGATGAGCTCGCCATAGACGTGGACGGTGACGTAGTCCCACGTCGGCACGACCTTGCCGTGGGCGGCTGTGCTCGGCAGCCACGCCGGGCTGACGTAGTGGTCGGTGGTCCGGGCGATCGCCAACGCCTCGCCGGTCGTCGGCGTCGACCACTGGCGGTTGTTGCGCGCGACATGGCCGAGCAGCGCGCCGTGCTCGCCGAGGCCCGGGTCGAAGAGCAGCGGCAGGGGCGTCGCAAGCAGACCGTCGGCATGCACCGTGACCAGGTCGACGAGCTCGAGGCCCTGCAGCACCGCCTCGGTCTGGGCGTCGGTCATGGCGAAGTGGGCGGGGACCTCCATGCCCCCCACTCTGCCAGGTCTGCTCGGCCGCCCTGAAGCACGCCCTGAAGCCCGCGCTGGTGGGGTGATCACCACAGCTGCGGATGCCTCAGCCCGTGCTTCACGACTCAGGCGACGAGCTCAGTGCAGGCAGGCAGCGACCGTGAGGGCGGCGGCCAGGGAGACCTCGACACCGGCTCCGAGGATGTCACCGGTGATCCCGCCGAGCCGGTGCCTGGCGCGCAGCCCCACCATCGCCGCGGCAGCCACGCCGACCGGCACGAGCGCGCCGGCCCACGGTGCCGGCCCGCCGACGATCCACCCGAGGCCAGCG
>CAZLGB010000338.1:0-2459 GCA_964558825.1 uncultured Intrasporangiaceae bacterium
CGGCGGCGCGAGCGCGCCGCGGCCACCACACCCGACGAGCGCACCGCCGCGGCGAGGCGGATCGCAGCGGCCGTCACGGCATACCTGGGCGAGCTGCACGCGACAGGCTCCGCCCCCGAGGTATGCCGGGTGGCCGCCTTCGTCGCGCTCCCGACCGAGCCGCCCACCGACGCTCTCCTCGCCGCTCTGAACACGGCGGGCCACCAGGTCATCGTGCCGATCCTGTTGCCCGACAAGGCACTCGAGTGGCAACTCGCCGCCACCTCGAGCGCGGGCTCGAGCGAGCAGCTGGGCCAGGACGCCCTCGGCAGCTGCGACCTCATCGTCACCCCCGCCATGGCCGTCGATCAGCTCGGGCACCGGCTGGGCCAGGGCGGCGGCAGCTATGACCGCGCGTTGGTCCACGCGCGCGCCACCACGCCGGTGCTCGCCCTGGTGTGGGACGACGAGGCCGCGTGGGACAACGAGGCTGCCTGGGACAACGCCGCCAGGCGGGACGACGACCCGCCGTCGGAGGGCAAGACCGCCGGCGGGGACTCTCCATGCGCCGCAGCACCTGCCGTCCCGGTCGAGGCGCACGACCGACGCGTCGACGGGGTCATCACACCCGAGCGTGGAGTGCGGCGCATCAGCCCTTCGGCGTGAGGGTGAGCTCGTCGACCTTCGCCGCGGCGACGGCCCCCGACGAGAAGGGCCACGGGAAGCTCCCGCCGCTCGCCCACGCGTCGACCTGGTCGACATAGTGCGGGTTGTAGGCATGGCCGCTCTGCCCGGTCTGGTTGACCCACGTCGAGGAGTCCAGCGAGCCGAGGTCGACGACCATGCGCATCGAGGGGGCCCAGTTGACGGCATACCCCTTGGCAGCGTTCCAGCCGTTGGCGTCGACGATCGACGACCCGCCCGGCAGGGGGATCGGGCCGCGGTCGAAGATCGACTGCACCCACCCCGGCGTCCCGTCCGTGCCGAAGACCCGGTGAGCCAGGGTGAGGGTGTGCAGCTTGCCCCACGACCAGTTCTCGACATTGGGCCCGAGGCTGCGGGTGAGCTCCAGGCGCGCATCGACGAGAGCGCGGTGAAGGATCTCGTCGCGGTTCTCGACCGCGCCCGGAGTGCGCTTGTCGTCCCACCACGAGTTGGCCGGATCGCCGAGCAGGTTGGTCACGGCCAGGCGCCAGCGGCTGCCTCCGTCGGCCCACAGATCTCGCGGCAGCTGGTCGTCGAAGGTGTTGGACAGCAAGGTGGCCCAGACCGCGTTGAAGTATGCCGCGGCCGCCGAGTTGGGCGAGGAATCAGCCGGCGTGCTGCCGTCCCAGTTGACCAGCAGATCGCGGGCCGCCGCGGTGAAGCTGTCGCCCTTGAGGTCGACGGTGAGCAACGCGCCGACAAGGGTCTTGGCGAAGGGGTCGACGTTGTCGAGCTGGATCGACGCCATGTCGACGGGGGTGATGGTGGCGCGTGCGCTGAGCAGCGCGCGGATGCGTTGGGCTCGATAGCCGGCATCCCACTCGCTGGTGAGGAATGGTCCGGCGGCGCTGACCTCTTGGTTGGCCGTGACGATGAGCCCCTCGGCGGGATCGCGGGTCCACGGCAAGTCGTCATAGGGCACCGAGCCTTGCCAGTCCCACTGCGAATCCCAGCCGGGCGCAGGCAGATAGCCCGGTGGGAAACCCGGAGTGGACGAGCGTCGGACCGGGACGACCCCTGGCGCCTGATAGCCGATCGAGCCGGAGGTGTCGGCATAGACGACGTTTTGCGAGGGCACCGCGAAAGACCGCAGCGCCTGGCGGAACGAGTCGAAATCCTTGGCTGCGTCCAGGGCAAAGATCGCGTCGGCAGTCGTCCCGGGGATGAGGCCGGTCCAGGCGAGCGACACGGCATACTCCCCGGTGCTCTGGACCCCATTGACGACGGGAGCCCGCCCCATGTCGCCGACCGTCGGGAAGACGTCGCTGACGATCGGCCCATGAGAGGTGGCCCGCACGAGCAGTGGCACGTCGTCGCCCCCGCGGACCTTGAGCGTCTCGGCCGTGACGACGAGCGGCTGCAGCTGACCGTCGCGCAAATAGGTCGTGTCGGTGGCCTGCTCGAGATAGAAGTCGCACACGTCCGGTGAGAGGTTGGTGAAGCCCCAGGCGATCGACTCGTTGTGGCCGATGAGCACCCCGGGGAGGCCGGAGAAGGTGAAGCCCGACACGTCGAAGGGACAGGTCGGCGAGACCGTGCGGCAATGCAGCCCGACCTGCATCCAGATGCCGGGGATCGAGACGCCAAGGTGAGGATCGTTGGCCAGCAACGGTTTTCCGGTGCTGGAGTGCGCCGGCCCGACCACCCAGGAGTTGGAGCCGATCCCGTCGCCGCGCCCGAGGACCTCGGCGACCGCGTCGAGCCCTGCGGCCGCTGCCGTGAGCGCCGGGAGGCTGGCCGGGGGCACCACCGGGGTCACCTGCGCCGGCCCGGCC
>CAZLGB010000339.1:0-2443 GCA_964558825.1 uncultured Intrasporangiaceae bacterium
CGGCGAAGACCTCGGCCTGCTTGACGGTGTCGACGCCGAGGTCGGCCTCCAGATCGAGGTCGGGGTCGAGCAGATCCGACGGATAGCCCGTCAGGCCGGCGACGATCCCCGTCACCGTGTCGAGCACGGGGTCGGACACCACAGCGGGGGCTGCAGCGGCCACCGGGGCAGCGGCCGGGGCAGGAGCCGCAGCGGCGACCGGTGCGGCGGTCGGCTCGGGGAGTCCGGCCTTGCCGCGGACCCAGCCGGCGACGTGGCGCAGGGTGGGGAAGTCGCGCAGCTTCATCGTGTCGTCGCGTTCGACGCCGTAGTGCTCGCGCACCGCGGCGAAGACCTCGGCCTGCTTGACGGTGTCGACGCCGAGGTCGGCCTCGAGATCCAGGTCGGGGTCGAGCAGATCCGACGGATAGCCCGTCAGCCCGGAGACGATCCCCGTCACCGTGTCGAGCACCGGATCGGTGACGACCGCCGGGGCGACCGGCTCGGGCGCAGGGGCGGGAGCCGGCGCCGCGACAGGTGCGGCCGGAGCGGTGTATGCCGGTGCCGCAGGTGCGACGACGGGCGCCGCAGTGGGCGCGGGAGCAGCCGGGGCGGGTGCGGCATACGCCGCGGGAGCCGAGACGAGCGTGCCGTTGAGCCCGGCGCGCGGCATATCGAGGTAGGGGACCGGCAGGGCCGTCGCGGTGACGACGGACGTCGCCGGAGCGCCCGTGTCGACGACACGCAGGCGGCGGTGGTCGACCTCGAGCTGGCTGCCCGAGTGACCCGAGAGCGAGTCGAGCCAGCGCTGCCAGGCAGCCTGGTCGATCACCCGGTAGGCATAGCCGAGCTCCTGCGGCGAGCGCCGGACACCGTCGGGCATCGGCAGGTAGCGCAGGAAGGCCATGGCGACCTGCGAGCCGAAGCCGGCAGCCAGGCGCCAGGCATAGCGGACCTGCGGATAGGCGCCACCCTTGGACAAGTTGAGGCTGCCCAGGCCGGGGTCGGGCACCTTGTAGTTGGGGACCGGCGGGATGAGGCCGGTCTCGAGGGCCTTGAGAGCGACGACATCCTCGATGCCCGCGCCCATGGCGTGACCGGTGAAGCCCTTGGTGTTGGTGATGACGATCTTGTCAGCACTGGCCCCGAAGACATGCCGCAGCGCGTTGATCTCCGCCGCGGCACTGCCGCCCCGGGCCGGGGTGTAGGTCTCGTGCGACATGAACATCATCTCGGGGGCGACCTGGTGGCGGTCCAGACCCCACGCCTCGACCTCACGCATGAGGGTCTCGGCGACACCGCTGATGTGCTCGACGTCCAGGCGGGTGCCGTGGAAGGCGCTGTTGGCGATGACGGCACCGAGCACCTGGGCGATCGGCTGGATGCCGCGCTCGCGAGCGGCTTCGGCCGACTCGACGACGAGGGCGGCCGCACCGGTGCCGACGATCATGCCGTGACGACGGGCGTCGAAGGGCAGCGCGGCGTCCTCGACCTCTTCGTCGGTCGCTGCCGCGCCCGAGGCGAGGAAGCCGGTGCCGGTCCAGCGCATGAGCTGGTCGCTGGCCAGGTCGTCACCGGAGATGACGAGCACGCGCTTGCAGCGGCCCGAGCGGATCCAGTCCTCGGCGATGCTCACGGCCTGGGTCGTGCTCGCGCAGGCGGCGTTGACCTGGGTGTTGGGGCCGCGGGCGCCGATGAGCTCGGCGAATTGCGAGTGGCCCATCGACAGGACCCGGAAGAGGAAGCGCCGGTCGAAGCCGAAGGGGTTGGCCTCCAGCTCGGCCTTGAGCTCGGCGATCATCGCGTCGACCTTGGCGGTCACCGGCTCAGCGCCGGTGAGGCCGGTGCGCACGCCCTCGAGGGCGAGCAGGTGCTCACGACGCGCCTGGTCCTCGTGGTAGTGGCTCATCATCTCGGCGAAGTTGTGCAGACCCGGCATGGCCGAGGCGAAGATGACGCCGGTGCTGTCGCGCAGCTCGACGGGCAGGCCCCACTTGTCGGGCAGCTGCGAGCCGATCGTCGTCGTCTTGTAGTGCATGACGAGCGGTATGCCGGCATCGCGCAGCGCGTCGTAGCCCGCGCCGATGGCCATCCGCGTCGTCGTGTCGAGGGCGCCGTCACGGCCCGGGTCGACCCCGTATTGCTCGACGATGTCGATCGGCGCGCGCAGGCCGGCGAGCTTGATGACGTCGGCCTCGGAGTCGATGACCTGGAAGCTGCCGGCGCCGGTCGTCGCGTCCTTGACCAGGCGGGTGACCCGCATCCGGGCCATCTTCGTGCGCTGCGACGGGGGCAGCTTGGAGATGAACTGCTCGCCGGCCAGGATACGGGCGATGTTGTCATCGGCGAACATCGGCTCGATCTTGGGCAGGCCGAGGCCGGCGCCGCTGATGACCACCGGCTCGCGGCCCGGCTGGGTCGGCTCCTGCGCTGCGGGCGCGGGGGCGGCGACGGGCGCGGGGGC
>CAZLGB010000340.1:0-2441 GCA_964558825.1 uncultured Intrasporangiaceae bacterium
CGAGGCGGCTCGCGCCTCGTCGGCGGTCAGCTCGCGGGCCGGCAGGGCCGCCCGCGCGGCCGCGGCGAGCTCGATGAGGGGTATGCCGGGCGGGGGCTCTGCCTGCTCGCGGGCTTGCTCCTGGCGTTGGTTGAGCTCGCCCAGATCGTGGGCGCTCCCGATCGTGAAGCCGCCGACACTCGTGCGGCGCAAGGCCGTGAGGTGCCCGCCGACGCCGAGGGCGGCGCCGAGGTCGCGGGCAAGGGCCCGGACATAGGTGCCCGAGGACACCTCGACCTCGATGTCGATATCGACGACCGGGTGGCGCTGTCCGACGGCCGGGCGGGTCGCGAGCACGTCGAAGCGGTGCACGGTCACCGGACGGGCGGCGAGGGTGACGTCCTCTCCCCCACGCACCCGGGCGTAGGCCCGCTGCCCGTCGACCTTGATCGCGCTGACCGCCGACGGGACCTGCTCGATGGGTCCGGTCAGCTCGGCGACCACCGCGGCGAGTGCCTCGGCGGTCACCGTTGACGCGTCGGTCGCCGCCGTGAGCTCACCCTCGGCGTCGTCGGTCACCGTGCTCTCGCCGAGCCGCACGGTCGCGGCATACACCTTGTCGCAGCCGACGAGGAAGGTCAGCAGCTTGGTGGCACGGCCGATGCCGAGCACGAGCACGCCGGTGGCCATCGGGTCGAGCGTGCCGGCGTGGCCGACCCGGCGGGTGCCGGCCAGCCGCCGCACTCGGGCCACGACGTCATGACTGGTCCAGCCCGTCGGCTTGTCGACGACGAGCAGGCCCTCGGGGGCGCTCACTCGGCGGGCGACCCGTGGTCGGGGTCGGACTCCTCATGCTCGTCGGACGCTTCGGCCGGCTTGCGATAGGGGTCGGCGTCACCGGCGTATGCCGCGCCCGCCGCCGCCTGGGCGATCTGCTCGTCGCGGGCCTTCGTCGCGACGAGCACCTCCTCCAGGTGGGCGGCGCCCTCGGGCAGGGCATCGGCGACGAACTCGATGCTCGGGGTCAGCCGGATGCCCAGCTGCCCGAGCGACGAGCGGATCTTGCCCTTGGCCGAGTCGAGGGCGGCGGCGGTCGCCGCACGCTGCTGGTCGTCACCGAACACGGTGTAGAAGACCGTCGCGTGCTGCAGGTCGCCGGTCACCCGGACGTCGGTCACCGTGACGAAGCCCAATCGCTCGTCCTTGACCCGGTATTCGAGTTGCTCGGCGACGATCGCCTTGATCCGCTCGGCGATCTTGCGCGCCCGCGCCGCATCAGCCACGCGGCTTCTCCCGCATCTCGTAGGTCTCGATGACGTCACCGAGCTGCAGGTCGTTGAACGACCCGAGGTTGATGCCGCACTCGTAACCGTCGCGGACCTCGACGACGTCGTCCTTGAACCGGCGCAGGCCGGCGATCTCGACGTTCTCGCCGATGACGACCCCGTTGCGGGTGATGCGGGCCTTGGCACCACGACGGATCTCGCCCGAGCGCACCAGCGAGCCGGCGATATTGCCGAACTTGCTGGAGCGGAAGATCTCGCGGATCTCGGCCGTGCCGAGCGAGACCTCCTCGAACTCCGGCTTGAGCATGCCCTTGAGGGCCGCCTCGATCTCCTCGATCGCCTGGTAGATGACCGTGTAGTAGCGGATCTCGACGCCCTCGCGGTCGGCGACCTCGGCGTTCTGGCCCTCGGCGCGGACGTTGAAGCCGATGATCACCGCGTTGGAGGCCATCGCGAGGTTGATGTTGTTGAGGGTGATCGCGCCGACGCCGCGGTCGATGATGCGCAGGTCGACCTCGTCGCCCACGTCGATCTGCAACAGGGCGTCCTCGAGCGCTTCGACCGAGCCGGAGACGTCGCCCTTGAGGATGAGGTTGAGCGTCTCGACCTTGCCGGCCGCCAGGGCCTCGTTGAGGTCCTCGAGGCTGATCCGCTTGCGGGCCTTGGCCAGGCTGGCCTGGCGGTCGGCGGCCTCGCGGCGCTCGGCGATCTGCCGGGCGGTGCGGTCGTCGGGAGCGACGACGAAGGTGTCGCCGGCGCGTGGGACCGAGGACAGACCGAGCACCTGCACGGGGCGCGACGGAGTGGCCTCGTCGAGCTGGTTGCCGTGCTCGTCGAGCAGCGCCCGGACCCGTCCGTGGGCCGAGCCGGTGACGATGGCGTCGCCGACCCGCAGGGTGCCCTGCTGGACGAGGACGGTCGCCGTCGCACCACGGCCTCGGTCGAGGTTGGCCTCGATGGCCACGCCACGAGCGTCGGTGTCGGGGTTGGCACGCAGATCCAAGGCGGCGTCCGCCGTCAGCAGCACGGCCTCGAGCAGCCCGTCGATGTTGATCTTCTCGCGAGCCGAGACGTCGACGAACATCGTGTCACCGCCGTATTCCTCGGCGACGAGGTTGTATTCGGTGAGCTGCTGGCGGATCTTGTCGGGGTTGGCCCCCTCCTTGTCGATCTTGT
>CAZLGB010000341.1:0-2398 GCA_964558825.1 uncultured Intrasporangiaceae bacterium
ACGCCGACTCGGGTCTCTACCACGAGCCGGACGGCCGCTGGTATGACGCGACGGTCGCCGAGTTCTGGTTCAAGACCGCCGCGGACGCCGAGGCTGCGGGCTTCCGCAAGGCCGGCACCAAGGCTGAGGACTGACAGCCTGATCGTCTGATCGATCCGAGGTATGCCGGGTGACCGGCATACCTCGCGCAAGGGGCCCTCGCTTCCACCTGGAGGCGGGGGCCCTTCGCTGTCGGTGGGCAGTGTCATAGTCGGGGGATGGAACAGCGGCTGAGCTTTGTCACCCTCGCGGTCGCCGACGTCGCGGTGGCGCGCGCCTTCTATGTCGACGGGCTCGGGTGGAGGCCCGAGCTCGACGTGCCCGGGGAGGTGCTGATGTTCATGGCCGCCGACAAGGTCGTCCTGTCACTGTGGTCGCGAGAGGGGTTCGAGGCCGAGGTGGGCTATGCACCGGTGGAGGGCGGGCGTGCACCGCTGACGCTGGCCCACAATGTCGCGACCCCCGAGGCGGTCGACGGAGTGCTGGAGGATGCTCGGGCGGCCGGGGCGCCATGGGTCCAGGATGCTGTCGAGCGCGACTGGGGTGGCTACTCGGGCTACTTCGCCGATCCTGACGGCTTCCGCTGGGAGGTCGCCCACAACCCCGGCCCGATCGGGCAGCGCGTCGTGTGACGCACCATTCGACCGATGTGGGCCACAAGCCTTTCGACCGGCGCTAGCGTGAGGGAATGAGGATTGTCAGGGGACTTCGCGCGGCGCTAGCCGGGCAACGCCGTGGGCGGCGGCACCCTGACCGCTAGATGTCGACGGTGCCTCCGGCGCGCCAGTAGCGTCCGTCGCGGCGCTCCATGAAGCCCTCCTCGACCAGATAACGGCGCAGACTGGCGACGTCGGGGTGGAAGGCCCGCAGCCGGTTGTTGACCTCGGTCTCGGCCCAGGTCTCGCCGATGTCGAAGTGACTGGCGAGATAGTCGAGCACGACGAGGCGCTTCTTGAGCTTGGTCGGGATGGTGCGCAGGCTCCCGTCCTCGGCGACGAAGGCGCGCATCACCGCGGCGCGGTCGCGCAGGGCATCCTCGAGGATCGGTCGGTCCATTCGATCACTGTATGCCGTGCGCCGCGGCCACGGTCTGGGCGAGGAAGACCAGCTCCAGGCCGGACCGGTCGGAAGCCTCGCGGACCTCACGCACGACGAAACCATGGGCCGCGAGATCACCCTCGAGCTCATCGCGGGCGCGGAAACGCAGCGTCGAAGTCGAGCGCAGCTCCAGGCCGTCGATGCTCACGACGCCGGCGAAGCTGACCAGGGGAAGGTCCACGGAGGTGACCTGCATCGAGCAGACCGCGGTGCGACCGTCGGGCAGCCGCACGGGAGTAGGGGCCAGGTCCCACCCCTCCCAGGCGCGCGCCTCGGGTCGGCGGGTCTCGAAGGCCAGCCAGCCGCCGGGGCGCAGCGAGGCCCGGATCGCCGCCAAGGTTGCGCTCCAGTCGGCGTCATCGACGAAGACCTGGGCGACGTTGCCGGTCATCACCGCGAAGTCGGCCGCCGGGTGCAGGGACACCAGGGCGGTGGCATCGCCGTGCACCCACCGGACGCGGTCGGCATGCGGCTTGCGCCGCGCGACATCGAGCGAGGCGAGCGCGGGGTCCACCCCGGTGACCGTGACGCCGTCGGCCGCGAGCAGGACGGCGAGCGAGCCGGTGCCGCACCCGATGTCGAGGATGTGCTCAGCGCCCAGCTCCCGGACGAGCTCCAGGTATGCCGGGAGGTCGCTGCGCTCGCCGTCGAGGTCGTCATAGAGCACGGCCTGGCGGGGATCCGCGAAGGCCGCATCGGGAGGTCGCACCCTCGGCAGGCTAACCGCCCGCCCCGCGCGCGGTCGCCTCATTTTCCGGACGATGGCGGGGGCCGTGCCCGGATCCGGCAAGGGTCAGGCGTCTGCCGGCACGTCGGCGGGCGTCTCGTCGAGCAGGAGGATCGTGCCGGCGCTGCCGTCGAGGCGGATGCGCTGGCCGGTCCGCAGTCGGGTGGTCGCCTCGTGGACCCCGACGACGGCCGGGATGCCATATTCGCGGGCGACGACCGAGCCGTGGGTCATCATCCCGCCGACCTCGGTCACCAGGCCGCCAGCGGCGAGGAAGAGCGGCGTCCAGGCCGGATCGGTGCCGGGGCAGACGAGGATCTCGCCGTGCTGCAGCCCGGCCGCGGCCGGGTCGAAGACCACCCGGACGACGCCCTCGACCGTGCCGGGGGAGACGGGCGAGCCGGTCAGGGCACCCTCGGCATCGGCCGCCGCGCTGAATCCGGAGTAGAAGGCTCGCCCGTCGGCGGCCAGCAGCGCAGGCACGCGCGGGCGGCGCGCCTCGGCGGCATACGCCGCCCGACGCGCGGCGATGAG
>CAZLGB010000342.1:0-2376 GCA_964558825.1 uncultured Intrasporangiaceae bacterium
CTCTATCGGCTCGTCCTGCGGCACTACATCGGCTATCTCGCGCACCGCAAGGCCAACATGGCCTGGTCGATCGAGGGCGGACGCACCCGCACCGGCAAGCTGCGCCCCCCGACCCACGGCATCCTGCGCTATCTCGCCGACGCCGTCGACTCCGACCCGCAGACCGAGGTGCAGGTCGTGCCGGTGTCGATCGTCTACGACCAGCTGCACGAGGTGCACCGGATGACCCGCGAGGCGCGCGGTGCCGCCAAGCGGCCGGAGGACTTCGGCTGGCTCATCTCGATGGCCCGCTCGCAGCGGGAGCGCCTCGGTCGCGCCTATCTGAGCTTCGGCGTGCCGATCCCGTTGCGCGAGAGGCTGGCCGAGCTGCGCACCGAGGGCGTCGAGGAGCGCGGCCTGGTCGAGCGGGTCGCCGTCGACGCGAGCCACCGGATCAACCGGGCGACCCCGGTGACGGTCACCGCGGTCGTGTGTCTGGCCCTGCTCGGCGCCGACCGGGCGCTGACCTTCGACGAGGTGCTCGTCACCGTGTCGCCGCTGGCCGACTACATCACCGCGCGAGCCTGGCCGGTGGCGGGCGGGGCCACGCTCACTGACCGCTCGACGATCCGTCGGGCCCTGCACGAGCTCGTGCTCTCGGGGGTGCTCGACTGCTACGACTCGGGCACCGAGTCGGTGTGGCAGGTCGCCGAGGGGCAGCATCTGGTCGCCGCCTTTTATCGCAACACCGTCATCCACATCCTCGTCGAGCGGGCCATCGCCGAGGTGGCCCTCGTCGCGGCGGCCGAGCGCAACGCCGCCGCCGCTGCGGGTCTGGCCGGGCCACCCGCCACGGAGGTCGCCTGGCGGCAGGCGTTGGAGTTGCGCGACCTGTTGAAGTTTGAGTTCTTCTTCCCCGGACGGCGCGACTTCGAGCGGGAGCAGATCGCTGAGCTCGGCACGCTCGCTCATCGGCAATCGGTGCAGGCGACCACCGACGAGGCCGCCCAGGTGCTCGACGAGGCTCCGCTCTATCTCGCCCACCTCGTGCTGCGCCCCTTCATCGACGCCTACTACGTGCTGGCCGACCGGCTCGCCGCGGCCGGCGACGACGACCTCGACGGCTATGCCCGCGAGCAGTTGCTCAACGACTCGCTGCGCCTGGGTGAGCAGTGGATCCGGCAGCGCAAGATCGCCAACGCCGAGTCGGTGTCGCTCGAGCTGCTGCGCAGTGCGCTCAAGCTGGCCGAGCACCGCGGGCTGCTGTCGCTGGAGAACGGCCCGGCACCGAGTGATGCCGCAGCGGCCGAAGGGGCTGCCCCCGCGGCGCCCACCGCGACATCCGTCGCCGCCCAACGGACCGACCTCGGTGCGCGCCGGGCGGCCTTCCTCGAGGAGATCGCCCAGGTCGGGCGACGGCTGAGCCGGGTCGATCAGCTGGCCCAACGCCGCTACAACACCCCCGCCAACGGCACGTCCTCCGCGGCTCGCGAGGGAGCACGCGCCAACGGCGTCGGGGCTGGAGTCGGCCCGGCGATCGGGTCCAGCGTCGACTCCCCGGTCCCCACGGCGGGCTCCCTCGACACCGGCGCGACGATCGGGAGCACCCATGCAGCTGGCTGAGCACCTCGAGCAGATCGCGTCAGGGCCCTCCGGGCCGGAGGTCGGCGCCTTCTTCGACCTCGACGGCACCCTCGTCGCGGGCTTCACCGCGACGGCCTTCTTCACCGACCAGCTGCGCCACGGACAGGTCGGGCTGCGCATGGCGACCCGCACCCTCGCAGCTGCCGTCGACGGCACTCAATTGGGCGGATCGCCCACTCGCGCAGCGGATCTGGTCTTCAAGTCGCTGGCCGGCCAGCAGGAGGACGCGCTCTGGCAGCTTGGTGAGCGGCTCTTCCTCCACGAGATCGCCGGCACGATCCGCGCCGAGGCGCGCGCCCTCGTGCGGGCCCATCTCGACGCCGGGCACACCGTGGCGATCTCGTCGGCGGCCACGGCATACCAAGTGACGCCGGTGGCGCGCGACCTGGGCATCGAGCACCTCGTCTGCACTCGGATGGTGGCCAAGGACGGCGTGCTGACCGGCGAGGTCGACGGACGCATGCTCTGGGGCCCCGAGAAGGGCAAGGCGGTGCGCGCCTTCGCCCGCGAGCACGCCGTCGATCTGCGCCGCAGCTACGGCTATGGCAACGGAACCGAGGACGTCGCCTTCCTCTCCACGGTCGGCAACCCGGTGGCCCTCTCCCCCGAGGCCGGCCTCGAGTCGGCCGCCGAGCGCAACGGCTGGCCGGTGCTGCGGCTGGCCGACCCGCCGACGGCCAACCCCCTCGGGGTGATGCGCACCCTCGCCGGGCTGGGCGGACTCAACACCGGCGCCGCCATCGGCGCGGCGAT
>CAZLGB010000343.1:0-2367 GCA_964558825.1 uncultured Intrasporangiaceae bacterium
CGCCTCTCCTACGTCGCCTCGCCGAGACCCCATCCACAGGTTCTGATCATTGCTCGACGACCTGTACGCCCATTGTCTCCCCGGTTGTTCTGGATTTGAGCGCCCTGGGCGTCGAGGAGGTTGCGGGCCGCGGTCATCACGCCAGAGGTGCAGCGGGCCCCTCCACGCACCCGAACGAACTCCGACTGCGGCGAGCCGTCAGCGCGTCGGGTCGGTCACCAAGAGCGGATTGCCGACCGCGCCCAGCGTCGCAGACAGTCCTCGCCATCGCCGGATGTGCCGCACCAGCCATCTGCCGGATCGAGGCAATTTGCCTACCTTCTGGTGGTAGCGGATTACCTCGACCCAGCTGGGGAGGGGAGGCCGGCAGCCAGCACGGCGTGGCAGTCGCGCAGGCGCTGCCGCCACCACGTCACCCGCTCGGGCGCAGCGGCCCACCGCTGGAGCAGGTCCTCGTCGACCACCACCCCACCGGCATCGACCGGCAGGACACCGGCGGCGGGCACCAGCGACTCCCCCACCACCCCACCCGAGCCGACCGGCAACACGCCGCCGACGGGCACGAGCGCCTCCCCCACCACATCTCCCTGCAGCAGCCGCACCGTGCCGAGGCCGCAGGCATGGGGCAGCTCCGGCAGCGCGGCCGCGAGCGCCACCCCCGCAGCGATCCCCACCGAGGTGTCCAGCGCCGATGACACGACCGCCGGCAGGCCGCACTCGGCGACGATCTCCAGCGCCCGGCGCACTCCACCGAGCGGCGCGACCTTGACGACGACGAGATCGGCCGCCTCCTCGCGCGCGACCCGCAGCGGGTCGTCGGCCTTGCGGATCGATTCGTCGGCCGCGATCGGCACGTCGATCCCTTTACGCGCCAACGACATTCGCAGCTCTCGCAGCTCGCTCACCTCGCGACAGGGCTGCTCGGCATACTCCAGGCCGTATGCCGTGAGCCGCCCGAGAGCGTCGCGCGCGTCGGGCACCGACCAGCCCATGTTGGCGTCGACCCGGATCCGCCCGGCCGGGCCGAGCACGTCGCGGACGGCAGCGACCCGCGCCAGATCGTCGGCGAGCGACTGGCCCGGCTCAGCGACCTTGACCTTGGCGGTCGTGCAGCCCGAAAAGCGCGCGAGCACCCCGGCCACGTCGGCCGCAGCCACCGCAGGAACCGTCGCGTTGACCGGCACGGCCGCGCGCCGCGGAGCCGGCCACCCGGCATACGCCGACTCGATGGCGGCCGCGAGCCAGCGCGCCGACTCGACCGGCCCGTAGTCGAGGAAAGGCCCGAACTCGCCCCAACCGACCGGCCCCCGCACCAGCGCCACCTCGCGAATATCGATGCCCCGGAAGCGGATTCGCATGGGGATCGACACCACACGCAGGCTCTCGAGCAGCTCTCCGACAGGCGGGAGCAGCGCGTGGTGGGGGCCTGGCAGCACCGGCCGATTGTGTCACTCCGGCGAGCCCACGCCCGCGTGGCAGGCACGACCCGCCAGGCCGCGGCGCGCTTCGCTAGGCTGCCGAGGGTGAGCGCCATCGTCGACGTCAGCGAGACCTTCGACCCGCGGCAGTGGGTCGAGGTCCCCGGCTTCGCGTTCACCGACATCACCTACCACCGCTCGCCCGAGCTCGGCTGCGTCCGCATCGCCTTCGACCGGCCCGAGGTGCTCAACGCCTTCCGCCCGCACACCGTCGACGAGCTCTATCAGGCCCTCGACCACGCCCGCCGCTCACCCGACGTCGGCGTCGTGCTGCTCACCGGCAACGGCCCCGGCCCACAGGGCACCGGCAGCGCGGGCAAGTGGGCCTTCTGCACCGGCGGCGACCAGCGCATCCGCGGCCGCAGCGGCTATCAATATGCCGTCCAGGACAGCACCGACGCCACGGCCGCGGGGGTCGACGAGTTGCGGGTGAAGGCCGAGGGCGGGCGGTTGCACATCCTCGAGGTCCAGCGGCTCATCCGGACGATGCCCAAGATCGTCATCGCGGTCGTCGGTGGCTGGGCGGCCGGCGGAGGGCACTCGCTGCACGTCGTCTGCGATCTCACCATCGCCTCGGTCGAGCACGCCCGCTTCAAGCAGACCGACGCCGATGTCGGGTCCTTCGACGCCGGCTATGGCTCGGCATACCTCGCCCGGATGGTCGGCCAGAAGCGCGCTCGGGAGATCTTCTTCCTCGGGCGCACCTATTCGGCCGCCCAGATGGAGGCCTTCGGCGCGGTCAACATCAGCGCCCCGCACGCCGAGCTCGAGTCGACCGCCCTGCAGGTGGCCCGCGAGATCCTCGGCAAGAGCCCGCAGGCCCAGCGGATGCTCAAGTTCGCCTTCAACCTCGTCGACGACGGGCTCATGGGCCAGCAGGTCTTCGCCG
>CAZLGB010000344.1:0-2347 GCA_964558825.1 uncultured Intrasporangiaceae bacterium
TGGCCGGTCTGCAGAGCTGGATCCGGCGCGACTCCGACGACCGGGCGCTGGAGGTCAGCGCCTGCGCCGTGCCGCGGGCCGAGCACTGGCTGCTCGCCGGAGGCGGCGACAGCACGCGCCGCGAGCGACTGGTCCTGGCCAACCCCGGGGCCAACGCCCTGACCGTCGACGTCGAGGTCTTCGGCGCCGCCGGGCGGGTCGGTGCGGTCAACTCGCGCCTCAGCGTGGGGCCGCACGCGCGGACCGCCCTGCTCGTCGACGCGATCGCCCCCGGCGAGGTTGCCCCGGCCGTGCATGTCGTGGCCAGCGGCGGGTTGGTCACGGCGATCCTCGAGGACCGGTGGATCGACGGCGCGACCGCGCGTGGCGGCGACGACGTGGAGTCGGCCGACGGGCCCGCCACCGAGGCGATCATCCCTGGTGGCTTCGTCTCGGGCCCGGCTCGGGTGCGAGTGCTCGTGCCGGGGACCGGCGAGGCCGTCGTGCAGACCCGCGTGTTGACCCCCGACGGCCCCCTGGCCGTCCCCACCGACGGGGTCGTGCGGGTCAAGGGTGGGACCACTCACGACATCGACCTGGGTGCTCTGCCCCCCGGGGCGTATGCCGTGCAGGTCCGGGCCGATCTGCCGATCGTCGCGGCCGTCATGGCCGAGCGGCGGGCGGCCGCACCCGGCCAGTCGGACCTGGGCTGGATGGCGGCGACAGCACCGGTCGGGACGCTCGCCGGGACCCCGCTCCCACCGGCCGCCACGCTCGGCGACGGCGCCCACTCGACACTGCTGCTCGTCGGCACGGCGGCGAGCTGGTCGGCGGCGGTCTTCGTCGTCGGCGCCGACGGAGTGGTCAGCACGCATTCGGCGGGCGGCAATGCCGACACCGTCCAGTCGATCGACGTGAGCGGCGCCTCGGCGGTGTGGGTGCGTCCGGCCACCGGCACCGTGCGCGCGGGGTTGGCCATCGAGGTGCCCGATGCCGCTGGCCCGCTCTTCTCGATGGTCGGACTGGCCCCCGCGGCGCTGACGGCCACCGAGGTCCCGGTCCGCGAGATCCGCCGCTGACCGGCGACCGCTAGCTGGCGGACGCTGACCCCTCAGTCGGTGCCGAAGCGCGGGTCCAGGGCCCCGGGGTCGACGCCGAGCAATGCGGCCACCTGCTCGGTGACCACCTCGGCGACGAGGTCGGCCAACTCGCGGTCGCTCTCGGCCCGGGTCTCGATCGGCCGGCGATAGATGACGATCCGCGCCACATCGCGGCCACGGGCCGCGAACATCCGACCCAAGGGCACCTCGTCGTGCTCCCACGGGGCGGGATCGCTCGGGGGCACCGCCTCGACCCCGAGGTCGAACTCCGGAAAGGGCCGGCCCCAGGCTCGCTCGAGCCGTTGGGCGCAGTCGAGCACGAGCTCGTCGAAACGCTCCGCGCGCGAGGCCATCGTCGGCACCGGCGGCCAGGCCAGTGGTCCACGCGGCCCGCGCCCGTGCCGGCGTCGGGTGCGCCGCGCGGGTGGGGGGCCGAAGGTGCTGGACACGGTCCTCACTCTACGCACGGCGTGCCGACGGCGATGGTCGGGCGCGCCCCCGTAGAGTGCCGCCGTGGGGTTGACGCGGCAATGCACGAAGACGGGGTGCCGGCAGCCTGCCGTCGCAACACTGACCTATGTCTATGCCGACCAGACCGCGGTCCTCGGCCCCCTGGCGACCTATGCCGAGCCGCACACCTACGACCTGTGCGCCGATCACGCCGAGCGGCTCACCGTGCCGCGCGGATGGGAGGTCGTCCGGCTGGCGATCGACCTCACGCCCCCAGCGCCGACGACCGACGACCTGCTGGCCCTGGCCGACGCCGTCCGGGAGGCCGGCCGGCCGCGAGTGGCCGCCGCGCCGGCGATCAAGCAGGACGTGGCCGGCGAGCCCCCGGGTGTCGCCGAGGGCGTGCGCCGAGGTCACCTGCGCGTCTTGCGGACGACCTGACCCTAGGCTGGCGGGGTGAGCACCACGCCCAGCCCCGAGCCGACCGACACTCTCATCGAACCCTGGCTGCGGGCCATCCTGCGCTGCCCGGCGTGCCATAGCGAGCTGGCTGACGCCGGCTCTGCTGCGGCCCCAGAGCTGGCATGCACCGCCTCCGACTGCGCCTTGGTCTATCGGATCGACGATGGCATCCCCGTGCTGCTCGTCGACGAGGCCCGGCGCCCGAGCTGAGCAGCGGAGCACCCGTGGCACACCTCGAGGAACGCCTGCTCGACGATCCGCTCGCCCTGGAGCGGCTGGACACCCGCGCGACCCTGCGGGCGCTGGCCACGGCCGGCGCGCAGGTGCGCCAGGCCGTCGACCTCGCCGCCGACGCC
>CAZLGB010000345.1:0-2340 GCA_964558825.1 uncultured Intrasporangiaceae bacterium
CGGCGCTCGCCGAGGCGCTGGGGCGCGACCCGGGCGGCTGGCTCGTCGTCGGGAACTCCGCCGAGCTGGGGGACACGCGCTCGCTCGTGCGCACCGTCGCGGGCACCGAGGTCGTGCTCTGGCGCGGCAGCGACGGCGGATTGCGCGCCGGGCCGGGGGCCTGCCCGCATCTCGGGGCGGCCCTGGACCGGTGTGACGTCGTCGACGGCACGCTGCTCTGCCTCTGGCACGGGCTGCCGCTTGGCGATCGGGAGCGCCGCGACTGGCTGACCTATCCGGCACTCGATGACGGGGTGCTGCTGTGGGTCCGGCTGCCGATGCCGGGCGAGACCCCCACTGGGCGCCCGATCATCGCGCCCCGGCCGCCTCACGATGAAGGAATCGCCGGGGTGATCTCCCATGCCGTGGCGTGCGAGCCCCGCGACATCATCGCCAACCGCCTCGACCCGTGGCACGGCGCCTGGCTGCACCCCTATGCCTTCAGCGACCTCATGGTCGACGAGGCCGAGAGCAGCGTCGATCGGCTCGTCCTCGACGTGTCCTTCCGGCTGGGCTCCCGCATCGCCGTCCCGGTGCGCGCCGCGTTCGCATGCCCCGACGCGCGGACGATCGTCATGACGATCCTCGACGGCGAGGGGGTCGGCAGCGTCGTCGAGACCCACGCGACCCCGGTGACCGCGCCGGGCCTCCACCCGGCCCACACGGTGATGACGGAGGCGACGATCGCCCACTCGAGCCGGCCCGGTTTCGCGCTCGCTCGGCGGGTGGCCCCGCTCGTCGCCGTCGGGATCCGCGCGACCGCCAGCCGGTTGTGGTCGGACGACCTCAGGTATGCCGCGCGGCTCTACGAGCTGCGCCGCCGCGACGCCCGCTGACCCGGTCCGCGCTGCGGCCAGGCCCGGCGTAGTCGCCCCGGCCAGGGGCCGAAGCGGGAGTCCATGGGCACGGTCCACAGGGCGTGGCCCGGCATACCCCAGTCGCGCAGCAGGGCGTTGGCGGCGAGCAGGCCGGTCGTCGCGGCCCGCTCCATCAGCGCGACCGGATAGTCACAGCGGACGACATCACCGGCGAGCACGAGCCCGGGGGTGGGCGTCGGCACCGTTGGGCGCAGGCGCCACGGCGCCGTCGAGGGCAGCGGACAGTCCTGACGCCACAGCCACTCGTCGTGGACGACCGCGGCCCCGACCAACTCGGGATAGGCGCGCTCGAGCTCGGATCGCAAGCGGACCCGCAGCGACTCCGGCGTCCACTCCGGGCCGACGGAGTAGGCATGCAGCTCGACAACCGAGCCACCGTGGACAGCCGACCAGGCGGCGGCATGCTGCTCCAGCCGCTCGACGAGAGAGATGTTGTCGACCGGGCCGAAGCCGCTCGTGCCGAGGAAGGGCGCCCGCTCGGGGGCCGCGAGCCGGTCGAGCCAGAGCCGCCAGACGACGAAGGGCGGCGAGGTCGTCAAGGCTCCGATCCGCCCGCGCCATTCGGCGTCGCCGAGCTGCGGCGAGCGCTCGAGCAGCGCCTGCAGGGCCGGCAGCTCGGTGGCGAGCACGACGCCGTCGGCGGCCAGTCGGCTCTCCGCGCCGCCGTCGGTGGCCGACAGCACGACGTCGTGGCCAGCTCCGGCGGGCTGTACGGAGGAGACCGTCGTGCCGGCACGGATGTCGACCCCGAGCCGGCGCAGGTAGTCCTGCAGAGGCTGCCACAGCGCACTGTCGTAGTCGTCACGCGGCACATCGAACAGCAGGCCCTCGGCGGAGCCGGTGAAATACATGTGGAACATCCCCACGAGCTCACCCCCGGAGAACTCCGTCGGGTGGGCAAAGAAGCTGCGGGCGAAGACCTCCAGCGCGAGATGGCGGGCCTCCGGTGGGAAGCGGAGCCGGTCGAGCACCTCGGCGGCACTCACCCCGTCGAGTTGCTCGTAGATGTCGGGGAAGCTCACGTCGAGCAGGCCGAGCGCTTCGGGCACCGCGACCCGCCGCAGGCTCGCGAGCGGAAAGCTCGGGCTACGCGCGACGAAGGTCATGAGATTCCACGGCGGGGTCGCGGGAATGCCGGTGAAGGAGTCGGTGTAGCGACCGGCCAGCATGAGCGGATAGTCGTCGACCGGGGTGAGGGCGCGCAGCTCGGGGTCGGCCCGACGCAGCAGCGCGCGGAGGTTGTAGTACTGCCGGAAGAAGGCGTGGAATCCCCGGCTCATCGACTCGGGGGTGCCATCGGGCAGCGTGATCGGCCATGATCGCACCCGCCCGCCCAGCTGCTCGTGGCACTCGATCAGGGTCACGCCGACCCCGCGCTCGGCCAGCCCGGTGGCGGCGGCCATCCCGGCGATGCCTCCGCCGA
>CAZLGB010000346.1:0-2339 GCA_964558825.1 uncultured Intrasporangiaceae bacterium
AGCCGGCCCGCGCGCAGCCCCTCCTCCGCCACTCGCCGAGGGTGCGCCGAGCTCGAGGCGCCGCTCGAGCCGATCGAGGCGCGCGGCATACCCCGCCTCGCCGGAGGCGCCGGGCAGCAGGATGCGCGCGCAGATGAGCTCGAGCTGCAGCCGCGGCGAGGTGGCGCCGGTCATCTCGGTGATGCCGGCGTTGACGATGTCGGCGGCGCGCGACAGGGCTCCCGGCCCGAAACGCGCCTGCTGGCCGCGCATGCGATCGAGCTGATCCTCGGGCACCCCGCGCAGCACAGCGGCGGCCCCGTCGGGGATGGCCGCGACGATGATGAGGTCACGCAGCCGCTCGAGCAGGTCCATGGCGAATCGTCGTGGGTCGTGGCCCGATTCGACGACCTTGTCGACCTGGGCAAAGACCGAGGCGCCGTCATGGGCGGCCAGGGCGTCGATGGTCGCATCGAGCAGCTCGGCCCCGGTGAAGCCGAGCAGCGACGCCGCCCCCTCATAGGTCAGCCCCTCGGGCCCCGACCCGGCGATGAGCTGGTCGAGCACGGAGAGCGAGTCGCGGACCGACCCCCCGCCCGCTCGCGTGACGAAGCCGAGCACCCCGGGGGCGACGGCCACTGACTCGCGCTCGCACAGCCCCTCGAGATATGCCGTGAGCTTGGCCGGCGGGACCAACCGGAAGGGGTAGTGGTGGGTGCGCGAGCGGATCGTGCCGATGACCTTTTCCGGCTCGGTCGTCGCGAAGACGAACTTCACGTGCTCGGGCGGCTCCTCGACGATCTTGAGCAGGGCGTTGAAGCCCTGCGGCGTGACCATGTGAGCCTCGTCGATGATGTAAATCTTGTAGCGGCTCTGGGCCGGGCCATAGGACGCCCGCTCGCGCAGGTCACGGGCGTCGTCGACGCCGCCGTGGCTGGCCGCGTCGATCTCGATGACATCGACCGACCCCGACCCCCCGCGCGCGAGCGCCACGCACGAGTCGCAGGTCCCACAGGGCGTCGGGGTCGGCCCCTGCTCACAGTTGAGGCAGCGGGCGAGGATGCGGGCGCTGGTCGTCTTGCCGCACCCGCGCGGACCACTGAAGAGATAGGCGTGGCCGACGCGCCCGGTGCGCAGGGCCTGCATGAGCGGCTCGGTCACGTGCTCCTGCCCGATGACGTCGGCAAACGTCTCGGGCCGGTAGCGGCGGTACAGAGCGGTGGTCACCCCCCGACCCTAGTGCCCCTCCCCGACACTCTCGTATGCCGTGGGGCAGCCGTCCGCCGCAAGCCAGGGGCGGGCCGGGACCGCGTCGCCGTAGAGCTCCGCGAGGGTGGCCTCGGCCCGCGCCCGACCGAGGTTGACGGCATACCAGGGGGCGGAGTCGAGCACCCCGGGACGCAACAGCCCGACGAACGTGCAGTCGCGCAGCCGGGACGGCAGCGCGGCCAGTGCGGGGACGGCGTCGAGGGACAGCCGCCCGGCATACTCCGTGTCGAACTGGCCGGTTTGGGCGTAGCGCTCGACATTCCACCGGGCGACGAGCGCGTCCGGACCGACCAGCCCGAGGACGAGCAACGTCAGGGCCGCCGAGCCGACGACCAGGCGCGGAACCGCGGCCGTCTGCCGCCGCCACCACATCACGCCGAGCGCGACGAGCAGCGCCCCGAGCCAGAGCTCGAAGGCGATGACTTGCAGCCGCAGCACCGTCCAGCCGGCCGTGTCCTGATAGCGCCACATCCGCTGCAGGGCGCTCGCGCACACGACGAGGGTGCCGAGCACTGCGAGTCCCCCTGAGACTCGCAGCGCCCGGTCGTGGGTGGGCCGGGAGCGGTCGGCGAACGCCGCGACGGCCGAGAGCGACACCAGGACGATGACCGTCACCGCGATGAGCTGCCAGAAGACCGCATGCGCGTCCGACGAGGCCGCCGGAGCCGAGAGCCGGCCGGCGCGGACGTCGTCGAACCACGAGGTGATCTGCACGCCGGCGAAGAGCCCGAGCACGAGGTCCAGACCGACGAGACCGACCGCCCAGTGGGCGAGCTGAGCGCTGCGCGGCCGCGGGCGCGGCATTGGCCAGTGCGGCCGATGGCTGCGGGTGAAGGCCGCCACCGCCCCCAGCACGACGGCCAGAGCGCTGGCCAGCAGCTGGACGACCGACTCCTGCCCGACGTGAGGCTGCAGCCACCCGAGGATGCGGGCGTATGCCGGGTCGGCGGACCCGAGCAGCCACGTGACGACCGCGACGACCGGCCCACCGACGGCCAGCCCGACGAGGGTGGGGCGCAGCATCCCCTGGCGCGCCTGGGCGAGCCGTCCGGCCCCGGACGCGCCGACCCAGCGCAGGGCGCGCCGGACCA
>CAZLGB010000347.1:0-2323 GCA_964558825.1 uncultured Intrasporangiaceae bacterium
GGACGTGCACGCCGCCGCGCCGAGCACGAGCAGCAGAGCGCACCCGGCATACGTCAGCGGGCGGGAGCGCCGCGAGCGGTTCATGGTCTCACCACCGTGCCGCGGACGGCAGCAGCGCCGGGTCGCCCGCGGGCCATCGAGCCGGGCCCGAGCCGAGCGTGGCCAGCTCGGCGACCTGCTCGCGCGACCACGGCGAGACGGCGAGCTCTCCAGAGAGCACCGCGTCGCGATAGTCCGCCCACGGCATCCACCACGCCTCGTCGACCTCGGCCGGATCGGGCCGCAGGTCCGGCTCACGGCCGGGTTGCGCGAGCAGCACCGGGCAGCGCTCGTTCTCGACGATGCCGTCCATCTCGGCGCGATAGCGGAAGGCGGGCAGCAGCAACCGGATTCGCGCCGGGTCCAGCTGCAGACCGAGCTCGGCGCCGGCTCGACGGGCGGCTGCTGCACGCAATGGCTCATCCGGCCCTGGGTGCCCACAGACCGAGTTGGTGACCAGGCCCGGGAAGGTCAGTTTGTCCCGCGCGCGCCGGGTGACGAGCAGCCGGTCGTCGGGGTCGACGACATAGAGCGAGAAGGCCAGGTGGGTGGGCGTGTCGACGCCGTGGACCCCGTCCTTGGGAGCGGTGCCGAGCGCCCCACCGTCCTCGTCGAGCAGGACGACGAGCTCAGAGACGGGCTGCGTCGAGAGTGTCATCAGCCTGCTCCCTCCTCGTCGTGCGGTGCACGGGACAGGGATGTCCCGGGCCGCTGCGGCGCCTCGGATAGGGTAATCCACACGCCTCGAGCAGCCGGACGCCGGCAGGAGTGTCCGTTGGACGATCGCTACGAGTACCTCATCCTCATGGCGGCGTGCCTGCTCGTCACCGCGCCCCTGGAGGTCGTGCTCCGGGCCCGGGTCTATCGGCGCCCGCGCCGCCTGCTGCTCGCGCTTGCGCCGACTCTGGCGATCTTCCTCGTCTGGGACTGGGTCGGCATCGTCCGCGGCCACTGGAGCTACAGCGACCGCTTCACGACCGGCGTCCTGCTGCCCTTCGGCATCCCGCTGGAGGAGTTCGTCTTCTTCGTCGTCGTCCCGATCTGCGGGCTGCTCACCTATGAGGCCGTCGGCACCGTGTTGGCGCTGGCGCGTCGGCGGAGTTCGCGGACGAGCGCGGACGAGCATGCCTGAATACACGCTGCTGTCCGCCCTCGCTGTGCTGGCCGTCCTCGCCGCGGAGCGGTGGTGGTGGCGCAGCGGTGTCCTGCGCACCGCGCAGTTCTGGATCTCCATGGGCATCGTCGCGGTCTTCCAGGTCATCGTCGATGGCTGGCTGACCAAACTGTCGGCCCCCATCGTCATCTATGCGCCACAGCACCACTCCGGCCTACGCGTCCCCTTCGACATCCCCGTGGAGGACTTCGGTTTCGGCTTCGCCATGGTGGCGACGACGATCGTCACCTGGCATCGGCTGGGTCGTCGTGAGGGCGCGGATCCTGTTGCACCCGAAAGGAACTCGTGATGACGCTGCCCACCCCCGGGCGGGAGCTCGCTGCGGCGTTCGACGCCGCGGCCGAGCACTATGACCTGCTCGTCGCGCTGAGCCCGGGCTATCACGCCCAGCTGGCCGATTCGGCGCGAGCGCTCGTCCGCCGGCTGCCGGACGCGGGCGCGCTCGTGCTCGACCTCGGGTGCGGCACCGGCGCCTCGACCGCGGCCCTGCTGCGTGCCCTCAACGAATGCGGACGCTCCGGCGTGCGGATCGAGGGGGTCGATGCGTCGGCGGGGATGATCGCCCGCGCCCACACCAAGGCCTGGCCCGCCCGGGTGGGCTTCGCCTGTGCCGACGCCGTGGCCGATCTGCGGGCCCGCCCCGACGCCTCGGTCGCCGGCATCCTCGCGGCTTACCTCGTGCGCAACGTCCCCGACGCGGACGAGCTGCTGGTCGAGGCGCGGAGGGTGCTCGCCCCCGGCGGCGTGCTCGTCATCCACGACTACTCGGTGGCGGGCAACAGGTGGGCGCGCACGGTGTGGGATGGCGTGTGCCGGGTGGTCATCATCCCGGCGGCCTATCTCGCCGACCGCGACGTGAGCCTCTACCGCTACCTGCGCGAGAGCGTCATGGCCTTCGACTCGGTGCCGCGCCTGCGCGAGCGGCTCGCGGCCGCCGGACTCATCGGCATCGAGCACGCGACCGTGAGGGGGTGGCAGCGTGGCATCGTCCACCGCCTGTCGGCCATCCGGGGGCCCGAGGCGGCCGCGGCGGGCGACGAGGGCGCGCTGTGAGCGGCAGCCACTCGGATCGGCGGAGGTGGAGCCTGGGCGCGCCCCGCTACCGGCCCG
>CAZLGB010000348.1:0-2316 GCA_964558825.1 uncultured Intrasporangiaceae bacterium
GCCGTCGTCGCCGGGCTGCGCGCCCTCGCAGAGGCGGATCGCGCGGTCGCCGGCGGCATCGGCGAGCAGCCGTCCGCCGCCGGGCTCACCCTCCTGCTCGCCTGCGACCTGCCACGCGCCGAGGCGGCCGTCACCCACCTGCTCGCCCACGTGCACACTCACGTGCAGGCTCAGAGTGACCGCGACGTGGGGTCGGAGGTCGACGGCTGGTGCCTCGCCGAGGCCGACGGGCGCGAGCAGTGGCTGCTCGGGCTCTATCGCACCGCGGAGCTCGAGCGCGCGGTCGCCGAACTCGGCGACCCGACCGATCGCTCGCTCGGCCGGTTGCTTGGACGACTGCGCCTGGCGACCATCGCCGCCCCGGCTGAGCTCACCGCCGACATCGACACCCCCGAGGACGCCGCCCGCCTGCGGGGCTGACGTCGGTCAGTCGGCCACCGCTGCCGGAGTCGCGCGCTGCCACGGCGTCAGCCACGGCGTGGCCGGCAGGCCCTCGTAGGCGGCCACGAGGGGATACATCGTCGCGCCGTCGAGGGTCTCGCGGACGACGTCGCCGTGGCCGGCGTGCCGGGCGAGCTCCTCGATGAGGTGCAGCCAGACCCAGCGCACCGACCAGTGGGTGACGTCCTTGGGGAACCAGGGCGCATCGGGCACGGGCACGGCCAGCCCGGGGTCTCGGTCACGGACTGCGGCCAGCACGGCCCGGCATACCTCGTCGTATGCCGTGAGCAGACTCGCGAGGGTGTCGTCGGGGGCGAGAGCGTCGGGCCGCTGCACGGCCGCAGCGGCTTGGTCGGCCGGAATCGGCTCTGGCGCCGCCAGCACGCCGGAGAGCCAATTGCGTTGCACGACAGTCAGATGCTTGACCAGCCACGCCACGCTGATCGCACTCGAGCTCGGGGCGGAGGACGCCTCGGCATCGGTGAGACCGTGGGCCAGCGCGCGGATGGCGTCCTGCTGCTGGGCGATGAAGGCGGCATAGCCGTCGCGCTCGTCACGGACCGGCGGGGCGAGGAAGGGCATCGGGTGACTCCTGTCGGACGGTGGTGCACCCATTCCACCAGGGCGCACCGACACTCGCCCGGGCCGAGCAGCTCGGAGCATCTGCGAAGCAGCCCTGGTCTAACCCGGCAGCGCCGCCGTGATCGCGACGGCGCAGGCGCGCAGGGCGGCGTCGATGCGCGGCAGATCGGTCGGCGCATAACGCACGCTCGGCATGGAGATCGAGATGCCGGCCACGGCCTGCCCGGCGGGGTCGCGCACGGCCCGGCCGATGGCGACGACGCCGCGCTCCGAGCGCCCCTGGTTGAGTGCGAGCCCGCTGGAGCGCACCCGGGCCAGATCGCGCAGCAACGGCGCCAGCTCGGGCCGCTCGTGCGCCCGCTCGGCGAAGCGCTCCACGGCATACAGGGCCATGACCTCGCTGTCGGGCAGGTCGGCGAGCAGCACGAGCCCACCGGAGACGCGGTGCACGGGAAAGACCATCCCCTCGCGGCTGCCCACCCGCAGCGCCTGGCGGCACTCGACCGAGGCGATGAAGCGAGCCGTGTCCCCCGCGCGCACAATGAGATTGGCGGTCTCGTCGATGGCCTCGACGAGGGTGGCCATGGGGGCGAGCGCGGCCTCACGCAGGTCGGCCGCGAGTGAGCGCGAGTGCGCGGCGAGCTCGAGCACCGGGCCAGGGCAATAGCTGCGCGCATCGTCCTGGCGGGCGAAATCGCGATAGACGAGCATCGCCAACAGCCGGTGCGCCGTCGAGCGCGCCACCCCGAGTCGCTCGGCGGCCTCGGCCACGGTGATCGACCCCTCCAGCTGGAGGATCGTCGCGAGGCGCAGCGCGTGGTCGACGCTCGTGATCGCGTATGCCGGTCGCTGCTTGAGATCCCGGGTCATGCCTCCGACCCTAGCCCTGATTCTGCTCAACAGAATATGAGGTTCTGCCCAGCGGGATATGCGGCAAGCTGAGGGCACCGCCACCGTGCTCACCGCCGTGCCGTTCAGGAGGCTCCCCATGACCCCGGCTCCCGTGCCCTCGCCCGTGCAGCTCATCGCGACCGACGCCCCCGGCCAGCCGCCCGTCACGCCGGCGCTCGAGGAGCTCTATCGCGGGTTCGAGAAGGAGCTGCTCGTCCCGCTGTGGACCGAGATCGGCGATCTCATGCCCTTCACCCCGCGCTCCAAGGCCCAGCCGCATCTGTGGGAGTGGTCCAAGCTGCTCGAGCTGGCCGGCGTCGCGGGCGACCTCGTGCCGGTCGGCCGCGGCGGCGAGCGCCGGGCCATCGCGCTGGCCAACCCGAGCCTCGGCGGCCGCCCCTA
>CAZLGB010000349.1:0-2307 GCA_964558825.1 uncultured Intrasporangiaceae bacterium
GTCCGGCCGCGCAGATCGGCCCCGACGAGGGCCACCGAGCCGTGCCCGGCAGCGGCCGCGGACAACAGGTCGGCGAGGTCGGCGCAACGGCGCGCGACCCGGAGCTGCCCGCCACCCTCGATCGCCGCGACCACCGGCCCGTCCCAGCGTGGGCCGAGCGCAGCGAGCACCGCCGTCATGACGACCTGGCGCGCAGCGACCCCGGGACCGGGACGAGGGTGAACCGGGCCGAAGCATCGACGGCCGTGATGACGCTCTGCACGTCGGCGGCCGGGACCAGCACCTGGACCGACGCCGTCGCAGCCGTCACCCCGAATGACCCCTGATCGGAAGGGATCCACGCGACGACGACCGAGTGCAGCGCCAGGCTGGCCTCGAGGTAGCGCTCCTGAGTCGCGCTCGGGTCGCGACGGCTGATCCAGACGTCGACCGTCGAGCCGGCCACGAGCGCGCGGACCGAGTTGGCATCGGCACGCAGGGTGACCGGGGCCAGGCCGATCTGGTCCATGCCGCCGATGGCGCTGGCCGGGATGAGCTCGCCCGGGCGCACCTCGCGCAGGACGTAGGAGTCGGCCGGCACGTCACCCACCCCGGACAGGTAGGTGCCGTCGGCGGCGGCCAGCTGCACGTCAACGCGTGTGACCTCGTCGGCCCCGAGCCGGTCGCCGGGCTTGAGGGTGACCGCGGCGGCATACACCGGCACGCGGTCATCGGCGCTGGCGACCGCCTTGGCTCCCAGCGCCGTCGCGAGCAGGACGAGCAGCACGCCCGCGAGAAGGCGGCCGTCCCGCCATGACGGTCGCTGCAGCCGCGCCGCTGACGGGCGGGGAAGGGCCGAGCCGACGCCCCCTGAAGTGCTCACCGTTTCATCATGGCCGGACCGCGTGGCCGTCGCCACCGGAGCACGCGCGGCTGTGGACAACGGCGCGCTGCCTGTGGATCGTCACGGTTGCTCGGGGGTGCTGTGCGAAACTCCCGGGTATGCCGCCTCGCTTCCTGCAGCTTGCCGACGTCGCCGAGATCCTCAATGTGTCCAGCGCCGCGGTCTATGCCTTGGTGCGCTCGGGTGAGCTGCCGGCGATCAAGGTCGGGGCGCGTGGCGCGTGGAGGGTGGAGGCCGAGCAACTCGAGGCCTACATCCAGCGGATGTATACCCAGACCCGCGAGTTCGTCTCCACCCATCCCTTCGGCGGCGCGGGGTCCGACGAGGAGCCGACGGACTGAGCCGCGCCTCGCTTCACCTCGCCGCGCGGGCAGCCGCGGGGGCCGCGCCGCGGCCTGGGTCACTGGCGCAGCACGGCGCCGATCGCGGCATACGGGATGGTCAGCACCTCGAAGACGTTCTCCGGTCGGCGCGGGAGGTCGGCGGGGTGGCGGGCGAGGTCGAGGGCGTCAGCGCCCACGGCGTCGATCGTGCCGGAGAGTTGCTGCCCGTCCACGAGCACCGCGAGCACGGCGGCGCGGTCGCGGCTGACGGCGCGCAGGGCCGCGCCGAGCGTGAAGCCCTTGGCGACCTGACTGGGCGCCCCGACTCGCCCGGACAGTCCCGCCACCGACCGCAGCGCGGCGAACGGCACCAGGGCATCGCGCGGCCCGAGCTGTAGCAGCACCCAGTCGGCTCCCACATCGGCGATGAGCGTCGTCTGCGTGCCCAGTCCCGCGACGCTCACCGTCGTGGTGGTATGCCGGGCGGCCGCGAGTCGTTCGTGCAGGCCGAGGGCGGCCCGCTCGCGGCGGGTGCGGTCGGCCACCTCGGCGAGCAGCCCGGCCGCCTCGTCGGCGTCGACCTGCGCCTGCAGGTCCTCGAAGAGTCGTTCCCACCGCACGCCTCATTGTGGTCCTGCCCGCGCTCCGGGGCCACCGGAGAGCACATCGCTTGACTGATAGTCAAACTTAGGCCAACATACGCATCCATAGGCATCTATAGGCATTAATAGTCATTCATGGTCATCAGGGGGATGAATGAAGGCTCACCCGTCACGGATCGCGTCCGAGGCGCTCGCGTTGACCGCGACCATGTCGTCGACTCCGGTCGCCCGCACGCTGCTCGTCGCGCTGGCCAGCGGCTTGGGAGCCGGCACCGCCACGCTGGCCCTGGCCCGGCTGAGCACTGCGCAATGGCGGCTGGCCACACGCCCTGGGCCGCTCGACCCCAGTGAGCTGCTCATCGCTGTGATCCTCATCGCGGCGACACTCGTCGCGGGATGGCTCGGGCTGGGGGCCTTGGCCGCCGCCCTGGCGGCGCTGCCCGGCGCGATAGGGCGGCTCGCCGGATGGGTCGCCGACAAGGCCACGCCGCGGGCCTTG
>CAZLGB010000350.1:0-2295 GCA_964558825.1 uncultured Intrasporangiaceae bacterium
CCCCGATCCGCTCGGCGCCGCGGCGCAGATCCTCGACCGGGCGCAAGGCCACGCCGACGACCCGCCAGGCCACGGCAGCCATGACGAGCAGGAAGACGGGCAACGACCCGAGCAGCAGCGCCCGCAGGGTGTCGCGGGCCTGCTGCATCTCGGCCGTCGGGAGCGCGGCGACGACGAAGACCCGATGCTCGCCGGTCCCCGTTGCCGCTCCCGCGACCCGCAGGGCGCCCGACTGCGCGGCCCGGTTGGCCGGGACGACGAGCACCTGGCCCGCCTCGATGGCCGCCCGCTCGTCCTGCGAGACGAGCGGGGTGAGCCGATCCGCGGTGGCCGACCCGTCGAGGACGCGGTGCTGGGCGTCGAGCACCTGCACGACCTGTGCCCCCGACTGCGGGATCGGGTCGGGCAGCCGGTTGGTGTCCACGAGGGTGACGACCTGGGTGACGATCGCTCGCAGCTGGGCATCGACGGTGCGGTCCAGACTCGTCGAGACCGCGGCATACAGGGCGAGGCCGCCGAGCAGCAGGGCCACCGCGACCCCGATCACCCCGATGGTGAGCAGCCGGGCGCGCAGACTCAGCCGCGTGAGTATGCCGCGGGGCACGGCGGGCGTCGCTCCGGGGTCGGCTGCGCTCACGGGCGGATCCGATAGCCCACGCCGCGGACGGTTTCGATGCGCTCGCGACCGAGCTTGCGCCGTAGGTAGCCCACATAGACCTCGACGACATTGGGGTCGGTGTCCGGGTCGTCCCAGACCGACTCGAGCAGCGCCTGCTTGGCCACGACGGTCGGTGCAGCGCGCAACAGCGTTTCCAGCAGCGCGAATTCGCGCGGAGCGAGCTCGACGTCGGCCCCGTCGACCTGCACCCCACGAGTGCCAGGGTCGAGCTCGATCCCGCCAGCGCTGACGAGCACCGGGCGTGGGGAGGCTCCGCGGCGCAGCAGGGCGCGCAGCCGGGCCAGCAGCACGACGAAGGAGAAGGGCTTGGTCAGCCAGTCGTCGGCGCCATAGTCGAGCCCGTCGGCCTCGTCGTATTCGCCGTCCTTCGCCGAGATCATCAGCACCGGCACCCAATTTCCCTCGGCGCGAAGGGCTTTGACGACGTTGTAGCCGCTCAGGCCCGGCAGCATGACGTCGAGCAGGACGGCGTCGAAGGCCCCGAAGCGCGCCGCGGCGAGCCCACTGCGCCCATCGGCGGCGTGCTCGACGACGAAACCCTCGCGCTCGAGGCCGCGGCGCAGCGCCCGGGCCATCCCGGCCTCGTCCTCGACGATGAGCACTCGCACGGCTCCACGATGGCACAGCGTCGCTCTCAGGCTCCGCACAGCCGAGGTGGGTGAGGATGGCGTCATGAGCATCGTCACCCGTCATCCGTGGGTCCGTTGGGCCGGCCCGGCCGCCGCGCTCGCCGTCGTCGCCGCCGGCAGTGTCATCGGCTCGCTCGCGGCGACCGCCGACCCGACGCTGCCGCCGCGCACCCCCGCTGCGCTGCTCGTCGACCTGCAGGAGGCCAAGCTCGTCGGGCTCTCCGGCACGGTCGTGCAGAGCGCCGACCTCGGGCTGCCCGCGGTCAGCCTCCCCGGCTCGGCCGGCCGAGGCTCGGCCGACCTGCAGTCGGTGACGAGCGGCACCCACACCTGGCGGGTCTGGTATGCCGGTCCCGACAAGGCCCGGGTGGCCCTGCTCGGCTCGGCGGGAGAGTCCGACGTCATCCGCAACGGGTCAGATGTGTGGGTGTGGTCCAGCTCCGAGCAGAAGGCCACTCACTACACGATGCCCGCAGAGGCGAGCGGCTCCAAGAGCCTGGCCACGACGCTGCCCTCGGTCGCGGCGACCGGCCTCGCCGGCAGCCTCGCCAAGACTCCGCAGGAGCTCGCCGACCAGGCGCTGGCCATGCTCGACCCGTCCACCGAGGTCACCGCCCCCGGCACCACGACGGTCGCCGGCCGCGCGGCATACCAACTGGTGTTGACCCCGCGCGACACGGGCAGTCTCGTCGCCGGCGTGCGCATCGCCATCGACGCCGAGACCAAGGTGCCGCTGCGCGCCCAGGTGATGTCCACGCGCATCGACACCCCGGCGATCGAGGTCGGCTTCAGCAGCGTCGACTTCGGGGTGCCCGAGGACCGCAACTTCACCTTCACGGCGCCGTCGGGGACGACGGTGACCGAGGGCACGACGCCGGCGCTGCCGGGGGCGGGCGGCGCGACCGGCAAGCCCGGGCTCGGCTCTGGCGCCAACCTCGGCATGCTGGCGATGCTCGCCGCCCACCCGCAGGTCGTCGGCACCGGGTG
>CAZLGB010000351.1:0-2290 GCA_964558825.1 uncultured Intrasporangiaceae bacterium
GCCGCGCTGCCGGACCTGCAGGGCCAGGCCGAGCGGATCGCCGCCAAGCTCGGTCGCGCCCGGGCGGGCCTGGCCCGCGGCCTGGATCGGGCCGGCGCCCGGCTCGATGAGGTCACCCGCTCCGCGCGCGGCTGAGCCGCTCAGGTCTGGGTCGCTCGGCGATCGCGGTGCGAGGAGTCGGCCCGACGGGTATGCCGAGTTGGCTCGGCTGCCCGCGTCGGCATTAGTCTCAGCCGCCATGGAGATCACCGAGATCCTCGTCTATCCCGCCGAGCCCGATGTGGTCTTCGAGATGATGGTCGACGAGGCCTTCCACGCCCGGGTGTGTGCGGCGACCTTCGCTGTGCGCCACTCCGCGTCGGTGACACGGACCTCCGACGGCGCGACGGTCATCACCCATCGCGAGATGTCGACCCAGGGCTTCCCCGACTACGCCCGCTCCATGGTGGGTCAGTCGATCGAGATCGTCGAGACGATCATCTACGGCCCGGCCGAGGCCGACGGCAGCCGCATCGGCGACCTGCAGATCGCGTTGGGCTCGGCGCCGATCGGGCTCAAGGGCGACATCCGCATCGTGCCGGTCGAGGGCGGCACCGAGGTCATCGTCGAGGGCAACCTCAAGTGCTCACTGCCCTTCGTCGGCGGCAAGATCGAGTCAGCCGCCGCGCCCACGGTCATCGCCGGGGTCCACAAGGAATACGGCGTCGGCCTGGAGTGGCTCGCCGAGCTCGGGCACACCACCGACCCGGATTAGGCAAGCCCGCGTTTCCGAGCCGGCTACGACGTCGATGATCCCGTCGAGTCAACCGGCCCCACAAGGAACGCGAGATTGCGCACTCTCGCTGGGATGCGAGCGCGGCGTCGAAAGCCTCGGAAGATGACCTGAAGGACCGAGTAGACGGCGCCGACCGCCAACAGCAGGCCGGCGCCGCCCCTCCGTTGAAACTCGTTCGCAAGAACCGGAACCATCCACGGTGAGCCGAGGATCAGAAAGGCTTGAGTGGCTCGCAGGTTGACGAGGGCGAGGACGCGAGGCCCAGCGTCGTCGCGCGAACCCCGGCGCTCAGACACGCCAGTCGCCTGCGGCGAAGAGGGCGCCCCTCGACCGGAGGCCGAGCCCGGCGACCCATCTCGGCCCGGCCAGTGACAAACCATCGCCGCGCATCGTGGAAGCACCCCCTGAAAGCCTGCAGCCAGACGGTCGGCACGACCGTCTGGCTGCAGGCTACTGCGCGGGTGTGGCTCAGCCCATATGCGGGTAGCGGTAGTCCGTCGGCGGCACGAAGGTCTCCTTGATCGAGCGGACGGACGTCCAGCGCATGAGGTTTTGCGCCGCGCCGGCCTTGTCATTGGTGCCCGACGCCCGGCCGCCGCCGAAGGGCTGCTGGCCGACGACCGCACCGGTCGGCTTGTCGTTGATGTAGAAGTTGCCCGCGGCGTAGCGCAGCTTGTGGGCGGCGTGGACGATCGCGGCGCGGTCCTGGGCGATGATCGAGCCGGTCAGCGCGTAAGGCGCGAAGGACTCCATCTGGTCGAGCATCCGCTCGTAGGACCGGTCGGGATAGACGTGGACCGAGAGGATCGGGCCGAAGTATTCGGTCTTGAGGGCCTCGTCGGTCGGGTCGTCGATCTTGAGCACCGTGGGCCGCACGAAGTAGCCCTCGGAGTCGTCATAGGTCCCACCAGCGACGACCTGTATGCCGCTCGTGGCCTTGGCCCGGTCGATCGCCGCCTTGTGGTCGGCGAAGGCCCCGCCGTCGATGACCGCGCCCATGAAGTTGGAGAAGTCGGTGACATCGCCCTGGGTGAGCGAGTCGACCTCGGCCGCCAGGTCCTTGGAGAGCTTCTTCCAGATCGACGCCGGGACGTAGGCGCGCGAGGCGGCCGAGCACTTCTGGCCCTGGAACTCGAAGGCACCGCGGACCATCGCCGTGCGCAGCACGTCGACGTCGGCCGAGGGGTGGGCGACGATGAAGTCCTTGCCCCCGGTCTCGCCGACGAGGCGCGGATAGGTGCGATAGGTGCCGATGTTCTTGCCGACGGTCTCCCACATCGAGTGGAAGACCCCCGTGGACCCGGTGAAGTGGATGCCCGCGAAGTCGGGGTCGGACAGCACGGCATTGGACAGCGTGGCCCCGTCGCTCGTCACGAGGTTGATGACACCGGGCGGCAGGCCGGCCGCTTCGAGGATCGCCATCGTGTAGTGGGCGGCCAGCTGCTGGGTGCGCGCGGGCTTCCACACGACGGTGTTGCCCATGAGCGCCGGCGCGGTCGGGAGGTTGCCGCCGAT
>CAZLGB010000352.1:0-2258 GCA_964558825.1 uncultured Intrasporangiaceae bacterium
GTCCTGCGGCATACCCTGCGGAGCCGAAGCCCGGCGGCGCCGCGTGCCCCCAGCGCCCTCGCCGGCCGCAGCCCGCGATGCGCCCCCTTGCTGGGCCGAGATGGCAGCGACCAGGTCGTCCTTGCGCATCTTGGCCGTGCCGGTGATGCCCAGCCCCGATGCGACGCCCTTGAGCTCCGCCAGCTTCAGTCCGGCGAGACCGCCAGCGGTCGCGCCGGAGCGCGACACGGTCTCGGTGGTGTCTGTCACGAAGGATCCTTCCCCTCGTCCGTCGGCCTCCCCTGCGGGGAGCCGAGTGTGCGGTCAGCCCCACGCCGACCGCTGCAAATGGAATCCCGTGCTGGCGCCTCGGCGCGACACAGGCGTGTGTCGCCGGTCCAGTGGGGGAATGCCGCCTCGCTCGGACCGGCTTGGCCGGTGTCCTCTCGCGTGCTGCGGCATCAATGTAACACCTTCGCGGCCCGTACTGTTCCGAACCGCCGTTGTGGCGGATCCGACCTCGCCCGACCGCTGGTGCTCCAGCTCGCGCACCGGGTGCCGGGCGGCGCAGTCAGCGAGCGTGCACCCGCACGCCCTGCAGGGGTATGCCGGGCACCCGCCGCTCCCAGTCCCCCGCCTGCGGACCGGCCGTCACCTGCTCGACCCGCTCCCGGGTGGTGAGCACGAGGACGCTCGGCCCGGCGCCGGAGATCGCGGCGGCGTGGCCCGCGGCCCGCAGCCGGTCGACCAGAGCCATCGACGCGGCATACGAGGGCCGGCGTGCCTCTTGGTGCAACCAGTCGCGGGTGGCGGCGACGAGCAGGTCGGGACGGCGGGTCGCCGCCTCGACGAGCAGGGCACCGCGTGCGGTGTTGAATGCGGCCTCGCGCAACGGAACTCGCTCGGGCAGCAGGGCGCGAGCCGTGTGGGTCGCCAGCGTGGCCTCGGGCACGAAGACGACCGCGGTGAGCTCGGGGTGCAGCCCGAGTCGGACCGTCACCGGGTCACCGGTCTCGTCGTCGAGCCACGACAGCGTCATCCCGCCATAGACCGCGGCGGAGGCATTGTCGGGGTGTCCCTCGAGCTCACTGGCGAGGGCGCTGACCGCGGCGAGGTCGACGGCGACCTCGCCGCCCGCGGCCACCGGCTCGGGCCCGGACAGGGCGACCAGGCCGTATGCCGCGGCCACGCCGGCGACGATGGCGGTCGCCGAGGAGCCCATCCCCCGCCCGTGCGGCACCGCGTTGCGGGTCTGCAGGCTGAGCCCGGCGGGCGCGTCGACGCCGAGCCGACGCAGGCCGGCGAGGAAGGAGCGATAGACTAGGTGGGACTCGTCGCGGGGCACCCCCGCGGCCCCCGAGCCGGTCACCTCGATCAGCAGGCCCGGCTCGGTGGTCACCGTGAAGTCCAACTCGTCCCAGACACCCAGCGCCAGTCCGATCGAGTCGAAGCCCGGCCCGAGGTTGGCGCTGCTCGCCGGAGAGCTCACCCGCACGGCGGCTCCCGGGCGCAGCCCCGGACGGGCCTCTGACATCGTGCTCAGTCCAGCCCGAGGGCGACAGCGGCGGCATACGCCTCGGCGGCGATCCGCGTCGGGGTGACCTCGCTGCCGTCGGCCCGCTTGAGGGCCCACTGGGGGTCCTTGAGGCCGTGCCCGGTGACGGTGCAGACGATCCGAGCCCCGGCGGGCACGTCACCGGCCTCGGCGCAGGCGAGCAGGCCGGCAACCGACGCGGCCGAGCCGGGCTCGACGAAGACGCCCTCACGGGCCGAGAGGATGCGATGCGCCGCGAGGATCTGCTCGTCGGTCACCGCGTCGATGCGACCGCCGGACTCGTCGCGGGCGGCCACCGCCTGCGACCACGACGCGGGGTTGCCGATGCGGATGGCGGTGGCGATGGTCTCCGGCTCGTCGACCGGGTGACCGAGGACGATCGGCGCGGCGCCCGCGGCCTGGAAGCCCCACATCCGCGGCAGATGGGTGGCCGGACCACCGCTCGCGGCGGCGCCGGTCGCGCCCGGCGTGCCCGCGGCATACTCGCCATAGCCCTGCCAATAGGCCGTGATGTTGCCGGCGTTGCCGACCGGCAGGCAGTGGATGTCGGGCGCGTCGCCGAGCGCGTCGACGATCTCGAAGGCCGCCGTCTTCTGCCCCTCGATGCGGGCCGGGTTGACCGAGTTGACCAGCTCGACGGGATAGCTCTCGGCGAGCTTGCGCGCGACGGTGAGGCAGTCGTCGAAGTTGCCCTCGACCTGCAGCAGGGTCGCCCCGTGGGCGA
>CAZLGB010000353.1:0-2257 GCA_964558825.1 uncultured Intrasporangiaceae bacterium
GACGGTGCGCGCCGACGCGGCGAGCCGGGCGACCGCCTCGGCGTCCCGCGCGACGGACGTATGCCGTGTCGCCGGGTCACCCGGCCACCCGCCATCCGGCGGGGCCGGCGAGGCGATCGGCAGGCCGGTCACCGGGTGGGGCAGCCGGACGGTCACGGCACCAGCGAGTGGGCGATGCCGTCGAGGATGTCGTGCTCGGAGGTGATGACCGGCAGCGCCTCGCCGAGGCCGGTCGCAGTGGTGACCAGGTCGATGACCCGCGACCAGATGCGCGCGCCGGCGCCGATGACGTCGACCCGGCCGGGGTGCATGTAGCCCAAGGCCGCCCGGTCGGCGCGCGGCATCGCCAGCAGCTCGGCACAGGCCCGCTGCACCTGGGCCGGGGTGGCGCGCGAGAGGTGGATGGCATCGGAGTCGTAGTGGGTGAGCCCGAGGACCTGGGCGGTCACCGTCGTGATGCTGCCGGCCAGCCCGACGAGGGTGCGGACCGGATGCACGTCGACCAGGTCGGCTGCGACGCCGATCGCCCGGTCGATGTCGACGTCGGCTGCGGCGATCTCGGCTGCGGTCGGCGGGTCGGAGCGCAGGTGGCGCTCGGTCATCCGGACGCAGCCGACGTCGACCGAGTGGGCCGCCTCGACCCGGTCGGTGCCCCGGACGAGCTCGGTCGAGCCGCCGCCGATGTCGACGACGAGATACGGCCCGGGTATGCCGGCCGCCTGCAGGTCGCCGGTGGCGCCGAGGAAGGACAACCGGGCCTCCTCGTCGCCGCTGACGACCTCGGGGGCGACGTCGAGCGGGGCGCCGTCGGGGGCCGCCAGATCGGCGAATGCCGCCCGCACCCCGGCGACGAAGTCGCCCGCGTTGCGGGCGTCGCGGCTGGCCGAGGTGGCGACATAGCGGATGCGCTCGACCCCCCACTCGCGACACTGCCCGGCATACTCCCGGGTCATCGCGAGGGTGCGCTCGAGCGCGTCGGGGGCCAACACGCCGGTCTTGTCGACCCCGTGGCCGAGCCGGACGATCTCCATCCGGCGCAGGTGGTCGACGACCTGGCGGGTGGCCGGGTCGATGTCGGCGATGAGCAGCCTGATCGAGTTGGTGCCACAGTCGATCGCCCCCACGCGGACCTGGCCCGGCCCAGGGCTGGGTCGCTCGCCGTGGGCCTCACCGGGAGTCATCAGAGCCTTCTTTCCGTGCGTCGGGGCGGTCGGCGCCCTCGTTGGGGTCATCGTCGTCGGCGGCTGCCGACAAGCACGATCCGCCCTCCCACCACTGTGGCAGCAGCGTCAGGGCGATATCGCCGAGGGGGTTGGTGCCCTCGCCCACACTGAGGGAGTGCGCGATGAGCACGTGCAGGCACTTGACCCGGTCGGGCATCCCGCCGGCCGAGATGCCCGCGATCTCGACGACCTCGCCCAGCTCGGCGCGATCGGCGAGATAGGACTCGTGGGCCCGCCGATATCGTTGCGCAAGAACGGGATCGGCGTGCAGCTGCTCCTGCATCTCGCGCATGACCCCCTGCGTCTCGAGGGTGCTGATCGCGCCGGTGAGCCGCGGGCAGGTCGCGTAGTAGGTCGTCGGGAAGGGCGTCCCGTCGGGCAGCCGCGGTGTGGTCCGCACGACATCGGGTCGGCCGCACGGGCAGCGGTGTGCCACGGCGACGACCCCACGCGGCTCACGCCCGAGCTGGGCCGCCACCGCCGCGAGATCGCGCGGGTCGACGGGCTCGATGGGGTATGCCGGGTCGGTCACCTGGGCGAGGTTACCGGCTGGGAGCGGGCACCAATCCCGCGGTCGGGCGGTCGGCGAGCTGCACCGACTGCCACAACTGGCCGAACCACGGGACGTTGGCATCGGCCTTGGGCGCCGCGACGACCGCGCCGGCCACCGTGGGGCGCGCCGCCTCGGCGGGGTCGATGACGCTGTAGGACCGGTCGCCGACCTTGACGAACTTGAGCCGCTCACGTGCCTGCTGCTCGACGTAGGCCGGGTCCTTCCAGCGGTCGGCCTCGGCCTGCAGCGCGGCGACGTCCTGCTGCTGCTGGGCGACCTGGGCCTGCAGGGCGGCGATCTGAGCACGCTGCTCGAGCAGCGAGTGCAGGGTCGGCACGAGGGTGACGACGAGCACGAGGGCGATGGCCCCGAGGACGACCCAGCGCAGCCAGCTCGATCCCGGCGCCCGGGTCTGCTCCGGCGTCAGCTCCCGAGCCCGCGGGGCGGGTGCCGGCCGCGAGCTCGGCGCCGGACGCGCCGA
>CAZLGB010000354.1:0-2242 GCA_964558825.1 uncultured Intrasporangiaceae bacterium
CCGGTCGCCCCGGTGAGCGCGGCCACCCTCGTCTTCGACGCGGCGGCCTCCTGACCCCTCCCACCCCGGGAGCGACACCGAGCCCGGCCAGGGCCGGTCGCCCCGCCGCGGTCTCGGCACGGCGGGGCGACCGGGGCTCGGTCAGTCGCGGCGATCACGGCCGTGGCCGCGGCCCTCGTGCTCGTGGTCTCGTGCACGGCCCGACACCTGGCCCGGAAGTGCTCGCGCAACCGACCGAGATCGATCTTGCCCTCCCCGCGCACGCCGTTGACCACGGCGATCGCCCCCGTGACGAGGGCGCCGTGTCCGTGCTGGTCGAGCCAGTCCAGCGTCATCGCGGCGGACCCGACCGCCGTCGACGGCGGGGGCCATGACGACGACGAGCTGGTCGGCCTCGGCGAGGATGCCCTGGATGGCGTCGTCGAGGATGCCCGTGCCGGTGTCGACGATGACGAGGTTGAAGTGCTTGTCGAGCACGTCGATGACTTGCGTGTAGTCATCGGCGCCGAGCGCCCGGCTGATGCCCGGATCGTCGTCGGAGGCGACCACCTCGAGGCGACTGTGGGCATCCTGCGAGGTGAACTCGCGCAGCTGGGCGTAGCGCTCGATGTAGGCCCGCTCGGCGAGCAGATCGGTGGCCGTGAAGCGTGTCTCCCGGCGCAGCCGCAGGGCAAGGCTGCCCGCGTCGGGGTTGGCGTCGAGGGCGACGACCCGGTCACCGCGGTGGGTCGCGAAGGTGTGCCCGAGCATGAGGCTCGTCGTCGTCTTGCCGACGCCCCCCTTGCGGGAGAGCACGACGATGCGGCGCGAGCCGGGGATGGGCGTGCGGACCCGCTCGAGCAGCGCCACGCGCCGTTGCTCGGCCGGGCCCGGGCCGGGGTTGACCCGGCCGGCCGACGCCGCGTGCACGATGCGCCTCCACCCTTGGGTCGGGACGGGCTCGGGGTCCCCGAGCAGCCACGACTCCACGAGCTCGTCGGCCCGGCGGTCGGGCTCGTCGGGAGCACGGGTCGACGCGCCCACGGGGTGGGCCCCGACGGGAGCAGGGCCGGACGCCTCGGCCGTCGAGGGGTGGGCGAGGGTGAGGGGGCGCGCACCAGAGCTGCGCGTGTCGTCCCCGCCGATTCGCCCGGCATATGCGCGAGGAGCTCGGGTTGGATCCGTCCCCCGGAGTCCAGGAGGTCGTCTCGGCGATGCTGGGTGGATCGCGGCCGACCATCCGGGCACGGCGAGCCTGATTCGCTGCCCTGCCGGCGGCGCGTGGCCGCGGCCGGGGCGAGCGCGGCATACGCTCCGCGTGTGAGTATGCCGCCCTCCCGGGCACCCGGCGCCGCCGCGCCGTTGCCGGAGCGCGCCTCGGACACCACTCCCGAGGCGCCCTGGCCGGTGCGCGTGCTCAGCCTCAAGATCGCCGACTATGTCGACAAGATGGTGCCACTCTGGGTCGAGGGGCAGGTCGTGCAGCTGCAGCGGCGCGGCACCACGGCATACCTCACCCTGCGCGATCCCGACGTCGACATGTCGCTGTCGGTGACGATCTCGGTCCACGCTCTCAACGCCATGGGTGCGCCGCTGCTCGAGGGTGCGCGGGTGGTGCTGCAGGCCAAGCCGACCTTCTGGCCCAAACGCGGCACGCTGCAACTCGAAGCCCGGCAGATCCGCCCCGTCGGCGTGGGCGACCTGCTCGTGCGCATCGAGATCCTCAAACAGCGGCTGGCCGCTGAGGGCCTCTTCGACGGCGACCGCAAGCGCCCGCTGCCCTTCCTCCCGCGCCGGGTCGGTCTCGTGACCGGTCGGGCCAGCGCCGCCGAGCGTGACGTCGTCGAAAATGCTCGACGCCGTTGGCCCGCAGTGAGATTCGAGATCCGTCAGGTCGCCGTGCAGGGCAGCTCGACGGTGGCCGAAGTCAGCGCGGCGATCGCCGAGCTCGACCTGGTGCCCGAGGTCGACGTCATCGTCATCGCCCGCGGTGGCGGCGCGATGGAGGAGCTGCTCCCCTTCAGCAACGAGACCCTGCTGCGGGCCGTCGCCGCCGCTCGCACGCCGATCGTCTCGGCGATCGGGCACGAGAGCGACACCCCCCTGCTCGACCTCGTCGCCGACCGGCGCGCCTCCACGCCGACGGATGCGGGCAAGCTCGTCGTCCCCGACGCGGCCAGCGAGCGTGATCGCACCGCGGGGTTGCGCACCCGCGCCCGGCTGGCCGTCGGGCACCGCCTCGAGGCCGAGCGCCGGCTGCTCG
>CAZLGB010000355.1:0-2221 GCA_964558825.1 uncultured Intrasporangiaceae bacterium
CACCCATGACCAGGGGCGCGGTCCGATCAACCGCGTCCAGCCCAAGCGCGGCGCGGGCGTCACCGGCGGCACCTGCGGCGCGTGCGTCGCCTACTGGGCCCAGGTCACCTCGGGCGCTCCAGCCAGGCGGGGTGTCCACTCCCCCATCCTGCCTCGCCCCCTTGCCGGGTCGAGGTATTCCGCCACCGTGTGGAGGTGGCGGAATACCTCGACCCGGCAGCGGGCGAGGCAAGCGCTGTGCTGATCCGCTCGACCAGCCGCGCCATCCCATCCAACTCAGCCAAGACCTCAGCCAGCGTCGAGGTCGGCGGCAACGCATAGCGCGCCCCGAAGTGGCATTCACCGGCGCTCTTGGCAACCCGCATGCCCCAGCCCTTGCCGACCCAGCGCGGCATCCCCGCGTCCACCATCGCCTGCCACCTGGCCCGGTCGACCGGGTCGGTCGGCCGGGCGGGCGTCCGCTGCCAGGCCCGCCCGTCCGGCGGCTCCCCCTCGGGGTCGACCAGTTGGTTGGCGAGCCGGCCGAGCAGGTCCCAGTCGAAGTCCTCCGATGTGGTCACCGGACCAGCCCACAGGCCCAGGAGCACGACCGGCCCGGGCAGCCGCTCCCGATAGGGGCGCTCGGGCTTCGGCTTCCATTCGTATGCCGTGAGCCCCTCCTGCAGCTCGGCCGCCACGTAGTGCTTCGCGCTGGGCGACGGCGCCCGCATCCGCACGCACCAATTGCCGCCGCCGGACGATTGCACCATGTCGTGCTCGAGCGTGCATGTGGCGTCGAGCTGGTTGCCGAGCCACGCGATGCGAGCCCGCAGCGCGAGCTCGAATCCCGGGGCATCATCGGGCACGTCATTCCAGACGGTCGCCGGCCCGACCTGCGGCACGACGCTCGCGATGGTGGACAACCAGGCTGACGCAGTCACTCGCACCCAGGGGTGTCGGCTTTCCTGCGCGTATGCCGTGAGCACGGTCTCCCAGGTCAGCGACTTCCAGGCGGAGGCGGCCGACAGGCCCACCGGCAACCGGCTCAGGTGCAGGACCTGGTAACTCGAGACGTCTGGGAAAGCCTGCTCATAGCGCTCGAGCTGGCGAGGTCCTAGATCGGACAACACCTTGACCTCGATGACGGCGACCGCGCGCCCTTCCCTTTCCAGCAACAGGTCGAGCCGATCCCGTTGCCGTCGCCCGTCGGGACGCGCCACGCTCACCTCCCGTCGCACCGTGTCGAAGTCCACGCCGAGGAGGTGGCGCAGCGGACCGGGGTCGGTTGACACCACGGCCGCGAGCAGATCGCTCCAGCGATTCTCGTTGGCGGCCGGGAGCAGGAAGCTCAGATCCGGAGGGGAGGTCAACGGAAGGCAGCGAGGCCGGTGACGGCCTGGCCGATGATCAGCTGGTGCACCTCGGAGGTGCCCTCATAGGTCAAGACCGACTCGAGGTTGTTGGCGTGCCGCATGAGCGGATACTCCAGCGTGATGCCGGCCGCGCCGAGGATCGTGCGACACTCGCGCGCGATGGCCAGCGCCTCGCGGACGTTGTTGAGCTTGCCGAGGCTGACCTGCTCGGGCGCGAGGCGGTGCTCGTCCTTGAGCTTGCCGAGCTGGATGGCCAGCAGCATGGCCTTGCCGAGCTCGAGCGTCATGTCGGCGAGCTTGATCTGGGTCGCTTGGTATGCCGCGAGCGGCCGGTCGAAGATGTCGCGCTGACCGGCATACGAGATCGCCGTCTCAAGACAATCGCGAGCCGCGCCGATCGCGCCGAAGACGATGCCGAAGCGCGCCTCGTTGAGACACGACAGCGGCCCGCCGAGCCCGGCCGCCTCGGGGAGCATCGCCGACGCCGGCAGCCGCACTCCGTCCAGGACGAGCTCGGAGGTGACCGACGCGCGCAGCGACATCTTCTTCTTGATCGCCGGCGCCGAAAAGCCGGGCGTGTCGGTCGGCACGACGAAGCCGCGGATGCGGTCGTCGGTCTGCGCCCACACGACGGCGACGTCGGCGACAGAGCCGTTGGTGATCCACAGCTTGTTGCCGGTGAGGATCCAGTCGCTGCCGTCTCGCTCGGCGCGGGTGATCATGCCGCCGGGGTTGGACCCGAAGTCCGGCTCGGTCAGCCCGAAGCAGCCGATCGCGTCGCCGGTCGCCATGCGCGGCAGCCACTCCTGCTTCTGCTCCTCGCTGCCCCAGTGGTGGATCGCGAACATCGCGAGCGACCCCTGCACCGA
>CAZLGB010000356.1:0-2217 GCA_964558825.1 uncultured Intrasporangiaceae bacterium
CGACGGGATGCGCCGCGTGGAGCTCGACCTGGGGCCGCCGGGCGCTCGGCGGGCGCTGGCCGTGCGGCTGGCCGGGCTGGCGGGGCGACGGCTCGACGATGCCACGGCATACGTCGACGCTGTGCTGCCCTCGGGGGTGCGGCTGCACGCGATCTTGCCGCCGCTCGTGCCCGAGGGGCCCCACCTCACCTTGCGGGTGCCGGCGCGGCAGCGGCTCGATCTGGCCGATCTCGTCGCCCTGGGGGCGGTGCCTGCGGGCTGGGTGGGGGTGCTGAGCCAGCTCATGCGTCGGCGGCGATCCTTCGTCGTCACCGGGGGGACGGGGGCCGGCAAGACGACCGTGCTGGCGGCGCTCCTGGCGTTGTCCGGCCCGCGTGAGCGGATCGTCGTCGTCGAGGACGTCCGCGAGCTCGCGGTGGAGCATCCACACGTCGTGCGGCTGGAGGGTCGCCCGCCCAATGTCGAGGGGGCCGGGGAGGTGACCATGGTGGCCCTCGTCCGGCAAGCGCTGCGGATGCGGCCCGACCGACTCGTCGTCGGTGAGGTGCGTGGGGCGGAGGTTCGTGAGCTGCTCGCGGCGCTCAACACCGGCCACGAGGGCGGTTGTGGCACGTTGCACGCCAACGCGATTCCCGATGTGCTCGCCCGCTTCGAGGCGCTCGGGTCGTTGGCCGGGCTGTCCGTCGAGGCCGTCCGCGCGCAGGTCGTCAGTGCCGTGCAGGTCGTCGTTCAGCTGCGCCGCACGCCGGAGGGTGTGCGCGCCGTCGACTCGCTCGGGGTCGTGCTGCCCGGTCGACCCGGTCCGCCGGTCATCGTCCCGGTGTTGTTGCGGGAGGGCGGAGGCATGGCACCCGAGCGCTGGGGCGAGGCCCGGGAGCGACTCGAGGAGCTCGTCGGCGCCGAGGTCGTGGCCGAGGCGGTGGCGGGATGACCCGCGTGGCGGCGCGCAGTGGCGGGCTGGTCCGGGGCGGCGCCACTCGGCCGAGCGAGGCTTGCTGGGATGCGGGGCCGGCTTGGGCGGTCTCGCCGTGACCCGCGCTGGCCTCGCGGCTGCCGCTGCGCTCCTGAGCACCCTCGGGGCGCTGTGCTGGCCCTCGCGTCGCGCGGCCTCCGTCGAGTCGTGGAGCGCAGCCGGCGCGTCTGCTGTCACGGAGCCCTTGCTCGGACCCGGCGGCCAGTCGCGGCCGCGGCGTTGGAGGGCGCTCCAAACCGGGGTGAGTCGTCGATGGGGGTTGCGTCGCCGTCGGGTCGCCCTGATCTCTGGCGTGATCTCGACCCTCGACCTCGTGGCGGCCGGATTACGGGCCGGCTTGCCATCCGCCCGAGCCGTGGAGCTCGCCCTCGCAGAGGTGCGTGACGATCCTGGGGGACGGGTGCTCGCCGAGGCCCTGACGGCTGACGGGTCGCTCGACGCCGCGGCCCTCGACCGCGCCGTTCACGTGCCGCAGCTCGCCCTGGTCGCCCAGGCCTGGGCGCTGTCGGCCACCTGCGGCGTGTCCCTTGCCACCGCCGTCGAGACCGCAGCGCGGATGCTGCGTGACGAGCGTGCTCTCGTGCGCCGGACCGAGGTCGTGCTCGCCGGTCCGCGAGCCACTGCGCGCCTGCTCGGGGGCTTGCCCCTGGTCGGGCTGGGTGTCGCTGCCGCCTTCGGCATCGATCCGGTTCACCTCTATGCCGGCCACCCCGTCTCTCGGGTCTGCCTGGTGGCCGGGCTGCTGTTGTTGGTGTTCGGTCGGTGGTGGACGGGCCGGCTCGTCGCCGCCGCGGGTCGGTGAGGGAGGTGGCGCTGGTGGGTCGCGGAGCGACGATCGCCGGCGTGGTCGCCGGCGTCCTCGCTGTCGCCGTCCTCGTCTGGCCGCGTCGCGGTCGGGAGCTTGGCTGCGCGGTCGGCGCGGCGAGGCGAGGCGGTCGGCCACGTCGGCCTCGAGGCCTGCGCGGCTCAAGGGCCGGACCGGGCACGCCGCGCTCCCTGGCGCCCACATCGCCGCAGGTCGCCGTGGCTCTGGAGCTGCTGGCTCTGGCGCTCAGTGCGGGGGCTGGGCTCGCCGAGTCGGTCGAGATCGTCGCCGAGCGCTCCCCGCCTGCGGTGCGCGGTGACTTGCTCACCGTCGTCTCCGCCGTGCGGTGGGGCTGGACGTGGGCGCAGGCCTGGGACTTGGTCGACCCGTGCTGGGCCGGCGCTCGCCGGGCCGTGGCGCTGGCCGAAGCCGCGGGCGC
>CAZLGB010000357.1:0-2211 GCA_964558825.1 uncultured Intrasporangiaceae bacterium
TCGGCGACATCAAGGACGTCGTCGCCTGCGAGGACCAGTTCCGCAACGCCTTCCTGCTCGGGTGCGTCGGTGCCTGGTCGCTGCACCCGGCTCAGATCGCCATCGGCAAGAAGGTCTTCAGCCCCTCGGCCGCCGACATCGCCCACGCGCGGCGGGTCGTCGCGGCGATGGGCGACGGCACCGGCGCGGTCATGCTCGACGGCAAGATGGAGGACGACGCCAGCCTCAAGCAGTGTCTCGTCATGATCGAGCTCGCCGAGCGGCTGGCCAAGACCGATCCTGAGCTCGCGGCGCTGTATGCCGCCCCAGCCCCCGGCGCCGACTGACAATTCGGGCCGACCGGCATACCCTCGACTGCGACGACCACCGACCCCGCACCCGCCCCACTCATCGCACGCGACAGGAGCGCCATGTCCCCCAAGAAGAGCTCGGACGCCCACCCGGCATATCGGCCGCGGCGGTCGGTGCTCTACATGCCCTCGTCCAACGAGCGAGCGTTGGAGAAGGCCAAGTCCATCCCGTGCGACGCGCTGATCCTCGACCTCGAGGACGCCGTGGCGCCCGACGCCAAGGAGGCCGCGCGTGAGGCGGCCTGCGCGGCCGTCGCCTCGGGTGACTATGGCCGGCGCGAGTTGACGATCCGCGTCAACGGCTTTGGCACCGAGTGGCACTGGGGCGACCTCATGGCGGCGTGCAAGGCCGGTCCCGACGGCATCGTCGTGCCAAAGGTCAACTCCCGCAAGGAGGTTCACGACCTCGTGCGCGCGATGGAGCGCTTCCACGCACCGCGGCACACGAAGCTCTGGGCGATGATCGAGACGCCGCAGGCGATCCTCGACGTCGCGCGCATCGCCTCGGCGTCCGACCGGCTCGCCGTGCTCGTCATGGGCACCAACGACCTCGTCAAGGAGCTCGACGCCCTCCACGTCCCCGGACGCGCCCCGATCGTGCCGGCGTTGGCCTTCGCGGTGCTCTCGGCCAAGGCTGCCGGCGTCGTCATCGTCGACGGGGTCTACAACAACGTCAAGGACCCCGAGGGCTTTGCGGCCGAGTGCGCCCAGGGGCGGGCCATGGGCTTCGACGGCAAGACCCTCATCCACCCCGACCAGGTCGGTCCGTGCAATGAGGCCTTCGCACCCAATGACGCCCAGGTCGAGGATGCGCAGGGGCTCATCGCGGCCTTCGAGGAGGGCCTCGCCGACGGCAAGGGAGTCGTCACCTACAAGGGGCAGCTCGTCGAGAACCTCCACGTCGCCACGGCTCGCAAGGTGCTCGCCACGCGCGAGGCGATCGACGCCATCACCTCCCAGCGCTGACCCGCTCGCTGGGTCCTGCCCGGTCGAGGTATTCGGCAACCGTCTGGCGGTAGCGGATTACCTCGACCCGGCGGCGGGCAGGGTGGCGGCGAGCCAGTCGAGCGCGCGTATGCCGTGCGCCGACCAGTAGGTGTCGTCGTGCCCGCCGGCGTCGAAGGTCGTCACCGCGTGCGGGACGACCGCGGTGAAGGCGCGATTGGCGGCGATGAAGGGGTCGCTCGTGCCGCAGTCGAGGTGGATCGGGACCTTGGCCAGCGCCGGACCCCGCGCGAACACGTCGTGGGCGAGGAAGTCCTCGCGATTGTCGAACGCCCCTGCGGCGCTGGCGCCGGCCGAGGTCCACAGCGCCGAGCTCATCCCGGCGGCCGCGCCGACGACGCGCGGGCCGTAGCGCGCCGCAAGCCAGAGCGCGCCATAGCCACCCATCGACCAGCCGATGAGTCCGATCGGCCCACCCGGCCACACGCTCGACGCGCTGGGGCTGGCGGAGCTGCTGCCCGACGACCCTCCCGCGACGGCGGCCAGCAGGGGGACAAGGTCCTCGATGACCATGGCGCCGGTGTCGGAGCCGTCGTGGCGGTCATGCCAATAGGTCTCGCCGCCGTCGGCGCTGGCCAGGGCCAGCCCGCGATCGGTGGCGGCGCGGTGCAGGCCGAGCGACCAGGCGTCGGAGGCGTTGCCTCCGCGACCGTGCAGCGCGACGACCAGACGGGGCCGGGGCTCGCGGGACACCGCAGGCAGTGCGAGGCGCCAGGCGGTGCTCGTGCCTGGGCGATGGTGAAAGCTCGCCTCGCCGGACTGCTCGCTCGGCTGGTCGGGGGAGGCCCCACGCGTGCATCCGCCGAGCGCCGCGAGGGCACCCATGGCTCCCGCAGCCAGGACCTGGCGCCGGGTC
>CAZLGB010000358.1:0-2198 GCA_964558825.1 uncultured Intrasporangiaceae bacterium
AACGAGAGGGGTCCATTTTCACCCGACGCCAGAGGGTCCGCTTTCAGCCGACGTTTACAGTCGCTCAGCGGCGGCGTGGCGCGGGCACGTGCCGCTCGCGGATCATCCCCAGGCCGGGGCTTGGCGAAGCCAACTTCACGAGGGGCAGGTCTGGCCGATCAGCCCGCTCGACCCCAACAACTCCCCACGTGAGCACTCTCCGGGGGCAGCTAGACCGGCCGCTGCCGAACAACTCGCCACGTGAGCACCTCCTGAGACCTCGGCCCTCGGATCAGGCGCGCTCGACCCCAACAACTCCCCACGTGAGCAGTTCCCAGGCCCGATCGGCCCGCTCGACCCCAACAACTCCCCACGTGAGCACTCTCCGGGGGCAGCTAGACCGGCCGCTGCCGAACAACTCCCCACGTGAGCAGTTCATGGAGTGGGCGGAGATCCGACCCGAACCGGCTGGGCAGGCGCGAGGCCCATGCCACGGCATACCCAACACGAGGGCCGGGCCCCCGCCCGTCCGACGCCATGCTGCGCGTGCGGCAACCGCATCGGCGAGCAGGACGCCCGGCCCCGTATGCCGTGAAACCACGACCAATCAGTCGTCTTCGTCGTCGAGCTTGATCGACGAGGTCCGCTGCACCTGGACGAGGAACTCGAGGTTGCTCTTGGTCTTCTTGAGCCGGTCGAGGAGCAGCTCGATGCCCTGCGTCTCGTCGAGCGCGGAGAGCACGCGGCGCAGCTTCCACATGATCTTGAGCTCCTCGGGCGACATGAGGATGTCCTCACGCCGGGTGCCCGAGGCATTGACGTCGACCGCGGGGAAGATCCGGCGATTGGCCAGCTGCCGGGAGAGCTTGAGCTCCCAGTTGCCGGTGCCCTTGAACTCCTCGAAGATCACCTCGTCCATCTTGGACCCGGTCTCCACCAGGGCCGTGGCGAGGATCGTCAGCGAGCCGCCGTTCTCGATATTGCGCGCGGCGCCGAAGAACTTCTTCGGCGGATAGAGCGCGGCCGAGTCGACACCACCAGAGAGGATGCGCCCGCTCGCCGGAGCGGCGAGGTTGTAGGCGCGACCCAGACGCGTGATGCCGTCGAGCAGCACGACGACGTCGTGGCCGAGCTCGACCAGGCGCTTGGCCCGCTCGATGGCCAGCTCGGCGACCGTGGTGTGGTCGTCGGCCGGCCGGTCGAAGGTCGAGGCGATGACCTCGCCGCGGACCGTGCGCTGCATGTCCGTGACCTCCTCGGGGCGCTCGTCGACGAGCACGACCATGAGGTGGACCTCGGGGTTGTTGGTGGTGATCGCGTTGGCGATCGCCTGAAGGATGAGCGTCTTACCGGCCTTGGGCGGGCTGACGATGAGGCCTCGCTGACCCTTGCCGATGGGCGACACGAGGTCGACCACCCGGGTGGTGATGATGCCCGGGGCGGTCTCCAGGCGCAGCCGCTCCTGCGGATAGAGCGGGGTCAGCTTGGCGAACTCGACCCGGTTCTTGGCCTGGTCGGGGTGCTGGCCGTTGACCGTGTCGAGGCGCACGAGCGGGTTGAACTTCGTGCGGTTGCCGCCCGGCGCGGTCGGGGTCTCGCCCTCACGCAGCGCCTTGACGGCACCGGTCACGGCATCGCCCTTGCGCATCCCGTAGCGACGGACCATGCCCAGCGGCACGTAGACGTCGCCCGGACCAGGCAGGTAGCCCGACGTCCGCACGAAGGCATAGCTGTCGAGCACGTCGAGGATGCCGGCCACCGGCACGAGCACGTCGTCGTCGGCGATCTGCACGTCGGCCTCGGTCACGTCCTGGCCACTGGGCAGGCCGGGCAGGCCCTGCGGGCCGCGGCCGCGCTTGCGGTCTCGGCTGCGCTGACGGTTGCGCCGGCGTGACGAGCGCCCGTCGGCGTCGTCGTCATAGCGGGGCGCCCCACCCTGGCTCTGGAAGCGCTGCCCCTGGCCCTGCTCACGCTGGCCCTGCTCACGCTGGCCCTGCTCACGCTGGCCCTGCTCACGCTGGCCCTGCTGGCCCTGGCCCTGCTCACGCTGGCCCTCGCCCTGGCGGCGCTCGCGCTGCTGGCCCTCACGACCCTCACCCGAGTCGGCCCGAGCCGAGTCGCCCTGGGTCCGGTCGGTGCGCTCGGCGCGCTGATCGCGGTCGCCGGCTCCGCGCTCGGAGCCCTGGGCCCACTGGGTCGCCGCACCGTTGGCCGTGGCG
>CAZLGB010000359.1:0-2185 GCA_964558825.1 uncultured Intrasporangiaceae bacterium
CCCAACGCGGGCAGCTCCTGCGCCTGCGGCGACAGCTTCAGCTGAGGTATGCCGCACGCGGCTCCCTGAGCCGCGTCACGCCCCACGCCGAGGGCCCCCGACCGTGACCGGTCGGGGGCCCTCGGCGTTTACGCCCGGTGTCGTGGGGTCTGGTGTCTGGAGCCGGGGTGCGATGAGGCTCAAGGAGGAGGTCGCGAAGCATCATCCGGCGCCGGAAACAATCCGCTCCCTGGGCGCCAACGCCGGACTCGTCAGCGACGCCCCCGCAAACGGCGCCCCACGACCCGGTCCACTAGCCTGGCGCCCATGCGCGTCGCCGTGACCGGGTCCATCGCCACCGACCACCTCATGACCTTCGGGGGCAAGTTCGCCGACTCGCTCGTCGTCGAGCAGCTCGACAAGATCTCGGTGTCCTTCCTCGCCGACGACCTGCAGATCCGTCGGGGCGGCATCGCGGCCAATATCGCCTTCGGGATGGCCAACCTCGGCCAGAGCCCGGTGCTCGTCGGCGCGGTGGGCGAGGACTTCGCCGACTACCGCTCGTGGCTCGAGCGCCACGGCGTCGACTGCGCCTCGATCCACGTCTCCGGCAAGGCCCACACGGCGCGCTTCGTCTGCACGACCGACCAGGACCACGCCCAGATTGCCACCTTCTATCCGGGCGCGATGAGCGAGGCCCGCGGCATCGAGCTGCAGCCGGTCGCCAATCGGGTCGGGGGCCTTGACCTCGTGCTCATCGGCCCCAACGACCCGCTGGCGATGCAACGGCATACCGACGAATGCCGCACCCGCAAGATCCCCTTCGCCGCCGACCCCTCCCAGCAGCTCGCCTGGCTCGACGGTCGCGGCATCCGCGACCTCATCGAGGGCGCGACCTATCTGTTCACCAACGAATACGAAGCCCACATGATCGCCCACAAGGCCGGCTGGGACGAGGCCGACCTCGCCGACGCCGTCCAGGTGCAGGTGACGACCAAGGGCAAGGACGGCGCGGTGATCCGCCAGCGCGGGGAGCAGCCCATCGAGGTCCACGTCGTGCCCGGCGTCAAGCCGGTCGACCCGACGGGTGTCGGCGACGCCTTCCGCGGCGGCTTCCTCACCGGCCTGGCCGCGGGCCTCTCGCACGAGCGCTGTGCCCAACTCGGCTCGACCCTCGCCGCCTATGTCATCGAGACCGTCGGCACGCAGGAATACCAGCTCTCCCAGCACAAGTTCGTCGCGCGCCTGGCCAAGGCCTACGGCCCCGACGCCGCCGAGGAGATCGGCGCGCACATCCGCTGCCCCAAGTCCTGACGTCCTGCTGACGATCTCCTGACGACCGCAGCGTGCCCGTCGACCCCGGCCCCCCGGCATACCTCTTCAGCGCGCAGGAGACCCTCGCGCGCGCCCAGCCGGGGGAGGACCTGCTCGGGTTGGGCGCCGACCTCTCCCCGGCGACGCTGCTCGCGGCATACTGCGCCGGCGTCTTTCCCATGGGGATCGGGCGCCACGGCCGCGCCCCCATGGGCTGGTGGTCACCCGACCCGCGCGGGATCATCCCGCTCGACGCGCTGCGGGTGAGCCGCTCGCTGCGCCGCGCCAGGGGCCGCTTCGAGGTCACCATCGACGAGGACTTCACGGGCGTCGTCGCCGGGTGCGCCGACCGCCGCCGCGACGGTCGCTGGATCACCCGCGACATCGCCGCCTCGTATGCCGTGCTCCATCGCCTCGGGTGGGCGCACTCGGTCGAGGTCCGCCAGCAGGGTCGGCTGGTCGGCGGGCTCTATGGGGTGGCGATCGGCGGGCTCTTTGCCGGGGAGTCGATGTTCCACGTGGCCACCGATGCGTCCAAGGTCGCCCTCGTCGCCCTGCGCGACCTGCTCACCGCCGACGGCGACTCGCGCCGGCTGCTCGACGTCCAGTGGTCGACGCCGCACCTGGCCAGCCTGGGCGCGATCGAGCTGCCGCGCGTCGACTATCTCGAGCGGCTCAGTGTTGCGCTGGAGGCTCCGCTGCCGGCGCCGTGGCGCTGACCGGCCCCTCGTCGGGCGCTGGCCCCACGGCCACGTCGTATGCCGTGTGCTCACCCTCCTCGCGCACGCCCAGCACGCGCAGCCCCCGCATCCGCGCGAAGGCCGCGACGTCCGAGCGAGCAGCCGGATCGGTCGCGAGCAGCCGGACCACCCACCCGGCGGGCGGACCGGCC
>CAZLGB010000360.1:0-2142 GCA_964558825.1 uncultured Intrasporangiaceae bacterium
CCAGGCGGCGGCTGCCGCAGCGGCCGCCCCGACACCCGCCGCGGCTGCGCCTGCTCAAGCAGCAGCGAGCGCAGCCCCGGCAGCACCTGCCGGGGTGGCCACCAAGCGTGGGACGACCGAGAGGATGTCCCGGCTGCGCAAGGTCATCGCGGCCCGCATGGTCGAGTCGCTGCAGGTGTCGGCCCAGCTCACCACGGTGGTCGAGGTCGACCTGACCAAGGTGGCCCGGCTCCGGGCCCGGTCCAAGGCCGCCTTCCAGGCTCGGGAGGGCACCGGGTTGAGCTACCTGCCCTTCCTCGCCCTTGCCGCCGTCGAGGCCCTCAAGGTGCATCCGATGGTCAACTCGAGCATCGAGGGTGACGAGGTCGTCTACCACGGACACGAGCACCTCTCGATCGCTGTGGACACCGACCGCGGTCTCATCGTCCCGGTGATCAAGAACGCCGGCGACCTCAACATCGCCGGCCTGGCCCGCGCGATCGCCGACGTCGCCGAGCGCACCCGCACCAACCGGATCACTCCCGACGACCTGGCCGGTGGCACCTTCACCATCACCAACACCGGCAGCCGCGGCGCCCTCTTCGACACCCCGATCATCAACCAGCCGCAGGTCGCCATCCTCGGCACCGGTGCCCTCGTCAAGCGCCCCGTCGTCGTCGCCGACGAGGACGGCGGCGAGACGATCGCCATCCGCTCGATGATGTATCTCGCCCTGTCCTACGACCACCGCATTGTCGACGGTGCCGACGCGGCTCGCTTCCTCGCGACGATGAAGGCCCGTCTCGAAGAGGGCAGCTTCGAGGCCGACCTGGGGCTCTGACCCCATGGCCGGCGAGCCGAGTGGCCGTCGCATCGCCGTGACCGGAGCCTCCGGGCTCATCGGTTCGGCGCTGGTCAGCGCCCTGCGCGAGCGAGGCGACGAGGTGCTGTCACTGGTCCGCCGTCCCCCGGCCACCGCTTCGGAGCGACGCTGGGAGCCGCGCCCGGGCGGGCTGGACCCGCGGATCCTCGAGGACGTCGACGCCGTCGTGCACCTGGCGGGGGCGGGCGTAGGTGACAAACGCTGGACACCGGCATACAAACGCCTGGTGCTGTCCTCGCGCGTCGACGGCACCACCGCGGTCGCCCAGGCCATCGCCGCGACCGGCAAGCCGATCCGGCTGGTCAACGGCTCGGCCATCGGCTATTACGGCGACCGGGGCGACGAGCTGCTCGACGAGCAGAGTGCCCCCGGCACCGGCTTCCTCGCCGAGGTCGTGCGCGCCTGGGAGGGCGCTGCCGAGCCGGCCAGCGCAGCAGGCGCGCCGGTGGCGTTCGCCCGGACGGGGCTGGTCATGGCCCAGCAGGGTGGCGCCTTCGAGCGGCTGCTCACCCTCACCCGGTTCGGCCTCGGTGGCCCGCTCGGAGCGGGGCGGCAATGGTGGGCGTGGATCACCCTGCCCGATGAGGTCGCCGCGCTCGTCCACCTGATCGACCGCCCCGAGCTGGTCGGACCGGTCAATCTGGTCGGCCCCGACCCTCGTCGGCAGCGGGCCGTCGCGGTGGCCATCGCCCGGCAGTTGCACCGGCCGGCCCTCGTGCCGGCACCGGCGATCGCGCTGCGGGTGGTCGTCGGTGAGTTCGCCGACGACATCCTCGGCAGTCAGCGGGTGCTGCCCGCGGCGCTGCTCGCCAGCGGCTTCGTCCACCAGCACGCCGTGCTCGACCACGCGGTCGAATGGCTCACGGCACGACGTCGACGATCCGCCAGCCTCCCTCCACGCGGGTGAGCGTGTAGGTGAAGGGGCGGCCGGGCTCGGCGGCCACGGCCGACGTGGCGGTGCCGGGGCCCACGACCCGATAGCTGCTGCGGTCGACGACCGCGAGAATGCGCGCGCTGCTGTCGTCGCCGCCGACCCATTCGGCGCTGCGGACGGTGAAGGACAGCTCCGCGTAGCGCTGGTCGGCCCGGCGCAGGCTCTCGATCATCGCCGAGTCGGTGGCCAGCTGCGCCGAGCCCGGGGCGTCGGCCGCTGCCAGCGCCGCCGGATCGGCGCTCACCAACGCCGCCGCTCGGGCGGTCGCCAGCGTCGACAGCACGAGGACCGGGTCGTCGCGGGTCACCGACGACCCGGTCGACGCGACCGACGGCCGCGCGCTGGT
>CAZLGB010000361.1:0-2140 GCA_964558825.1 uncultured Intrasporangiaceae bacterium
CAACGGACAAACGCCGTACAGTTCGCTTTTGTCGTACGTAATTGAGCGATTGCAGCACGCGTAGTACGCCATCGGATGAAACGAACAAGCCAGCCGGCCGACGTCGCTGTTGGTAAACACTTCGTCGCAAAACGCACAGCAGTTTTTGTAGTTGAGTTCGTCGACGATGCGAAGGTACTGTGTTTTGTAGCATTCAGGCGGCCGAACAACAAAATGAGGAACATCTGCTTCGCCAGGCTCATTGCCATAAAATGTCAAAGAATGATCATCTGAATTGGGGTCCTCTTCAGTCGTCGCAGTTGTCTGCGTCGTCGACTCGCGAAACCAGCAACTTGTCTTCATCGCTGCAGAAGCGGGTTTCTTCGACGACGGACTCGCGGAAGCGTCGCTTGAGCCAGACTCTGACATCGCTGCCGGAAGATCGGAGCGGCTTTCCTCAGTCTCACGTCGTCGACGACGATGTGCAGTCGACTCAGACGATTCGTAGTAGTTTTGACGACGCTGAGTCGATCTATGACGACGACTCCGACGATGACGAGGATTTTCGTCCGAAAAAGAAGAAGAAAGCGAAACGCTCTTCGAAGAAGCAGCAGCAGCCGCCGGAGTCTGACTCCGACTCGGTTGTTGTGATTGGAACTCTTGCTGAAGAGATGAAAGGAAAGCAGCCGCCTTCGCAGCCGACAAGCTTTCGGCAGTCGACATTGAAACTATCGAAGCGCAACACTACCTTACTCTCGAAAAACGAGCAAGAGAAAAAAAGAATTCCGCCAAATCAATTATTTTCCGCGCCCAGCAACGCTACTGCGACAAATTCTGTTCCGCGTCGCGGTGGCACGGCTGTCGCAGAGACACGAGTACGCACGGCTCGCACGACAACCAAGTGGACAAATGTGCGCGAGATGTGTGAGAAGATGCAACTCGATGGTAATTTCACTGCCGTCGATATCGGCCGCGTCAACATGGGAATCGTTCAACTCAGCTGCTCCGGCCCAAAAATCACACTGAAAAACTGGATGCTCATCAACCTCGACACGCTTGCAGAAGAGTTTGAAACCAAAGACCCGCAGCGTAAATTTGCAGACAAAACCGGCGTGTGCTCGAACGATTCTCATTGTCACATTCTTACAAAGTGGGTCTCGGAGCAGGCAAAAAACGGAGGAATTTTCGACAGCAGCGTCGTTTTGATCGAGTCGCAGTCGTTTAGTCGCGAAATGAAAGCGCTCGAAAAGGCCGTACATTGCGGCGTCGTTTTGTCGAAGCCTGACATCATGGTGCGTCTGAACAATCCTGAATTCGGTCCAGTCGGCATTCGTCAAGCGAATTTTGTCTCGCCGGCAGTGATTGTATCGGCAAATTCAGTGAAGACCTGCTACGCTCCGTTTTTCCCGCGCGTTACCGAAACGCAGGCAACACTTCGCGCCAACAATCCCGGCAAAAAGTTCAAGGCTTTCGGTCTCGGCGATGCGAACCGAGATAGCGGCGACGGGTTCTACACCAGCAAGCAGTACAAGGAAAACAAAAAGAATTCTGTTTTGTACGGAGAAAAGCTAATTCCGGTCAACCGCATCATTGAACTTCTGCCGTCTATGAGTGTCAATCAACAGAAACGATTTCGAGCAGCGAAAAAAGACGACATTTACGACGCGATGTGGATCGCCTTGTACGGCATCGAGAGTTGGTTGCACGTTCTGTACTCGCGTCGCGAACGAGGCTATGGAGCTGACAATCAGATGTACGGTGCGCTCGAGCAGCGACGTTATCGAACTTGCGACGCGCTGTTCGAGTTTGCTGAATCAGTCGGGACGCCGCCGGAAACGATTGCAGAGCTGCAGACGATTCTCACAAAGTTTCGTGAGTCTGCGATTGCAAACGGCGAAGAAGAAGAGGGCGACGAGGAACTCTGATCGCAGTGTTTCACTATCATAAAAATAAAACATCTTTGCATACATTTTGTTTCTATGCGCTAAAAATAACAAAGACTGTCCGCCAATGTCAGCCGATAGTTCTTCAAGTTCGGCCGACGTCGATGCGGGGTTTACTTTTTCTGCAAATCCGTTCGCATCTCTCATCGGCGGAGACGTCGAACGGGTTTACTTTTTCTGCAAATCCGTTCGCATCTCTCATCGGCGGAGACGTCGAA
>CAZLGB010000362.1:0-2082 GCA_964558825.1 uncultured Intrasporangiaceae bacterium
CCGGACCGTCCCGGCGCGCGCGGTCGGGTCCCGGGCCACGCTCCGGCGGTGCAGCGGACCCCGCTGCCCCGGGTGTGGCGGCGCTGCTTCGCCCCACGACCAGCCAGCTCGTCGACCTGCTCGGCTGTGGTGCGCTCGTCGCGCTCGCGCTGGTCGGTTTCGGCACGACCTATGCCGGTATGTGGTGGATCCTCGCCGCCGCGATCGGTCTGCTGCTCGGCCTGGCCGTCGCCCACGTCACGGCGGCGCTGCGGCTGCCGGGAGTCGTCGCCGCGCTGGGCGTGGCGTTGGCCTATGTCGCCGTCGCGCCGGTGCTGACGGCCAAGGACGGACTCACCCCACTCGGCACGGTGACGACCACCGCCGTCACCGGCTGGAAGCAGCTGCTCACCACCTTGCCGCCGGTCGAGTCGCGTGGCCCGCTGGTGGCGCTGCCGCTGCTCTTCGCCCTCGTCGGTGCCGCCACGGCATACGGCGTGGCGCGGCGGTGGCAGGGAGCCGCTCGGGCGCTCGTCGTCCCTGTCGTGCTGCTCGTCCTGTCGATCCTGCTCGGCACGCTCACCCCTGCCGCACTGCTGTGGCAGGGCGGGGCCTTCGCGCTCGCGGCGATCGGGTATGCCGCGGTGCGCGCCTCCCGCGGGCTCGCGGCCCTGCAGAACGGGGCCGGCGCGACGACCCGAGCGGTGACCGTCGGGGTGTTGTTGGCCCTCGCGACCGGCGGGGCGATCCTGCTCGGACCGCACCTGCCCGGCTCCGGCGACGCCGCCCGCACGGTCTGGCGCACGAGCCTGGAGCCACCCTTCGACTTGGCCCGATTCCCTTCTCCGCTCGCGGGATTCCGCAAATTCACCGAGCCCAACTCCGCGGCGCTCTTCGATCGCCAACTGCTCACCGTCGAGGGGCTGCCGGCCGGCACTCCCATCGCCTTCGCCCGGCTCGACACCTATGACGGGTCGGTGTGGGGGGCGGGCTCGGCGTCGGGTGCGACGGCCGCCGGGCCGGGGTCGGTCGCCGCGTCGGGCGGCTCGGGCGGAGGGCTCACTGCCCTGTCGGGGACGCCCTTCCGCCGGGTCGGATCCCGTCTCGCCGCCGAGCCTCCGCCCGACCTGCCCAATCCCCGGGAGACCCAGCTGACCTTCGGGGTGCCCGAGGGCGGGTGGTCGGAGGTGTGGCTGCCGACCTCCGGCACGGTCACCGGGATCGACTTCACCGGTCCGCGCGCGGAGACGCTGCGCGCCGACCTGCGCTTCAACGCCGACACCGACACCGGCATCCTCCCGGCCCGCCTGGCCGCGGGCGACACCTATCGGCTCACGGCATACCTCGAGCCGGCGGCGACCCAGCTGCCCACCGACCTCACCCTCGCCAACGGCACGACGGTCGACACCGGCTCACTGGCCTTCCTCGACCCCAAGCTCGACGCCTGGGCGGGGCGGGAGACCGATCGATGGCGGCGGCTGCTCGCGGTCGCGGCGACCTTCCGCGGCGCGGGTGCCTACACCGACGGCGGCAGCGGCGACCAGCCGCAGAACGTCTTCCTGCCCGGCCATTCGCTCGCGCGCGTCACCCGGTTCGTCAAGGCGACCCAGCTGGCCGGCGACGACGAGCAGTATGCCGCGGCCCTCGCGCTCGTCGCGGCCCGGCTGGGGGTGCCGTCGCGGGTGGTCCTCGGGGCGTTGCCCGACGCGACCGGGGTCGTCAAGGGCTCCGACGTACACGCCTGGGTCGAGGTGATGAAGGCCGACGGTCAATGGCAGACGATCCTCCCGCAGCACTTCCTGCCCGACCGCAACAAGAAGCCCACCCAGCAGGACGAGCGCTCCGACCAGCGCAACGAGGGCGCCGCCGTGCCTCCTCCGGCCGCCAACAGCCCGCCGAGCATCCTCCAAGGCCCCGACCAGGCCCAGAACACCACCCCCAACCGCACCCAGGCGGCGAAGAAGTCGCTCCTCGATCCCAGCAGCTGGCCCGACTGGCTGCGGTGGGTCGTGCTGGCGGCCGGCCCGCCGCTGCTGGTCGTCGGGCTCGTCGTCGGCGCCATCGTCGGGGCCAAGGCCCGCCGCCGCGCCCGCCGGCGCACCC
>CAZLGB010000363.1:0-2078 GCA_964558825.1 uncultured Intrasporangiaceae bacterium
CGAGCCCGGGCGCCCCTGCGGCGCGCCGCCCGACCGCGCGGGCGCGGACGCCGGGGCCGAGTCGGGCTGGTCGATGGCCGTATCGGCCCGGATGTCGATGCGCCACCCGGTGAGCTTGGCGGCCAGGCGGGCATTCTGCCCCTCTTTGCCGATGGCGAGGGACAGCTGGTAGTCCGGCACGATCGCCCGCGCGGCCCGCAGGTCGCGGTCGACGACCTCGACCGACTGGACCCGGGCGGGAGAGAGCGCGGCGGCGATGAACTCGCGCGGGTCCTCGGAGAAGTCGACGATGTCGATCTTCTCGCCACCCAGTTCGTTCATGACCGCTCGCACGCGCGCGCCCATCGGTCCGATGCAGGCGCCCTTGGCGTTGACGCCGGGGACGGTCGAGCGCACGGCGATCTTGGTGCGGTGCCCGGCCTCACGAATCATCGCGGCGATCTCGACGGTGCCGTCGGCGATCTCGGGCACCTCGAGCTTGAAGAGCGACTTGACGAGATTGGGGTGGGTGCGCGAGAGGGCGATCTGCGGGCCCTTGAGCCCGCGCTTGACGCTGACGACATAGCACCGCAGCCGCTCGCCGTGCTTGTAGACCTCACCCGGGACCTGCTCGGCGGCGGGCAGCAGACCCTCGACGGTGCCGAAGTCGACGAGCACGTTGCGCGGGTCGCTGCTCTGCTGCACGACCCCCGAGACGATGTCGCCCTCGCGTCCCTTGAAGTCGCCGAGGATCGCCTCGTCCTCCAGGTCGCGCAGGCGCTGAACGATGACCTGACGCGCCGTCGATGCGGCGACCCGGCCGAAACCCTGTGGGGTGTCGTCGAATTCGGGGCCGGGCTCGCCACGCGTCGGCCGCTCGCCCGGCTCGTCGGACTCGACGAGTGGGCCTTCCTCGCGGGCCCACACGACGACATGCCCCGATTTGCGGTCCAGCTCGACCCGAGCGAGCCGGAATGACCCGTCGGTGCGGTGGTAGGCGACGAGCAGGGCCTGCTCGATCGCGGGGATGAGCACGTCGAGGCTGATGTCTCGGTCGCGCTCGAGGGCACGCAGGGCAGCCAGATCGATGTCCATCAGTCCTCCTCGTCCTGCTCGGTTTCGTCACTGTTGTCGAGATCGTCGTTGTCGAGATCGTCGTCGTCGAGATCGTCGTCGTCGAGATCGTCGTCGTCGAGATCGTCGTCGTTGTCGAGGTCGTCGCCATCGAGATCCTCGACGCGCCCGAACTCCACGACGACCCGGCCGAGCCGCACCGCCGAGAGCGGGACCGGGCCGTCCGGCATACCCACCACCCCGGTCGTCGCCGCGGTCGCTGCCGCGTCGGGAGTCACCTCGATGGCCGCTTCGGTGACCGCACGAATGCGCCCTGCGACCGTGCCGCCGTCGTGCAGGGCCAGGGTGACCAGCCTCCCGACATTGCGCCGGAAGTGGTCATGACTGGTGAGCGGCCGGTCGACCCCCGGAGAGCTCACTTCGAGGACGTAGGGCGCCGATCCCATGCTCGGGTCGGCGTCGAGCGCGGCGCTCACGGCGCGGGTGGCTTCGGCGACGTCGTCGAGCGACAGCGGGGCAACGGGAGTTGTCGCGTCGCCGGCCAGGTGAGCCAGGTCGCGGTCGACGGTGATCCGCACAACGGAGCGACGACCTGCGGGGCTGACGGAGACGTCCTCGACGCGCAGTCCGATTGCCGCCAACGGTGGCTCGACGGTCGAGCGGATCTGGCGGGACTGCATGCCGCTCACCTCCTGCTCTTCGACTGTCCGGACGCGACGTGCGTGGGCTGCGGCGGCTCGTCGCCGTCGCAGCCCACATACTGTAACCGGCCGCGTGCCATGATCGGCCCGTGCCGTCCCCCGCCTCTGCTCGCTCCGCCGCCGGCGTCGGTATGCCGTCCCGGCGCGCGCTGCTCGGGGCGCTCGGGGTGGGCACCGGTCTGGTCGCCGTCGCGGGGTGCGGGATCAGGTTGGAGAGTCAGGCCCCGGCCACCGCGACCGCCGACGCCCGCGTGCCGATCCCCGACGAGGCACTCCTGCTGACGCTGACCGACCGGGCGACCGAGCTGGCCGGGCTCGCCGCCA
>CAZLGB010000364.1:0-2075 GCA_964558825.1 uncultured Intrasporangiaceae bacterium
AGCCGTGACTCCCGCTCGGCGCGGGCCGAGGCGAGCATGGCGAGCGCCCCCGCACCGACGAGCGGCCCGAGCGGCTGGGCGGCGAAGAAGGCTCCGCGCGCCCATCGGTGCCAGGCCTCGAGCGCGGTGAGCTCGCCGAGATAGCGGAGGTTCTTGGCGAGCAGCCGGTTGAGACTGCGATAGTCGGCGGGGGTCCGCTCGACGGTCATCGCCGGAGGTGGCCCGACGACGACGAGGCGCCCCGGCGGCACGTCGGAGCGCAGCACCGACCCGGCCGCGACGACCGAGCCGAAGCCCACGGCCACCGGCCCGACCGCCCCGCCCTGGCCGCCGAGGAAGACCGGCGGCTGGTCGAGCAGCACGCCGTGGACGACATCGCCGAACAGCGACGGAGTGGTCTTGTCGCCGTCGGGGGTGAAGTTGAAGTGGATATAGCTCGACCCGACCTCGGAGTGATCACGCCGCGAGGTGCCGCCCGACATGAGGCAGTCGCAGAAATTGATGAGGCTGCCGAGGGTGACATAGGGGAGCAGGATCGTCTGCTTGAGCCCGACCGTGTGGGCCGTGCTGGCCTGCTCCTCGAGCAACGTCCCCTCGCGCACATGTGCCCCCGAGCCGAGCGAGGCGCCCTCCAGGAGAACGGTTTTCGCGGCATACCCAGCGGCGATCGACGCGCGCGGACCGAGCCGCACGTCGTGGATCGTTACCGGCCCCTCGGCGCCGAGCGTGACGCCCGCCGAGATGACCGTCTCGGCGCCCGAGACGCGGCACCCGGGGTGGATGGTCACGCCGTCGGCGCTGACCCGCGCCGGATCGACTTCGTCGGCGATGTGGACGGTCTCGGGCAGTGGCATCCGCACGCCACGGTCGAGCAGGGCGGCGACGGTCGGCGAGAGGCTCACGAGCACCGAGTATGCCGTCCCGGCCGAGCTCGGGCGCGGGCCGGGCGGCATACCTCTCCGACTGTTTGCGGGGGTCGGGGCGCGCCTGGATAGCTCAGTGAGCTACCGTGTCGCGGGCACCACGTCCGAGCAGCGACGAATCCGCTGCACGTCGTGCACGAGAAACCGCAAGGGGTATGCCGTGGCAGCAGGTCAGGGGCGCAAGCTCGTCATCGTCGAGTCGCCGACCAAGGTCAAGTCGATCGCCAGCTACCTCGGGGCGGAGTTCGACGTCGAGGCGTCGGTCGGACACATCCGCGACCTGCCCAATCCGCGTGACCTGCCCGCGGACATGAAGAAGGGGCCTTTCGGCAAGTTCGCCGTCGACGTCGACCATGGCTTCGAGCCCTATTACGTCGTCGACGCCGACAAGAAGAAGAAGGTCGCCGAGCTCAAGCGGATGCTCAAGGACGCCTCCGAGCTCTACCTCGCCACCGACGAGGACCGCGAGGGCGAGGCCATCGCCTGGCACCTGCTCGAGACGCTCAAGCCCCGCATCCCGGTCAAGCGGATGGTCTTCAACGAGATCACCCGCGAGGCCATCCAGCGCGCGGTGGTCAACACCCGCGAGCTCGACACCCGCCTCGTCGACGCCCAGGAGACCCGCCGGGTGCTCGACCGGCTCTACGGCTATGAGGTCTCGCCCGTGCTCTGGCGCAAGGTCCGTCAGGGCCTGTCCGCCGGCCGCGTCCAGTCCGTCGCCACCCGCATGGTCGTCGAGCGCGAGCGCGAGCGGATGGCCTTCGTCGCGGCCTCCTATTGGGATGTCGAGGCCGAGGTCACGCCGCGCACGAGCCGCGAGCCCTTCGTCGCCCGGCTGACCGGGGTCGACGGGGCGCGCGTGGCGACCGGCCGCGACTTCGCCGACGACGGGCGGCTCACCGGCAAGGCGGTCCAGCTCGACGAGGCGCGCGCCACGGCCATCGCCACGGCCCTGCGCAGCGCCGACGCTCGGGTCACCGACGTCGCCGAAAAGCCCTACACCCGCCGTCCGGCGGCACCCTTCACGACCTCGACCCTCCAGCAGGAGGCGAGCCGCAAGCTGCGGATGTCGAGCAAACACGCGATGCGGGTCGCGCAGCGGCTCTACGAAAACGGCTACATCACCTATATGCGCACCGACTCGGTGACGCT
>CAZLGB010000365.1:0-2071 GCA_964558825.1 uncultured Intrasporangiaceae bacterium
GAGGAGTTCGGCTCGACCAACCCCAAGAGCCAGATGCTGCGCTTCCACACCCAGACGGCGGGCGTGCAGCTCACCGCCCAGCAGCCCGAGGTCAACCTCATCCGGGTGGCCCTGCAAGGCCTGGGCGCCGTGCTCGGCGGCACCCAGTCGCTGCACACCAACTCCTATGACGAGGCCATCGCCCTGCCGACCGAGAAGGCTGCTCGACTCGCCCTGCGCACCCAGCAGGTCATCGCCTTCGAGACCGACGTGTGCAAGACCGTCGACCCCTTCGCCGGGTCCTATGCCATCGAGCGGATGACCGACGACCTCGAGGCCGAGATCGTCGGGCTCATGGCGAAGGTCGAGGAGCGCGGCGGCGCCGTCAAGGCCATCGAGCAGGGGTTCCAGAAGAGCGAGATCGAGCGCTCGGCCTACCAGGTCGCGCTGGAGATCGACAACAACGAGCGCACCGTCATCGGCGTCAACAAGTTCACCATCGACGTCGAGGAGGACTACGACCCGCTGCGCGTCGACCCGGCGATCGAGTCCGAGCAGCGCGAGCGCCTGGCCGCCCTGCGCGCCTCGCGCGACAACGCGGGCGTCGACGCGGCGCTCGAGCGGTTGCGTGAGGCTGCCCGCGGCACCGACAACGTCCTCTACCCGATGAAGGAGGCGCTCAAGCTGCGCGCCACCGGCGGCGAGGTCGCCCACGCGCTGCGCTCGGTCTGGGGCGTCTACACCCCGACCGAATACTTCTGATCGGGCGTATGCCGTTGCGCCGCACCCGGCGCGGCAGGCAGACGGGCCCCGGGACCATGCGGTCCCGGGGCCCGTCTGTTTGACAAAGCGTGTCAGCTCACAGCAAGCCGATCAGTGGATGATCGCGTGCGAGATCGCGCAGCTCGTCGTGTCATTGGACCACGTGGCCTGCATGGCAAAGCTGCCGGTCGCCATGGCGACATTGGCCGCACCGCCGGCCGAGCCGGGAGAGATCCAGGCGCACTCGTCGGCGTTCTCCTGGCCGCGGTAGGTCCGTGAGGTCGTCTGGTTGGTCCAGCCGCCGGCCGGGTTCTGGTCGGTGATCGTCTCGGCATACTCGTGGCCCTCGACCATCGTGTAACCGTCGAGCACGCCAGCGGTGCCGGCGTTGACGAAGTTGGCGCCGCACGAGCTGCCCATGTCCATCGCGTAGGGCATGTTGGTGAAGGCGATGTCGCCATAGGCCGAACTCGCCGCACCACCGGAGAGGGTGGTGTCGCCGTTGTAGTCGTGCCACGCGCAGAACTGGCCGGTGCTGGTGTTGAAGCCGTCCGGGTGCATGCCGGTGGGCGAGAGGATGACGTACTGCGCGTAACGGTTGCTCGCGGCCGTCGTGTTGCCGAAGTGAGCCGCGGCCGCGACAGCCTCGACGGCCAGCTGGTGACCGGTCGCGTTGGTCGGCGATGCGACCGAGTTGTCGTACCAGACACCGGCGAACGCGCCGCCCGTCGGGTAGCCGACGTGGACAGCCGTGGCGGTGCACTTGGTCGCACCCTTGAGCATGCCGCCGCCGTCGCAGTACTGGGTCATGACGCCCGACCAGAGCTCGCCACCCGTGCCGATGCCCTTCATGAGCTTCTGCATGACGGGGGCGCCGCCCTTGGGGTCACCGCTGAAGGTGAGATTGCCGCCGGCGTCGGTGGCTGCCGTCCCCCACTGGCTGCCGTAGAACACGAGGTAGACCTTCGGAGCCCCGCTTGTCACGCCGATGCCGTCGACCCCGCCGCCATAGGCAAGGGTGCGCGAGTTGGTCGTGGCCTTGCCCGAGGCGGCGTTCTGCGCCGTCCAACGCTGGCTCTGGGTGTTGAGCTCGCGGGTCGGGACCACGCCGTGACGGTAGGAGTGCCCCGCCGCCGCGTCGTAGGGGTTCTGGTCGGCCGCGGCGGCGATGGCCGGAGCGCCGGAAGCGGCCGCCACGGTGGTGGCAAGCAGCGCCGTGCCGGCGCCCAGCAGAGCGCGCCGGGCAAGAGGGGACAACGACATACAGGAGGTTCCTTCCCCGTGATTGGGAGGGCCAGGGTGGCCGGCCACATGGTGTGGCCTGGAGCAC
>CAZLGB010000366.1:0-2065 GCA_964558825.1 uncultured Intrasporangiaceae bacterium
CCCCGCCCCGAGGGCCCGGACGGGCCGCTGCTCGTCGGCGGGCGCGCGCGCGACATCGCGACGGGGCCGGACGGCGAGGCTCGCGTCATCGACAAGGCGCTGCTGGGGATCACCGTCCTCGACGGGGTGGTCTCCGGGCTGCGGTGTTTCCCCGAGCGCGCGGCCGCCGCGCGGCTCGTCGGGCGGCAGGCGTTGGTCGGTTGGCGCTCGGGGCTGTGGCGCGAGCTGCACGAGGACGTCGAGTCGGGATCGGCCCTGCATCTGCTGCTCGACGACCTGCCCGGCGGGATGGTCGTCGGCGGTTTCACCCGACGTCGGGCGCTCGCGGCTGCGGGTGAACCGGTGCCCCAGCCGGGTCGGCGGCTCGACGTCTGTGCCGGCTGGGCCGTCGCCTCGCGGGCCGCCCGGATCATGTCCGAGACCGGCACCCCGCCACCGCCGGTCACTCCCGAGGCGCCGCAGCTCGTGCCCGCCGACGACGCGCGGGCCTGGCACACCCTCGCGGCGCTGCCGCCCTGGGGGATGTCCCGGCGCCGCCGGATCGACGCCCACCGCGACCCGGACGACCCGTCGCGCGTGCACGTCGATGCGATGTTCCGCGACTCCTTCGTCGACGGGTCGGGCCACGAGCGGGTGCTCCACGAATATGGCGTCCTCGTGCTGCTCGAGGCCAACGAGGGGAGGGTGCTTGCGGTCGACGCCGACCCCCGCGTGTTGCCCCATCTCGAGTGCCCCGCCGCAGGCGCCTCGGCCTCCCGCCTGGTCGGTATGCCGTGCGCCGACCTGCGCGATCTCGTCTCGAGCAACCTTTTCGGCCCCTCGACGTGCACCCATCTCAACGACCTCATGCGCTCACTGGCCGACGTGCCCGCGGTGCTGGCCCGCGCCGAGTCGTCCGCGCAGGCGTGAGGCGCACGGCATACCCTGTGGGGGTATCACCGAGGGCGGGAGGCGCGATGCACGGCTACACCCCACACAAGGACGACCACCTCAAACGGCTGCGGCGCATCGAGGGCCAGGTGCGCGGGGTCGCGCGAATGGTCGAGGAGGACGCCTACTGCATCGACGTGCTCACTCAGCTGTCGGCGGCGACCCGGGCGCTGCAGTCGGTCGCCATGGGGCTGCTCGACGAGCACCTGAGTCACTGCGTCGTCGCGGCTGCGCGCGAGGGTGGGGAGGAGCAGGAGATCAAGCTGCGCGAGGCATCGGAGGCGATCCGGCGGCTGGTCCGCAGCTGAGATCGGCCGCGGCTCCCGGGCAATCTTGGGGGAAAGTCGACCGTCGGGCTGGCGGGTGGGAGACACTGACCGCGTGCGTCGGGGGATGGTTGTGGTCAGCTCAGCGCTGCTCGTGCTTGTCGGATCGTGTGCCACACCGGGCCCTGGTGCGGCAGCGCCGGCCGCGAGCCCGGCGGGCAGCACAGCGAACGGGGGCCTCGCCACAGTGGCGTCCAACCCAACCCGGGGTGGCCGGGGCGCGGACATCCTCTTTGCCCAGATGGTGCTGCTGCATCACCGTCAGACGGTGCAGGTGGTCGAGATCCTCGACCGGCGGTCGGGGATGCCGCTGGCACTCGTCGACTGGGCTCATCGGGTGCGGGGGCTCGAGGAGCCCGAGATCGACCGATTGGTCCAGTGGCTGCACGACTGGGGAGCGCCGGAGGCGATCACCAATCACGCCGGGCACCCGATGCAGGGCATCTTCATCGACGTCCAGTTGGCCGCTCTCGACGCGCTGGACGGCACCGATTTCTCCCGCCAGTGGGTGGGCCGGATGATCGATCACCAGGAGGGCGGGGCGGCGTTCGTGGCCAAGGTGCTCGACCAGTCGCCCGGCCCCGAGGTCGCCGAGCTGGCCCGGTCGCTTGCTGCCCGTCTGCCGCAAGAGGCGCAGGAGCTGCGGGCGCTGCGCTGAGCGTGTCGGCGGTGCCGACTAGCCTGCGAGGGTGGCGCAGCACGAGGGGTCCGAGGTGCTCTTCGCCGACGTGGCGGCGACGGCGCGCGCGGTCGCGGGCACGTCGGCCCGCACCGGCAAGGTCGCGGCGTTGGCGGCGCTGCTCGCCCGG
>CAZLGB010000367.1:0-2028 GCA_964558825.1 uncultured Intrasporangiaceae bacterium
CGGCTCCCGCGCCGGCCGCGGACCGGCCCGAGCTGCACCGCGGCGGGGCGGCCGGCGAGCAGACGCTCGAGCTCGCCGACCTGGTCGCGCAGAGCGGTTGGCTCGAGCTCGGTGGCGTCATGGCCGTCGCCCCCCTGGACGAGGATCCCGACATGGCCTTCGCGCGGCTGGCACAGGTCGCCGCTGCCGTGCGCGAGAGGTATGCCGGCGCCTGCTGGATTTCGGCGGGAATGAGTGGGGACCTCGAGGCGGCGGTGCGGCACGGCGCGACACACCTGCGTGTCGGGACGGCAATCCTCGGTTCCCGCCCGACCCTTCGCTAACGTCGAACGCGACCGGCTGCGGTGTCACCTGTGACCCGAGGCCACGCACCACCGCATCGACACGACAAGGGGTTTAGGCCATGGCTGGGGCACTGCGCAAGACGATGGTCTACCTCGGTCTCGCGGAGGAGGACGACAACTTCGACTCCTATGACGAGTCCTATGACGACGACCGTCACGACGAGCGCGCCGCCGCGCCCGTGACCCAGCTGCCGACCCGGCCGACGCCGGTCGCCCGGGTTGTGCGCGAGACGGAGCTCGGCACGCTCAACCGGATCACGACGATCCATCCGCGGACCTACAACGAGGCCAAGGCCATCGGTGAGGCCTTCCGCGACGGAACGCCGGTCATCATGAACCTCACCGACATGGACGACGCCGACGCCAAGCGTCTGGTCGACTTCGCTGCCGGGCTCGTCTTCGGCCTGCACGGAAGCATCGAGCGGGTCACCGCGAAGGTCTTCCTGCTCTCGCCGGCCCACGTCGAGGTCTCGGCCGAGGAGTCGGCGCCCGCTCGTGCGCGCACGCCCTTCAACCAGAGCTGAGGTCGCTGCGGGTGCCCCGACGGGTGGGCGTGCCGTCGGCCCACAGGCCGGTTGCCCGGCATACTCAGCAAGATCGGCGACCATAGGCCCATGAGCACGGTGTGGCAGGTCGTCTCCCTCATCCTCTTCTTGTTCTTCGTCACCCTCATCGGGCGGCTGATCATCGACTGGATCAGGGTCCTCGCGCGTGAGTGGCGCCCGCGGGGGATCATGCTCGTGGTCGCCGAGGCGGTCTTCACCGTCACCGACCCTCCACTTCGGCTGCTGCGCAAGGTGATTCCCTCTCCGACCATCGGGGGGATGAGGATCGACCTGGCCTTTTTCGTGCTCTTCCTGCTGACGTCCTTCCTCATGAGCGTCACCCCTGGCTGAGGTCGAGCTCGGACCGCGGGTTGGGTGAGACCCGATGGGTTCGATACCGTGGGTCCGTCCATACCTGCCGGCCGTCGAGGTGACCCATGGCGCTCACGCCTGAACAAGTGCTCAACAAGCACTTCCAGACCACTCAGTTCCGCAAGGGCTATGACGAGCGCGATGTCGACGATTTCCTCGACGAGATCGTTGCCGAGATGCGCTCGCTCGTCGCCCAGCGGGACGACTACAAGCAACAGCTCAACGACTGCCGCGCCGGGCGCGGCATGGGCCCGCTGACCGACGCGATGCCGGCCGTCGACGCGCCCGCGCCGCAGGACGGCCGCGTCGCCGAGGAGCTCGAGGCCCGTCTCAGTGGCCTGCGCGGGCAGGTCAGCGAGGTCGAGGCCGAGCACACGCGCCTGGTCGAGTCCCTGGCGGCCGTCAAGGCCGAGCGCGACTCGGTCAAGGCCGAGCACGACGGGCTGGCCAGCCGCCTGGAGGGCCTGCGCAACGCCGTTGCCGAGGCCCAGCAGCACGCCGACGGGGTGCCGCAGCGCATCCAGGACGCCGAGACGGCCGCTGCCGACGCCCAGCGTCGCGCGGAGGAGGCCGGCAAGCAGGTCGCCAAGGCTGAGGCCCGCCTCGGCGAGCTCTCGACCAAGGCCACCGCCGCCCAGCAGGCCGTCGAGGCGGCCGAGGCCCGGTTGCGTGAGGCCGAGGCCAAGTTCAGCGCCGCCGAGGGTCGCATTGCCGCGGCCGAGGCGAGGTAGGTTGAATACTGGCAATCCTGTTCGTGATTATCGGTA
>CAZLGB010000368.1:0-2026 GCA_964558825.1 uncultured Intrasporangiaceae bacterium
CCACCCGGTCGGCGCTCTCCCGCGGCCAGAGGTCGAGCAGCTGCGGGCCGTCGGCGTCCGGTCGGGGGTGGGTGGCGGGCTGACCGGGATCGGCGACGAGCTCCTTGCCCGCGCCGTGCGACCAGGCCGCGCGCAGGGCGAGGTCGCGCGGAAGCGTGGCGGTGCTCACGGGAACGGGTGGGGGTCGAAGGGCAGCAGCTCGTATGCCGGTGCGGCAGCGAGGTGCCCGAGCTGCACGGGGACGTGCAGCAGCCGAGCGAGCCCGCGGGTGCGGCGGTAGAGATGCCCGAAGGTCAGCGACAGCAGACCGGGGGCCACGACGCGCGCGGCATACAGTCCGAGCTCGCGGCGCACGCGCTCGGGAGTCTGGTCGACGACGATCGTGTCGACCCCGGCTTGCTGGGCGCGCTGCCGAAGGCAGTCGAGGACGACGGCGATGTCGGCAGCCTGCGCCAGCAGCTCCTCGTCGCGCTCGGGCCCGGCGCCGGCCCCCGGAGGCGGTCCCGACAGCAGCGCGTCGAAGCGCCCGCGCGCCTCGGGGAGGGCGTTGACCCCGACGTGGTCGTCGATCGTCTCGATGCGCGCAGGGTCGCGCAGCAGGTCACGCAACCGGCTCCGGTCGAAGGCCCCGGTCCCGGCCCGGGACAGGCCGGGGGCGTGCTCGACATTGACGACGAGCTCGAGCAGGGCAGACCGGATGGCATCGCGCTGCCGCGGGTGCGCCCCCGCGGCGACGAAGGCCTGCGGCGCCTGGCTCGTCGGATCGCGATGGAGAGCGACCGTCGCGACGACGGGCACGCCGAGATCGGTCGTCGCGTCGAGCAACAGAGGCTCATAGCCCAGGCTGTCCAGCCGCGCCCGGAGCATGGCGAGGAAGGGGTCGTCGAGGGGAAAAGCGATGCGCGGCAAGGGAGCCCGCGCCCACCAGGCGATGAGGAAGGCGTCTCGCTCGATGAGCTCGAGCAGCCCATAGAGAGCGGCCTCCTCCAGCGAGTTGCCGAGCCCGCAGCCGTTGGACGACTCGGCGAGCACGCCCTCGCCGCGCGGGGCCGGCACACCCCAGTAGGCCGCCTGCTCAGGCACGGCGAGCGGGCCGCCACGGGCCTGGGAGTGGCCCCACACCCAGCTCACCGGCAGGTCCTCGGCGAAGGGCGCGAGCGCGAAACGTGGATGCCGTTGCGCCTCCGGCTCGTATTCGCCGAGCCGACGCGGATCGAGGGCGAGCTCGGGTCCGAGCTCGCGCCAGCTGGCCCGCAGCCGAGTCCCCGCGCGCCCGGGACGCATCCCGGTGATCCGCTCGAGGGCCTCGAAGAGGGCGACCCGCTCGGCGTCGGCGAACTGCGTGGCGCGCCCGTAGCCACCGTCTCCGTCGAGTCGTCGGTCGGCGACCTCGGCATAGGCGATGGGCAGGCTGATCCGGTCGCTGCGCCCGAGGGTGCGGACCGGCCCGAAGCTCGGGTCGACAAGCGCCGCGCGCAGCCGCGGCAGGGTGGTCAGCGGGTTGACGCTGCGCAGGCTCGCCGGGTCACTCACCACGCGGGATCGGCGCAGCGCCGTCACCCGGTCGGGGCTGTCGTCGGGCAGCGGGTGGCACCGCGTGCAGCCCGTATGCCGTGGCGCCGCCGCGCGCGCGCTGACCGTGAGATCGCGTCCGTCGACGATCCAGACGCGACCCGAGCCGGTCAAACCCTCACGGACGACATTGGCGACGAGCTCGGCCACGGCGTCGCTCACGGCGGGCGACACCAGTCCGCGCCGGCGCAGGTCGTCACGGGCTTGGACGCCGAAACGCGCTGTCGCCCGGCCGAATTCAGCGCACTCGAGGCACACGGGTGCCTCGCTGTGCTGGACCGGCCCGACGAGCACCTCGGCGCCGTCGGCGCGCACCGGCACGATCGGCTCGGCGCTCGCCCACGCCAGGTCGGCCAGCCGAGCGCAGTCGGTCAGGGTCCAGTCGTGCAGCCATTCCACACGTGGCCCATCGCCCCGCCCATGCGGGTGCCGTCGGTGCAGTACGCGATGACCT
>CAZLGB010000369.1:0-2024 GCA_964558825.1 uncultured Intrasporangiaceae bacterium
TAGACGACCAAGCCGACGAGATCGGCGACGGCGAGCAGCAAACCGACGACGGCGAGCGTCACGCGAGGTACCATCCCTTCCATCGACGATGCGGCTCGACAGGAGCTGCGCGGCGCCGGGGTGCCGAGGTGTTGAGACACCGAGGCGGATTCTCGCCGGACGGGAGCGAATGTCCAAGAGCGGACGGTCGAGCGATGAGGCGTTTCGCGCGTTTGTGCGGCGCGTGTGGAGCGACGACGTGGGTCCGCTGCTGCGCGATCGCATGGCGGGGCAGCGGGCGGCGACGATCGGGGCGAAGTGCGGGCCGACCATCGCCTGAGCCTCGGCGAGACTCGGTGCGGGGATCGGCGCGGTGGGCGGCGTCATGGGGTCGGCCGACAGTGCTCGGCCGGTGAGGGCGAACCAGGCCAGTGCTCCGAGCCCGTAGACATCGCTGGCCTCGGTGGGGACATCTCCGGCGAGCACCTCGGGGGCGACGAAGCCACGCGTGCCGGCGACCACGGGTGGGTGACTCTCCCCCACCAGCCGCGCCGCCTCGAAATCGGCGAGCAACGGGCGCCCGTCGGCGGTCAAGAGGATGTTGCCGGGCGCGAGATCTCCGTGGATGACTCCGGCAGCGTGCAGCGCCGCGAGCGCGCCACCCAGCGGCGTGCACAAGGTCGAGACCTCGCCCTCGTCGAGCCGCCCGCGCGCGGCCAGGAGCTCGGTGAGCGTGCCACCCTCGGCGAGATCGAGCACGACGGCGACCGACCCGTCAGCCAACGGGTGGGCCTCATGCAACCGGACGATGTGCTCGTGGTCGACCCGAGCGAGGATGGCCGTCTCACGCGCCGCCAGCTCGAGCAGCTGACCCACGTGATAGCGCTCGGGGCGGGTGATCTTGACCGCCACCCGCTCGCCGGAGGCCTGCCGGACCGCGGCCCAGACGGTGCTCGTCGCGCCCTGCCCGACGACCCGCTCGAGCTGGTAGCCGGGCACGACGGGAGGCGCCTGGATTGCGCTGCCGATCGGGTTCACCGGACCATCGTGCCTTGCCCCACGGAACCTCGCCTCCGGTCGTCCACAGCCCCCACGCCCGCGCCGGTCACGAGGGATCCGCTCCGGGGGTGAGCACATCCGCCACCCGCCCGGCTCGGGCGCTGACCCGGGCGGCGTCGATGACCGCCAGCACGTGGACCGCATCGCGCGGGTCGACCGGCATACGCGATTGCGGTTGGGGTGTGGCGAGTGCCGTGGCGACCTGCCGATAGAAGTCCGCCGGATCCGCGGTGAGGGCGGCGACGGCCTCGCGCTCGTCACCGCGCACCACCCAACCATGTTGTCCCGCAGGGCCATCCGCGTCAGGGAATGCAGTCGGCTCCTCCCCGGCCGACCCGAGCAGATAGGTGCCCGTGCTGCCGGTGATCCGCATCCGCGGCCCCGGCGCGCCGGCAACGCTCGTCGCGGCGATGTGCGTCGAATAGCCGCTCGTATGCCGCAGCGCGACGAAGGTGTCGTCCTCGCCGACCGTCGTCCAGGCCGCCAGCTCGGCATAGACGGTGGCCACCGGACCGTGCATGATCACCGCCTGGTCGATGAGGTGGGTGTGCAGGTCGAGCAACAACCCGCCGCCCTCCTCCGGCGTGACCTGCTCGCGCCAGCGCGTCTTGGGCACCGGCCGCCAGCGCTCCCAGCGCAGCTCGGTGCGCCGCGGCTCACCCAAGGTGCCCGAGGCCAACACCTCACGGGCCGTGGCGAATTCGGGGTCATAGCGCCGGTTCTGGAAGACCGTCAGAGGCATGCCGCGTGCCTGCGCGAGATCGACCAGCTCGACGGCGGAGTGGGCATCGCAGGCGAAAGGCTTGTCGACCACCACCGCCCGGCCGGCCTCGATGGCCGCCCGGGCATGCTCGACGTGACGCCCGGACGGTGAGGCGACGACGACGAGGTCGAGGTCGGCGCGCGCGAGCAGCGCGGGCAGGTCGGGCACAACGCTCGCGCCGGGCTGCTCGGCCGCCACCTGGGCGGCCCGCGCCGGGTCACGG
>CAZLGB010000370.1:0-2023 GCA_964558825.1 uncultured Intrasporangiaceae bacterium
CGCTCCCGGTTATCAGGAACAGATTGTTTCCACCCGATGCAATAAACGGCTGTGGTTTTGCCGGCCCAAGTATTGAATAAGACCAAGTGGCGAAGTTTTCGGAATGGGCTAGAACGAAGTTACCGGGTGATAAAGTGTTGAAGCCGTCTAGTAAAACGTAAATTTTGCCGCCATGGCAAATCATGTTTTTCATGGCATTCGTGTTCGCACCCATGAACATCTGGGGGGCTTCTCCGACAGTGACCCAATTCACCCCATCGGAAGAAGAATACAGGCTTGTATTGCCGATTTTGTAGATGGTTGATTCGTTTGCTGCCACAAATCCACCAGACATTATTGAAACTCCAGCGTTATAGCCATCAATGGTTTCTTGAACTAGCGACCAAGTGGCCCCACCATCTATTGATCTGTGCGTGTAGTAAGCCAATGAACGCCAGAGCGCACCTTTGAAATAGATCATTCTTCCGCCTGCGCCAAACTGCGCGCTGACCGGCGCGTCAGATTTTAGATTCCATGTATTTCCGTCGATGCTTGTCCAAAAATAGTTCTTCAATCCTTCGCTTCCGCACATAAACAGTTGCGTGCCGTCGCTTGCCAAGCCATACATTTGCATCTGGTAAATGTATTGCCCGACTTGAACTTGAATCCCTGGCGTTTCACCGTAACTCTCTATGCGCCACTCCGCAGGAGGGCATGAACCACCGCTCGGAATGCTCGCATAGCTTGTCTGGTAAATGGTCGAGCCGACCGCGTGGTACATGTTCCCTTCCCAAGACGCCATGCCAAGCCCTGTACCGGCTGCCGAGGCAACCGACTTGCGCAGGCCGGGCCGCTTCACCACGAACGAAGTCTCGCCCTCTACATCAACGAAGCAATTGACCAGCTTCGCGTCCTTGGTGAGCGTACCGTCTCTGGATTCGATGCTGGTGGCGAGTGGTATTTGCATGATTACTGTTCCTTTGATTTTTGAATGAATGAGGTGGCCGGCGTGCTGTCGTTTAACGCGACGCGCCGCAATTGCCAGAGAAGCCCTAGCGCCTCGATAGCCAGGGTGATGCGGTGGGCCTTCACCGCTTCTACGGTGGCCTCTTCTGCCGACATGCCGGGCCGGTGGTAGCAGTAGGGCGGCACGGTTGCGGCGGGCATTGCTCGCGGATTGCTCCGCGCCCTTGATGCCGATTCGCGCTGCGCTTCCTTTGCTTCGTTGGCTGTGCGAAGGTCGCGGGCAGCCTTGCGCTTGCTCCGCTGCTCTTGGCCGGTGGCTTGCGGCTTGTTCATGTCAGACAGGCAGGCCCAGTTGGCCGTCACTATCGATTGAATCGCCGGTTTTCTGAACGGCCCCGTTTTCGGTACTGGTTGGCGGGAAAAACGGTACTGTTTCCTTCGCGGCCTTTTGCAGTCGCTCCTCTTCCTTTTTGCGCTCGCGCTCCTCTCGTTGTTCCCAGAGGTGGTTTGGAAAGATGCTGTCGGGGATGCCATCAATGAAGCCGCCTAGACGATCAAGCGCGCTTTCCAGCTTGTCCGACAGGTGGCGGTAATCGTCGTGCATCTCCAGATAGACTCGGCATAGCTGCTCGGCAAGCCGCTTGCTCAGTTCGTCATCGGGATAGTTCGGCGCAACCAATCCGAACTGCTCGGCAACGTGGCGTAGTTGCTGCGGATGCAGATGGATAACTGATGGCTCATCCAATCCTGCCTGCTGTTCAAGGTGAATGCCGCCATCCTTTAGGCGATCAACAATCAAGTCATGCCAGCGAGTCATTGCATACCTCCTGCGCCCGTATCCTCGGGGCATGTGTAGCGGTCGCCATACCAGCCATACCCGTGTTTCACTTTCCCGGCTGCATGGCATTGCTTGCAAAACACTCCCGCGCCAACGCCATCACGAAAGAAGAAATCAGCAAGCCGCTTAGCCTTCCCGCAGCATGTACATGTTTTAGAGACGGACATTTCAGACTCCTCCCATAAGATGGTTAACTCTTAGAGTGAGTACGCTGGGCGTACCTAAGGGGTGGGCAAAAAC
>CAZLGB010000371.1:0-1966 GCA_964558825.1 uncultured Intrasporangiaceae bacterium
CAGCAGCCCGCAGGCCGCCAGGCTGGCGCAGTTTTCGGCGATGGTAAATAACAGCCCGCAGGTCTTGGCGCAGCGCCGCATGATGGACTCCATTCGCAACAGCCCGCGCATGGCCGCACAACGCAAAGTCGCAGATGCCATCCACAATAGTCCGCACATTGCGGCGCAACGGCGGCAACTCGATGGCATCGCCGGGAAAACAGCGCAGCGCGAGGAAGTGGAAGAGCCGCTGCAACCAAAAGTAGCACAGCGCGAAGAAGCGGAAGAGCTGATGCAACCCAAAGCCATTCAGCACAAAGAGGAGGAGGAGCCTATCCAGGGAAAGTTTGAAGCAGCTTCATCCGCGCAGTTGAAGGAAGAAGCCGTCAAACCCAATAACACCGGCCTGCCAGACAACCTCAAGAGCGGCATCGAATCGCTATCCGGCATGTCCATGGACAACGTGCGCGTGCACTACAACTCATCGCAACCCGCGCAACTCAACGCGCTGGCCTATGCACAGGGCACGGACATCCACGTCGCACCGGGACAGGAGCAACACCTGCCGCACGAAGCCTGGCACGTGGTGCAGCAGGCGCAGGGACGGGTGCAGCCGACCATGCAGATGAAGGAAGGCGTGCCGGTCAACGACGACAGGGCGCTGGAGCATGAGGCGGATGTGATGGGGGGGGAAAGCGTTGGAGCAAGGCGCGGTGCAGTTGCATCAGGATGGAAATGTTGGAGTGTTAAAACTACCCCAATTGCCTGCTCAAAGTCCTGTTCAGTACAGTCTAGCCGATAACGCAAAAGAGGAATTTGACGCTCACGCCACGGACTATAAAGTCGCAGAAAGCCAGTTTGCAGAAGAGCACGCCAACATAAAGCCATGGGCTTCAGGCAACAGCATCTCAGCAGGTGGCTTGCTGCATTGGGCAAAAGAAACGAGGCGTGCCGCAGTGCAACACTACAATGAACTGAACTCAGTGAAGATTATGGGCGGGATCAATAAGGACGTATATCTAGGGGCCTCAAACAAGGATGACCCGGATGTGTATGTTAAAGACGGGAATGGTTTGCTCGAGGTAAAAACCAACGATACCGGTGATAGTGCCCCGGTCGACAATCTTATCTTTAATGCATTTAAACAGTTGGTTTCGCGTGCAACCCCAGCAACGAGCAGTTATGCAGTGCACTTGTATTTAGAGAACCAGGATAATGTATGGCCATACACTCCTTCTGAAAACAATAAAAGTTTCAATTCTGCAGATATAAAAACACGAATGCATTCTCGGGGGATACACATCTCTGGAGACCAAAGACCAGTCACTATCAAAATTTTTTACAAGAAACATGGTTGGAAGACCGTGTTATACAGGTTTGATGGTTCATAAACCGAGTTAAAGGGGGCATGAATCAATGGGGTCAGACTGGTCAGTCTCCATTGATTCAGGAAAAACGAAAACTATTGGAGTAAGCAACACACACCAATAACCGAACATGATTTCGCCGTTCACCATCACCCGACTCTTCACCCTGCTCGCACCACTCCTCGCCTCGCCCGCCTTCGCCGTCACACCCATGGTGACGGCAGGCTATAGCCATACCGTCGCGCTGAAGGAGGACGGCAGCGCAAAAAAAAGTGTCGCGTCTTGACATCACAGAAAACAGGGTGCAATCATTATTGCACCAAAGTTAATGGTGCATGTGCTTTGCTTATTAAAGCCTTACCCTTTACAGTAATTTGCTAATGATTGTTTATCACTTCACTTCTTCTGAATTTGCCCTCAAGGCATTGCGTGACCGCCGGTTGAAAATTGCGCGCATCAATGAACTGAACGATCCGTTTGAATTTTGTGTGGCGGATTTTTCCGATAGCGATATCCGGATCAAGCTGGAAACTTTCAAGAACCAGTCGAGTGACCGATCCGGTGCTGTGGAGTTACTACGAAACTCCTTCTGCGGGTCTGGCGCCTTTTCCAATTAAAAG
>CAZLGB010000372.1:0-1943 GCA_964558825.1 uncultured Intrasporangiaceae bacterium
CACCAGATAGATAGGCATCCATTTCTTGGAGTTTATTTAATTGATTTGCATCATTAGTATCAGTGACTAGTTTTGCTTGTTCTGCTTTTTGTTTAAATGGTTGAAGTGCTTTTGCAGTTTGACCAGCAGATAGATTAGACATTCCCTGACCGACCATCATATCCGTCATTGCTTGTTGATATTCAGGAGTAGTTTTATATTTATCAATATCTAGTGTTTGTTGCTTTTGAGCAAGATCAATCGGCATTGATTGCTGTTCACGTAGATTTGATAATGCTTGTTTAATCATATCCAGTTGATTAAACTGTTCTGTGTCTGCTGCATTCTCTCCTTGATACAAAGCACCAAGGCCAAATTGTGGTTGATAACCAGTATCAATTTTAAACATAATTATCTACTCTTTAAAATCTTCTCTAGAGCACTGGCAATTGCATCTGTGTTAGAAGAAGTTCGATCTGAATTACCTAGAACAGATAGTAATGGAGAAATGTATCCATTAGTATTTGCTTGTGCGCCTTGTTGCATTAAACCAGCAAGACCTGATAGATTAGGACCAAACTGTGCTCCAGCCAATTGAGCTAATTGCTGACGATACTTATCTACAAGACCGGCAGATTGCATAGTTAGTTGATTCATACGATCACCATACTGTGATCTACGACCAGCAGCAGCATCCTTAGCGTTCATTGCTTGTTCCATACCAGCAAGTTGTGCTTTAATCTCAGGACGACCTAGAACAACATTAGGATCTGTGTATGTCTGAGCAAGTAGTTGTTGATATTGTCCACGTTGAGCGGCAAATGGATCACCAGCACCTTGTAGTTGAGTTGCAATTTTATTTAGGTTATTTCCATATTTTTTGTTTTGTGCGCCTTCAAATAGCGCAGCAAGAGTTTTAGTAAAATTTGGATTATTAAAAATACGACTAAGAAAGTCAAAACTCCCATTAGTTATTTGTGGGATACCTCCTTCTGGCATAGGAGAGGAATACCCTGCCCAATTTTGATTGCCAATACCGCTAGTCATGTATTGTGAATTAGGATCATATGAAATTTGGTTCCACTGACCTAATTGATAGTCCATTGGTTGTTCTGAACCATAGTCTCCAAACCAATCTCCAGATGGATCTCCATAATGAGATTGTTGCATATTTGTGGGAGCATCTGGTCCATATGATTGTCCACCATTGCTATCTTCTAGATTTAGAAAACCAGAATTATATCCACTGCCAAGTTCTGGACCAGAATAGCCACCGAAATCTTCATCATCCATATTAATTTATCCTATACCAAGTTTTATTTGTACTTCTATATATCCAGGATGCAAAACCATTTACAGATATAGTGGTTAATGCTCCATTTAGTGTTTGTCCAGTATTTCCTGTATGAGTCAATGCTGTTATTGTTTGAGTCGATGTAATAGTTACAATCTGTTCATTTTGTGGACTTGCTGGCATGGTTAATGAACCAGTTGCTAATGTACCAGCAGGTTCTATAATATAATTTGCAGTTGTATCCGCTATTGTATTAGTAAAACCTGTTAATGGTGTAACATATTCAATTGTATGTTTTGCATTTGAATATTCTGCACTATTAAGATGATACATCTGTCCAGATGAACCTCCCTGCAAATTCTGCAAGTTGTTGTGTGCTCTTTGTGCTATATCTGTAATATTAGAACCGGAAAAATTGATAATATACCAAGGAACAGAACCAGTAGTGCTTACATAATTACGTAATTGTCTGTACCATTCTAACCATGTAAATGATCCTGGTTTATCATTAATTGGCGGAGGAGGTAATCCAGAAGCCATTATGAACTCCCTATAATATAATCTACTTCAATACTTTCCAGTCTGAGAGGATAGTTTAATGTGTGATTAATGTTAAAAGCACGCCTACGGAAAGAACCAAGTCTATGGAAAGCAGGGAAATCATCAGTGA
>CAZLGB010000373.1:0-1914 GCA_964558825.1 uncultured Intrasporangiaceae bacterium
GCCCAGCCGCGCGAGCGCGAGGGCAGCCGCGCCGTGCAGCGCGTCGCCCGCCCCCAGGCTGTCGCGCACCCGCACATGAGGGACGGAGATCACGTATGCCGTCGCCCCGCGGCCGGGTTGGTCGGCCCGGACGCGGACCTCGACCGGATCCGGCCCCTGCGACACCACCGCGAAGCGGGCGCCGTGCTCGAGCGCCCACCCATGCGCGCCGCCACCACCGGGCGGCACGAAATCCGCCGACAGCATGGCGACATCGACCAGGCCCATGAGCTCGCGCGTCCCCGGCTTGAAGGAGCCGCCGTCGAGCAGCACGGGTATGCCGGCCAACCGTGCGGCCCTGGCCAACGCCAGGGCCAGCGGCGGGACATGTCCGTCGAGCAGGAGCAGGTCGGCGTAAGCGAGGGCTCGCTGGACCAGGCCGGGGTCTGGGGTCCAGTCCGACGGCACCGGAGCAGCCCCGCCGGAGACGACAGCCCGCTCGCCGGTGGCTGCCGTGACGAGCACCGTCGATACCGGGGCGGGGTGCTCGGGAGGGACCGTCGGATCGATGGGACCCGGCGACCCTGGGACGTCGCTGCCGGCGGTGACCGCGAGCGGGTCGATCCACTCCACGCCGGCAGCGCTCAGCTCGCCGCCGAGCCAGCCGGTCAGGGCCGAGTGGCCGAAGGGGGCGAGCAGTCGCGCTCGACCGCCCAATGCCGACACGGTGGCGGCGGCGTTGGCCGCCGGCCCGCCGAAGGTCAGCGCCTGGGAGCGCCCGACGACCTTCTCGTTGGGGGCGGGGAGGCGGGTGACGACCTGGACGAGGTCGACCGTCAGCAACCCGGCGCAGGCGACCAACGGTGGGTTGTCCACAGGCGCCAGCGTAGCCACTGGCCAGGCACCGGACGGGTGCGGGAGCATTGATCCGCGTCCCGGTGCCGGCCTGCTCAGGGGGTGCGCGCACCGAGCCTGGGCCGGCTCTGAGAAACGGCGCCCTGGCCCACGGGGGCCCCGGTCCGCGTATCGGGAGTCGGAGCCGGGGGTCTCTCGGGCTGCAAACGGCCTTGCTGAGGCCGTGTCGGGCCATTCCGGCGTCCGAGAGGCCATAGACTGGAGGACAACGTCGCGGCTGCCTCCCGTTCCTGGGCAGGTGGCCGCGCTGCGTGACCGACGACGCGGACAGCGACCGCACGTCAGTGACGGCGATCTGCGCTGACCCACTGACCGCGACCGTTGACCCGCCCACAGCGACCAAGGAGCACGGTGGCCGACACCAGCGCCCCAGACCTGTCCGACTCGACGACCAGCCCGGCGGCGCCGCCGCAGGCATCGGCGGAGGCGCCGGCATACGACGCCTCGGCGATCACCGTCCTCGAAGGGCTGGAGGCCGTCCGCAAGCGGCCCGGCATGTACATCGGGTCGACCGGCGAGCGCGGCCTGCACCACCTCGTGTGGGAGATCGTCGACAACGCCGTTGACGAGGCCCTCGCGGGCTTCGCCGACACCATCGACGTGACGCTGCTCGCCGACGGCGGCGTGCGGGTGCGCGACAACGGCCGCGGCATCCCCACCGACATCCACCCCACCGAGGGCGTCAGCGCGGTCGAGCTCGTCCTCACCCAGCTGCACGCGGGCGGTAAGTTCGGCGGCGGCGGCTACAAGGTGTCCGGTGGGCTGCACGGCGTCGGCTCGTCGGTCGTCAACGCGCTGTCCAGCCGGCTCGACGTCGAGGTCCGCCAGAAGGGCCACGCCTTCCGGATGAGCTTCGACCACGGCGTGCCCGTCGCGCCGCTGGCCAAGGAGGAGGCCACCGACGAGACCGGCACGACGGTCACCTATTGGGCGAATGGGGACATCTTCGAGACGACCCACTACGACTTCGAGACGATCCGGGCGCGCTTCCAGCAGATGGCCTTCCTCAACAAGGGCCTG
>CAZLGB010000374.1:0-1893 GCA_964558825.1 uncultured Intrasporangiaceae bacterium
CGGCTCAGCGGCAGGCGCGAGCGCCGCCGCGGCGGCGACGGGTGACGCCGTGCTGGCGACCTGGGCCCACCTGCTCGACAAGGGCCGCCTGCAGGATGGCGAGCCCTTCCTCGCCGGCACGGCGCCCGAGGCGCTGGCCCGGGTCGGCACGGCATACGCCGAGCGGCTCGGCGTCGGCGACGGTGACCTCGTCACGGTGTCGAGTGCGACCGGGTCGGTGACCGTCCCCGTCGCGGTGACAGCAGACATGGTCGACGGGGTCATCTGGCTCCCGACCAATTCGGCGGGATGCGCCGTCCGCTCGGCCCTCGGGGTCGACGCGGGAGCGCGCGTCTCGGTGACGAAGGGTGGTGCCCGGTGATGCTCCCCACGCTCGACCTGCCGGTGGCTGATTTCAGCGACACCCCCTGGTGGCTGCACCTGGTCAAGGCGTTGCTGATCTTCGTCTATCTCTTGGTCTCGACGCTGCTCGTCATCTGGTTCGAGCGGCGCGTCATCGGCCGGATGCAGCAGCGTCCCGGCCCCAACCGCAACGGCCCCTTCGGCCTGCTGCAGACCCTCGCCGACGGCATGAAGTCGATGTTCAAGGAGGACCAGACCCCGGCCAACGCCGACCGGGTCGTCTTCACCATCGCCCCGCTCGTCGCCGCGACGATGTGCTTCGTCGCCTTCGGGATCATGCCGATGGGCGGCACGGTGTCGATGTTCGGTCACCAGACCCCGCTGCAGCTGGCCGACACCCCCGTGGCCGTGCTGCTCGTGCTCGCCGCCGCGTCGGTCGGGGTCTACGGCATCGTCATGGCCGGCTGGTCCTCGGGTTCGACCTATCCGCTGCTCGGAGGCCTGCGCTCGACCGCCCAGGTCATCTCCTACGAGATCGCCATGGGGCTCTCGCTCGTCGCCGTCTTCATCCTCGCCGGCTCGATGTCGACCTCGACGATCGTCGAGGCCCAGCACGCCAGCGTGTGGTTCGTGCTGAGCGCGCTGCCGTCCTTCCTCGTCTACCTCGTGACGATGGTCGGCGAGACCAACCGGCTGCCCTTCGACCTCGCCGAGGGCGAGGGCGAGATCGTCGGTGGCTTCCACACCGAATATGGCTCGATGCGCTTTGCGATGTTCTTCCTCGCCGAATACATCAACATGTTCGGCGTCTCGGCGCTGGCCACGACGATGTTCCTCGGCGGCTACCACGCCCCGTGGCCGTTCTCGGCGCTCGGCGGTGGGGTGCTCGATCAGGGCTGGTGGGGGCTGCTGTGGTTCACCCTCAAGGTGTGGCTGTTCATGTTCTTCTTCGTCTGGCTGCGCGGGTCGCTGCCCCGCGTCCGCTACGACCAGTTCATGCGCTTCGGCTGGAAGCGGCTCATCCCCATCACCATCGCCTGGGTCGTGCTCGTCACGATCTTCCGGGCCGCCAACAACGGCTGGCTCGGCTCGGGATCGTTCACCATCCCCGGTCTGGGCCGGGCGATCTCCTATGCGTCGTTGGCGGCGATCGTCGTCGTCGTCTTCGTCGCCTTCGCCGTCTACATGCTGTGGTGGGAGCCGAGCCAGCGCGCGGCGGAGGCTGCCCGGCATACCTCGGTGCCTGAGCAGATCGACCCCTTCGCGGGCGGCTACCCGGTGCCGCCGCTGCCGGGGCAGACGCTGCTGGAGCCCGACCGGAGCCGTCCCGCGGTCGCCGCCTCGACCGTCACCGCCACCGAGGAGGACACCCGTGGCTGACAACCTGCCGGCCCAGCCGGCACGGCCTGGCACCCCGTCGACCGAGCACGCCGCCGGCACCGGCGCCGCCGACGCGCCGCGCGCCGGCTGGCTCGGTGAGAACCTGCCCCCCGCCATCGGCGGCTTCGGGGTGAGCTTCGCGACGATGTTCCGCAAGGTCTACACCGAGGA
>CAZLGB010000375.1:0-1883 GCA_964558825.1 uncultured Intrasporangiaceae bacterium
ATTGGCACCCGCATTTTCGGGCCGGTTACGCGTGAACTTCGTTCGGAGAAGTTCATGAAGATTATCTCTCTGGCACCGGAAGTGCTTTGACGTACCCAAGTAAGAAGGTGTTGCCTCATGCGTAGGATCAAGAAAGGCGATCAGGTCATCGTCATCGCCGGGAAAGACAAAGGAAAGAAAGGCTTGGTACTTTCGGTGCTGAGCGGAGACAAGTTGGTGGTCGAGGGTGTCAATCTCGTCCGTAAGCATCAGCGCCCGAACCCAATGAGAGGAGTGACGGGTGGCATCGTCGAGAAGGCCATGCCGATTCACAGTTCGAACGTGGCTCTGTTCAACGCCGCCATCAACAAGGGGGATCGCGTAGGGTTTCGGCTGCTGGCTGATGGCAGGAAAGTCCGTTTCTACCGGTCCACCAACGAACTGATTGACGCTTGAGAAGCGGATGTGTCATGGCTAGGTTAGAAAACCATTACAAAGAGAAAGTCGTACCGGAATTAATGGCGCGATTTGGTTACAAGTCCGTCATGGAAGTCCCGCGTCTGGTGAAGATCACCCTCAACATGGGGGTGGGCGAGGCAGTGGCGGACAAGAAGATCCTGCAGAATGCGGTCGAGAACATGCAAGCGATCGGAGGTCAGAAGCCGATCGTCACTCACGCCAGGAAATCGATCGCAGGTTTCAAGATCCGCGAGGGCATGCCGGTAGGCTGCAAAGTGACTCTGCGGCGCGCGCGGATGTATGAATTTCTGGATCGGCTCATCAGTGTCGCGATTCCCCGTATAAGGGATTTCCGGGGATTGAACCCAAAGGCGTTTGACGGTCGGGGCAATTATTCCATGGGGGTGAGGGAGCAGATTATTTTCCCGGAAATCGATTATGACAAGATCGATGCCATCCGGGGCATGGATATCACCATCACGTCGACAGCCAAGACGGACGCCGAAGCCAAAGCGTTGCTCGAAGCGTTCAAATTTCCTTTCCGGACCTGACAAGGGGCGGGGCATGGCAAAAAAATCAATGATCGCGCGCGAAGTGAAGCGCCAGAAGCTGAACGGCCGCTACGAAAAGAAGAGGGCGGAGCTGAAGTCCCTCATCAAAGGCGTGGAAACTCCCGATGAGCAGCGGGAAGCGGCGATCGTCGCTTTGCAGAAGCTGCCACGCGACAGTGCCGCGACGCGGCAGCGCAACCGCTGCCAGCTGACCGGGCGGCCGCATGGCTTCTACCGCAAGTTCGGATTGGGGCGGAACAAGTTGCGCGAGTGCGTCATGCGCGGTGAAGTGCCGGGTGTAGTCAAGGCGAGCTGGTAAGGCCACGGCCGAAGTATCGGAGTTAACAGTCATGAGCATGTCAGATCCTTTGAGCGATCTCCTTACGCGGATACGCAATGGGCAGGCCGCCGGCAAGGCGGAGATCATCGTACCGGCGTCCAAACTCAAGCGGGCCGTTTGCCAGGTTTTGAAGGAGGAGGGCTATATCGCCGGTTTCTCCGACGTGACGGAACAGGGTAAGCACAACATCCGCGTCGAGCTTAAGTATCACAATGGGGCGCCGGTCATCGACAAGATCCAGCGGGTCAGCAAACCGGGATGTCGGCGCTATAGGGGGCGCGACGAACTGCCGAAAGTCATGGGCGGGTTTGGTATCGCCATAGTGTCGACGTCCAAGGGCGTGATGTCGGACCGTAGGGCCAGATCGCTCGGTGAAGGCGGCGAAGTCCTTTGTGTCGTTGAATGATGTTTGTATAGGCTGGCCGATATGTCTCGTGTAGCGAATAATCCAATCTCCATTCCGAAGGGTGTGGAAGTAACCATCGCCGACGGTATCGTGACCGCGAAAGGCAAGAACGGGCTGTTGTCACGCACCGGTCCCGCGGAACGCGGAG
>CAZLGB010000376.1:0-1877 GCA_964558825.1 uncultured Intrasporangiaceae bacterium
CGCCCGCGTGCCCCAGCTCGTGGACGGGGCTCGCCGGGCCCCCGCTGCCGGCCGGCTGGTCGGGCCGGTCGTCGGGACGCTCGCCGCGATCACCGGGTGGTTGTCCCTCGCCGCTCCCGACCGGCTGGTCACCGATCTCACCATCGGCCTGGCCTATCTGCCGCTCGGCAGCAGCGGCTCGCGACTGGCAACTCCGATGGGGCTGGTGGCCCTCGCGCTCGCGGCCGGGTTCACGGCATACCTGCTCTGGCGGGGGCGTGCCGTGCTCCGCCGCGCCGACCCGCTCGGGGCACTGCTCGTCGCGATCGCACTCGGCTCGGTCATCCTCACCTTCGCCAGCTCCGATCCCGAGCGCGAGGTGGTCGGGCCGCTCGGACTGGCGCTGCTGCCGCTGGCTGTCCTCGCCGTCGTTTCCCTGGCGTGGCGGGGGCGCCGCGCGGAGGCGCCGATCATCCCTGCCGGCCTGCTGCGCGGGCTCACCCTGCGCGCGACGCTCGTCAGCGCCTGCGTCGGCGCAGCTCTGGTCGCCGTGGTCGTCGACGTGCCGGTGCTCGCGCGGCTCACCTTGACCGACTCGCAAACGGTCGCTGCGTTCGTGTTGTTGCGCTTCCTCGGCGCCGTGCCGGTGGGGGCGCTGCTCGGCGGTTGGCTGGTGAGGTATGCCGGCCCGGCTCGCGTCGTCGCCCCCGGGCTGCTGGTGGCGGCATTGGGGTTGGTGGCGATGTCGCGCTGGGAGCGGGATGCGCTCGCTGCGCCGAGCGCGACGCTCGTGCTCGTGCTCGTCGGCCTCGGCCTCGGTGCAACGCTCGCACCGGTCAATGCCGCTGCGCTGCAACGAGTCTCACCGGGTCAACTGGGCGTGGCGAGCTCGCTGGTCGTCGTCGCCCGGATGATGGGGATGGTCGTCGGGCTGGCGCTGCTGACCGCGATTGGGCTGCGGCGCTATTACCTGGCGGTGGCCGCTCTGCCCGATCAGCGTGACACCCAGGCGTTGGTCGATCTGGGGCTGGTGCAGATCCAGACCGTCTTCCTCGGCGCGGCCGTCGCGGCCTTGGCCGGCGCGGTGGTCGCGTGCTGGCTCGGGCGTGACCCGGGGGACGTGACTCGGGGGCGTGACTCCGGGGCGTGACTCCGGGGCGTGACCCCGGGGCGTGACCCGGGGAGCGTGACCCCGGGGCGTGACCCCGGGACGTGAATCGGGGGCTGCCGGCCTCGTGCGGGGAGCCCTCAGCCGTCGAGGACCTCGTAGGTGAAGGTGATCGTCGTCGCCGGGGGGGTGGCTGTCGCAGCGACGGTGACGGTGAAGGTCCCGGTGCGAGGCCGCGGCTCGGTGCTGAAGTAGGTGGCTGTGGCCACGCCGACGGCAAAGGTGCCGGTCGCCGAGGTCGTCGTCGAGTAGGGCGGCACCGAGGTCGCCTCGAGCAGGTTCGTCGGAGAGGTCGAGCTGACGAACTTCAGCAGCTGATTGCCTTCGGCGTCGGTGTTGGCGTCCGGGGTGATCGTCACCGTCACCCCAGCTGCCGGCAGCCCGTCGATGAGCACCTGGAAGGCGAGGATCGGCATACTCGTGCCGGTGGTGAAGCTTGTCACCCGAGGCGGGCCGATGTTCTTGGTGTCCTTGACGTAGAGGTCGAAACCCAGGGCCCCTGCGCCGGTGGTTGTGATCGACACGGCGACCGTGTGGGATGCGGCAAACGCCTGGGCGGGGGCTCCGACGATGACGGTCGGCACGGCCCATGCTGCGGTGAGGGCCGCGCGACGCGGCAGCCGGGCCTCATCCCCCGAGGTCGTCATGCGGGCAAAGGTAGCGAATCGGGCGGCGCGACCACGCGTGGCGCGGCGCGGCGGCCGCGCCGGGCGAGGCTGCGGCGGCGCCG
>CAZLGB010000377.1:0-1862 GCA_964558825.1 uncultured Intrasporangiaceae bacterium
GCCCAGCCGCCGGGGGTGGGCAGCGAGCCCGAGTCGCCCACGCTGGCCGACGAGCTGCTCGAGCCGATCGACAGCGACGCCGCCGCCCGGCCGACGTCGGCCACCCCTGCGGGGATCAGTGCCGAGTCCGCCGATCCATCCGACCCGGCTCCCGCGCGAGCGGCGCTGCTGCCGGCAGGCCTCCCCCCTGGGCACCCGGCCGACCGGCATACCCCGCAGGCGCTGCTCTCCCCCATGGCCCAGCTGCCCTCGGGGGCGACCTTCGGCAGCCTCGTCCACGCGGTGCTCGAGCGCACCGACCCCGCGGCCGGACAGCTGCACGACCAACTCGCCGGTCACGCGGCCGAGGCGCTGCGCTGGTGGCCCGCCGATGTCGAGCCCGACCAGCTCGCCGCGGCCCTCGTGCCGGTCCTGCGGACCCCGCTCGGTCCGCTGGCCCCCGGCCTCACCTTGGCCGACCTGCCGCTGGCCGATCGGCTCTGCGAGCTGACCTTCGAGCTGCCGCTGGCCGGTGGGGACGACGCCCCAGCAGCGGGACGCGCCGACGTGCGGCTCGGCCAGCTGGCACCCCTGCTGCGCGAGCATCTCGACGCCGACGACCCCCTCGCGCCATATGCCGTGCGCCTCACCGCGGCCGAGCTGCGCGACCAACCCCTGCGGGGCTACCTCACCGGTTCGCTCGATGCGGTGCTGCGCGTGCCCGACTCCGGAGTGGCCGGTGGGAGTCGATTCCTCATCGTCGACTACAAGACCAACCTGCTCGGCACCCCGACCATCGGGGGCGAGCGTCCGCTCGTCACGTCGGCGGACTACGGCCGCACGGAGCTCATCGCCGCCATGCTCCACTCTGACTACCCCCTCCAGGCGTTGCTGTATTCCGTTGTCCTGCACCGCTTCCTGCGCTGGCGAGTCCCCGGCTACACCCCAACCAACCAGCTCGGCGGAGTTCTCTACCTCTTCGTGAGGGGGATGTGCGGTCCGGCCACTCCGGTCATCGACGGACACCCTGCCGGGGTGTTCAGTTGGTCGCCTCCCGCCGACCTCGTCGTCGCCATGTCCGACTGGCTGGCGGGGGGCGCGCGATGAGCGACCCACACGAGTGGCAGCGGTCGGTGCGGGCCCGCGGCGTGCTCGCCGAGGCCGCCACCGCCGGCGTGCTGCAGACCCCCGACATCCAGGTCGCCGACCGGCTCGCCGCTCTCGCCGACGAGACCGACGATCGGGTCATCCTCGCCCTGGCGCTCGCCGTGCGGGCAGTCCGTGCGGGCTCGGTGTGCCTCGACCTCGCCACGGCCCAGGAGGCCGCGGGACCGGCAGCCGCAGCGTTGACCTGGCCCGAGCCCGACGCCTGGCGCACCGCGGTCGCCACCAGCGCCCTGCAGGAGCATGGCGTGCTGCAGGTCGACTCCGGCCTGGTCTATCTCGATCGCTACTGGCGCGAGGAGCAGCTCATCGCCCGCCTCGTGCGCGAGCGGGTGGCGAGCCCGCCGTCGGAGGTCGACCTGGACCGGCTGGCTGCCGGGGCCCGCCGGGTCTTCCCCGAGCCGTTCGCCGAGCAGCGGGCGGCCGCCACCGCGGCGATGTCGCGGCGACTCTCCCTCGTCACCGGCGGTCCCGGCACCGGCAAGACGACCGCGGTCGCGGGTCTGCTGGCCCTGCTCGCCGAGCAGGCCGAGTATGCCGGCCAGCGCCGCCCACGGGTGGCTCTCACCGCTCCGACCGGCAAGGCCGCGATATGGTCACCCGCGTGCTGATGGGTGCGCGCATCTCATTGACCGTTGGCTTGGTCGGTGTTGCCATCGGCATCGTGCTTGGCTCGTTGCTCGGCGTGGTGTCCGGCTACTTCGGCGGTCTGGTCGATG
>CAZLGB010000378.1:0-1861 GCA_964558825.1 uncultured Intrasporangiaceae bacterium
CTGCCGCGGGCATCCAGTCGTGACGCGGCACCGCAGCGTCGAGGTTGACGCCGTTGGGCACGACGGTGCCGCCGGCCAGGCCGAAGCGCCCGCGCAGATCGGCGAGGACCGTGGCCGAGCAGCCGGTCACCGCGGCCGCCCGCTGGATGCCCCGGCGCAGTGCCGTGCGCAGTTGCCAGGAGTGGGTGAAGACGTCGTGGTCGTCGCCGGTGGTCTCGCCGTGGCTGGAGATGACCAGCGGCAGGCCGGTGCGCGCGGCGAGGGCCACGGCATACGCCCCGTTGGGGCCGAAACACTGCACGTGCAGCAGGTGCGGCCGATCGGCGCGCAGGGCCGCCATCCAGGCGCGGTATGCCGCGGGAGCCGTCCGCGCGAAGGTCAGCAGATTGCCGGGGCGGCTCGCCGGCAAGGGGGTCGGCAGATAACGCACGAGGGTCCCGTCGACCGCCTGGGTGCCGAGGTGTTCGCCGCGGTCGACCGTCCAGATGACCACGTCGTGGCCACGCCCCCGCAGCCCCGCGGCGACCTGGCGGACGTGCTCCTCGACCCCGCCGAGGTGCGGGTGGAAGGACGAGCTGATCAAGGCGATCCGGCTCATCGGCCCTCCCTCCACCGTGCGGCATGATGGCGGCACCCGATCCACCCTTCTGGGAGCCTGTCATGCCACGCCTGGTCTTCGCCACCGCCGCCGCGGCGGTGGTCGGCGGTGCGCAGGTCTACCAGGAGGCCGTCGTCGCGCGTGCTCCCGCGGCGCTCGCTGCCGTGGATGCCGCGCGGCCGTGGGAGGTCCAGCGCTGGGTCGTGCGCTCGATGCGCTCACCGCTGGCCGGTCATCGGCGTCTCCCGCTCGGGCGACTGGCCGCGGCCGGCGCGCGCACGCGGGCCGCTGCGGGCCGAATCGCTTATCCCGCAGGCGCACTCGTGCATCGCACCTCCTTGGAGCTCCCGCCTGCGCCGCACGAGGTCGTCACCCTCCACGACCTCGTCGCGTGGCGCTATCCCGACGAGTCGGCGCCGGTGCCGACGAGTGCGGCCGAGCTGCGCCGCGCGGCGGCGGTGATCTGCGTGAGCGCCCACACCGCGGCCCAGGCCGTCGACCTGCTCGGCGTTCGCGACCCGGTCGTCGTCCCCAACGGGGTCGACGAGCGGTTCTTCGACGCGGCCCCCGCGCCGGAGTCGACCCTGGCCGCGCTCGGCCTGCGCCGCCCCTATGTCCTGCACGTCGGGGGTGCGTCCGCGCGCAAGAATCTCGCCGGGCTCGCCGGCGCATGGGCCGCGCTGGCGCCCGACCATCCGCAATTGTCGATCGCACTCGTCGGCCCGCCCCACCCGCGGCGCGACGAGCTCTTCGGCGGTATGCCGCGCGCGCACCTGCTCGGCCGCCTCTCCGACGAGGTGCTGCCGGGCCTCGTCGCCGCCGCGTCGGCGGTGGTCGTGCCGTCCCTGGACGAGGGCTTCGGGATCCCGGCCGTCGAGGCGATGGCCGCCCGCGTGCCCGTCGTGGCGGCTCGGGCAGGAGCTCTGCCCGAGGTCGTCGGGGACGCGGGGGTGCTCGTCGACCCGACTCCATCGGCCCTCGCCGACGGGCTGGAGTGGGTGGTGTCGGACGCCGCGGCCGTCGCCGATTTGGTCCTTGCCGGCCGCGCCCGAGCAGGCGAATTCACCTGGGAGCGTAGTGCCCTCGGGCACGCACGAGTATGGGCCAGGGTCGCCGGCTGACACGTCGGTATGCCGGACTCCCCGGTTTGCCCGCTCGCCCCGGCCGCCCGGCATACACTCCACTGGTGGTGGACGACACGACGGAGACGGAGCCTTCCGCGGGGGCGGACGGCGCGCGGCGCACACGGGCGGACCGCCGACG
>CAZLGB010000379.1:0-1802 GCA_964558825.1 uncultured Intrasporangiaceae bacterium
TCGCGGCGCGACGCTTCGCGGGCGCGGCGGCGCACGCGCGACGCGGGCGCGGCGCACGGCATACGCTCAGGGGGTGAGCCAACCGCTGCAGCCGCTCCGGGTGCCGACCCGACGCATCGTCGAGATCGGCATCGCCGTCTGGGCGGTGGTCCTGCTCGTCCTGCTCGCCGTGCCCGGGCTGCATGCGGATGAACGCGCCTGGTGGCCGTGGTGCGCGCTCGCCGGGATCGGGCTCGGCGGGATCGGCTGGCTCTTCCTGCGCCGCGGGCGCGGAAACGCCGCCGACGGCTGATCAGTCGAGGCCGACCTCGTCGAGGCTGACGACGTCGATGAGGAACTCGTCGACGATCGGCTCACCCACCGGGGCGACGCCAGCAGCCTCCACCTCGACCTCCGAGTGGGCGCCGCAGCCGTGGTCGAGGCTGACGACCTGCCCGTCGGAGGGCGACCATTCGTTGGCGCACACGCCGAAGGCCCGGCGCAGCACGCCAGCCATCGGCAGGAAGTAGCCACACGACACACAACGGTCGGGTGCCTTCTCGGCGACCTCCGCGCGCGGGCCGTGGGCACCGGCATACCACCGCTCGGCGGCGGCGCCACGACCCTCGGGCGAGAGCACGCGCTTGCGGCCGAGTCCCAGCTCGCCCAAGGCCAGCTGATCGACCTCGTCGTCGCCGGTCGCCTCGAACCCCGCCTGCAGGTTGGGGTCGTCGGCACGATAGGGCAGCACGTCGCCGATGCCGAGGTCGCCCGGGGCGATGCGCTCGGCATAGGGGACCCACTCGGGGGCGAGGATCGCGCCCTCGCCGGGCACGAGGGAGGTCTCGCAGACGGTCGCGAACTTCTGCCGCGGCGCCCGCGCGAGGCTCACCGACCAGCGCCAGCCGCGGTATGCCGTGTGGTCACACGCGAAGTAGTGCGTCGCCAGCCGCTCGGCCGTCATCACACACTCGACGTGAGCGCCCACGGCACCCGGGAGCGCGATCGACTCGGCGGCCTCGCGGGCCAACGCCTCGGCAGCCGCCGTGGCGAGGGTCGCGTCGAGCTTGAGCTCGGCCCCCATCAGGCCTCCAGGTCGGCGGCCACCGCGCGCAGCACCGAGGCGACCTTGACCGCATGGCCCTTGTCGGGGTACTTGCCTCGGCGCAGCGACTCGGAGGTGTTGTCGAGCAGCTTGATGAGGTCCTCGACGATGACGACCATGTCCTCGGTCGGCTTGCGGTGGGCCGCGCGCTGCGAGGCAGCCACCGACGGCGCCGGGTCGAGGACCTTGACCGAGAGTGCCTGCGCACCGCGGCGGCCCTCGACGATGCCGAACTCGACGCGGGTGCCGCCCTTGAGGGTCGTCACGCCCTCGGGGAGCGCGTTGGCATGGAGGAAGACGTCACCGCCGGCGTCGTCGGAGAGAAAGCCGAAACCCTTCTCCGCGTCGAACCACTTGACCTTGCCAGTAGGCACCGTTCACCTCATGCTCGTCTGCCGGGGGGTCCGGCACTCCCGCAGTCGCCGTGGCTCGTGCCTGGCTGTGGCCTGCTCACCGCAAAGCCTATCCGGGCGAGCAACTGGGTTGCTGAGGTCTGCCACACACCGAGGATCGGCAGCCGCCTGCCGCTCTGGGAGGATGGTCGGATGGCCACGGCGAAGCGCTCCAAAGCGGGCGTCAGCCTGGCCGCGGACCTGGCCAGGCGACCGGACGACGAGCTCGTCGCGCTGCTGCTGGCGCGGCCGGATCTGGCCCGTCCGGTCCCCGCCGACCTCACCGCTCTGGCCGCTCGCGCGGCGACGGCACCCAGCGTCGCGCG
>CAZLGB010000380.1:0-1795 GCA_964558825.1 uncultured Intrasporangiaceae bacterium
GGGCGCGGTCCGCGCGCTGTGGCGCCAGCGGCTGGGCAGCCTCGACCTCGATCGGCAAGGTCGGCTCGGAGGGCATGCGTCCACCCTACGTCGGCCCACCGACGGCCAGGCTGCCCGCGGGCGCGGTCACGGCGCAGGCGTGAGCACGGCGCGATCGAGGGGCGATCCGCCGACGCGGGTCAGCGGCCCCGGAAGACCGGTGCTCGCCGCTCGGCCGCTGCCGCGATGCCCTCGTGGACGTCATCGGTGGCGAGGGTCACCGCCTGGGCCAGGGCCTCCCATTCGATGGCGTCCTGATAGCTCGCATGTCCGCCGTCACGCAGCGCGGCGACGGTGAGCTTGGTCGCAATGGGCGCGGCGGCGGCGATCCGGTCGGCCGCGGCCAGCGCCTCGGGCAGCACATCGGCGGTCGGCAGGGACCGGGAGACCAGGCCCATGGTCAGCGCCTCGACTCCGCTGACCAGCCGGCCGGTGAGCAGCAGGTCGCGGGCCACGGCATACCCGGCGACATTGGGCAGCGACCATGAGGTCGCCATGCCCGGATGCAGGCCGAGCGACGCGAAGGGCACCCCGAGCTTGGCGTCGGCGGCGGCATACCGCACGTCGCAGGCGAGCGCGACCCCGAGACCCGCACCGATCGCGTGCCCGTTGATCGCCGCGATGGTCGGCACCTCGAGGGTCTTGATCGACAGCCACGAGCGATAGAAGGTCAGCATCCGGTGGCGCAACTCGATGACCTGGGCGTCCCGGTCCTTGACGATCCAGTCGAAGGACCCGCCGGCGCAGAAGGCCGAGCCGGCACCGGTGACGACGACGGCGGCGAGGTCGGGGTCCTCGCCCAAACCGGCCATGAGGGCCACCCACGAGGCCGTCATCGCGTCGGACATCGCGTTGCGTTTGTCGGGCTGGTCGAGGGTGACGACGGCGACCCGACGGCCGCTGGTGACACGGACCTCGGCCCGCAGATCGGACAGCGTGAGGTCCCACCAGGGGGTTGTGGCCATGGCGTCAGCGTAATGAGGCGGCCCGACGCGCGGCGTCGGTGCGTCAGCTTGGTCACGTCCCTGGTCTAGGGTGTTGCGGACGCCTCCGCCTCACCGGGCGAGAGCACCACCGCTGCCCATCCGCAGCCACACCCCGGAAAGGGAGACCCAGATGAGCACGAACGAGACCTACAAGGGCGAGTTCTACTGCGTGAAGTGCAAGGAGAAGCGCCAGGCCGAGGGCAAGGTCGTCGTCAGCGAGAATGGCCGTCGGATGGCCAAGGCTGTCTGCCCCGTCTGCAGCACCAACCTCAACCGCATCCTCGGCAAGGCCTGACGCCTTCCGCCGCCGCGGGGCGGGTCCACGTCGCGAGAGCGACGCGGACCCGCCCCGCGGCGTTTTCGCCCTCGTCCGGTGCGTCTCGGGCCGAGCCAGCCGACCCTGTGGACAACCGGCGGCCCGCCCGAGGGCCGTGTGCGAGAGTCGCCCCATGGGTGCTGACCTCGCCGCCTGCCGGGAGTCCCCGGCCGTGCTGGTCAGCGGCCCGGTGTCGCTGACCGACCCGATCGCCCACGCCCTCACCCACGCCGGGGCGACCCGGATCCTGCGCGGGGAGTGGGCCGACGACCAGCTCGACCTCGCGCTGCGCTCGGGCCGCGCGGGCCGCCCAGGCCGCCTGACCCCGAGCCCGGCGGTCGTCGTGCTCGCGGGTTATCGTCGCGTCGACCCGGTGGCCCTGGCCATCTGGGCCGGCCACGGGGTCGCGCACCTGCCCCTCGTCGCCGAGCCGCGAGTGGTCACCGTGGGTCCG
>CAZLGB010000381.1:0-1747 GCA_964558825.1 uncultured Intrasporangiaceae bacterium
AGCCTGCGCCGGGCAGCCGAGCGCGCGCACGGCCCGGTCGCCGAGACCTCGCGGATGCACTCGCCGGCGGGCTCCGCGCCGGTGCTCGTCGTCGACCGCGCGGGCTGGAGCGCCGCCAACATCGGCTCGATGCGCGCCCTCATGGACCCGGTCGCCGCCAAGCTCATGGGTGCGGTCGACGGCAAGCCGAGCCCCACCCTCACGTCGATGGGCGGCAAGGTCACCGGTGCCGAGACCGGTGCCTTGCTGGCCTTCATGGCCAGCAAGGTGCTCGGGCAATACGACCTCGCGCCCGGAGGCGACCCGCGGCTGCTGCTGGTGGCCCCCAATATCGTCCAGGCTGAGCGTGACATGGACGTCGTCCCCGAGGACTTCCGGCTCTGGGTGGCCGCCCACGAGGAGGCCCACCGGGTGCAGTTCACGGCCGTCCCGTGGCTGCGCCAGCACATGATCGACGCCTCGCGTGACCTCGCCACCGACCTCGCGCCCACCCCGGCCGAGCTCGCCGAGCGGCTCCAGCAGATCGTCCAACGCCTGCCCGAGGCCTTCCAGCCCGGCAGCACCGGGCTGGTCGAGGTCTTCCTCACCCCCGAGCAGAAGGCCAAGGTCGCCGAGATCACCGCGGTGATGTCGCTGCTCGAGGGGCACGCCGATGTCGTCATGGACGACGTCGGGCCGGCGATCATCCCGACCGTCGCAGCGATCCGCGAGAAGTTCTCGCGCCGCCGGGCCGGGCTCGGGCAGTTCGACCGCTTGCTGCGGCGCATGCTCGGGCTCGAGGCCAAGATGCGTCAGTATGCCGATGGCGCGGTCTTCGTCCGCGCGGTGACCGACCGGGTCGGTGTCGACGGTTTCAACGCGGTGTGGACCTCGCCGGAGACGCTTCCGTCTGCTGCGGAGATGGCCGATCCGTCGGCCTGGGTGGCCCGCGTCCACGGTTGACGTCCTTCGGGGCAGCTCCCGGCACCCGCGCCGGCACGTGCTGCGTTGTGCCGGCGCTGCCTCCCGGCATACGTGCACGGAGACGGCGTCGCCGCCCTGCCAGACTTGGCCGTATGCCGGGTCCCCACCCCGCCGTCGCCGCCGTCAGGCGGGCGATCCGCGCGACCCTGAGCCAGGGCGACCCGCTGCCCCAGGGGACCCTCGTGCTCGCGGCCTGTTCCGGCGGTGCCGACTCGCTCGCACTCGCGGCCGGCCTGGCCTTCGTCGCGCCGCGGCTGGGTCTGCGCGCAGGCGCGGTCGTCATCGACCATGGGCTGCAGGTGGACTCGGGCGAGGTCGCGGCCGAGGCCGCCCACCAATGCCGGCAGCTGTGCCTCGACCCGGTCGAGGTCGTGCGGGTCACCGTCGCCCTGGTCGGCACCGGGCCGGAGGATGCGTCCCGCGCGGCCCGGCACGCCGCACTCGATCAGGCAGCCGACGGGCATACCGCCGCGCTCGTGCTGCTCGGCCACACCCGCGACGACCAGGCCGAGCAGGTGCTCCTCGGCCTCGCGCGCGGCTCAGGGGCGCGCTCCCTCTCGGGTATGCCGTCCGCCCGCGGGCGCTTCGTGCGGCCGCTGCTCGACGTGAGCCGGGCCCAGACAGAGGCCGCCTGCGCGGCGCTGGGCCTGACCCCCTGGCGCGACCCACACAACGCCGACCCCACCTACCTGCGGGTGCGCGCCCGGCGCGCCGTCCGTGACCTGGAGGCCGACCTGGGCCCGGGCGTGTCGGCCGCGCTTGCCCGCTCGGCCCAGCTGCTGCG
>CAZLGB010000382.1:0-1729 GCA_964558825.1 uncultured Intrasporangiaceae bacterium
GACCCTGCCGCGTGGCGGCGACCCCCGCGACCCGTATGCCGCCGATGTCGCTGCACTGCTCGCCGAGCGCCGGGCCGAGCGGGCGCCACGATCGAGCATCGTCGAGCTGCCGCGGCACCTGTCGACCTCGGACGTCGTCGCCCTGGCCACCGATGCGGTGGCCTTCGCCGAGCGGGTCCGCCGGCCCATGCCGACCGAGCCCGCGCTCGCCGCCCGGCGCGGGACCGCCTTCCACGCCTGGGTCGAGCAGCACTACGCGCGCGCCTCCCTGCTCGATCTCACCGACCTGCCCGGCGCTGCCGACGACGTGGGCGACAGTGGCGAGGCCGAGTTGCCGGGGCTCAAGGCGCGCTTCCTCGCCAGCGAGTGGGCCCAGCGCGAGCCGATCGACGTCGAGGTCGCCATCGAGACGGTCCTCGACGGCATCGCGGTGCGGGGACGCATCGACGCCGTGTTTGCCAGGCCCGGGGGCGGGGTGACGATCGTCGACTGGAAGACCGGCCCGGTGCCCAGCGGGGATGCGGCCCAGGTGCGCGCCGTTCAACTGGGCACCTATGCCCTCGCCTACGCCCGACTGCGCGGGCTGGCGCCCGAGGCGGTCGAGGCGGCGTTCTACTACGCGCGCACGGGCGAGACGGTGCGCCCGCAGCTGCCCGACGAGGCCGAGCTGCTGGCGCTGCTGCGGCGCATCGGCGACTGAAGGCCCCCGTCGAGCTGCGGCGCGTCAGGCGGGATCGGCGTCCTGAGCCGAGTGGTCGTCGGCAGCAGCCACGTCCGCCACGTCCGGGTCGTCGGCGTCGATCGGCGGGACGAGACGGATGGTCGGCTCGGCGTCACCCTGGTCAAGCACGCCCCCGCCGCGAGCCTTGGCTCGCTGATGGGCGGGGATCGCCTCGGTCGGGTCGAGCAGCGTGCCCGGGTCGACCGGCTGAGTGTTGACGTCGACGTCGCGAGGGTCCGCCGCAGGCCTGGACCCTTGGCCCGCGGCGGGGTCGGGCTGGGAGGCAGCCTGGCGCGACGCGGTCGGAGCAGGCGCCGTCACTGTCACGGCCTTCGGGGTGATGGTGACCGGCTCGGGGGCCGCCAGGTCGTCCTGCTCGGCCCGCTCCTCCAGATGGCGCAGCGCCCCGGCGGCGGCACGCACCTCGTCGCTGGCGCCGAGCGAGGTCGCCACCAGCAGGCGGCGCAGCTGTCGCAGCTCACCACTGAGTCGGGCCCGCCGACGCAGATGCGGGTCGGGCCGCTCGATGCGGGCATTGGCGTAGGCCTCGAGCACGCTCTCGACCACCTCGTCGGGGGCTTCGGCGACGACGGCGGCGAAGTCGTCGGCCGGGTCGGCGACCCGCGCGTCCTCCCAACCGGTGACCGCCTTGATCCGCCCCGAGCGCGCGTCGTCGTCGGCCTCGAAGGCCGTCAAGAGGTGCTCGCCGCGCAGCTCGCCGTGCACCGGCGTCGGGGCGAAGCGCCACAACGTGACGTCGTCGAGGGCGTCCTCCCAGCGCGACAGCAACGCCGAGGGCACGTGCCCGGTGGCTGCTGCGCGATCGAGCTCGGCGAGTCGGCGGGTGCGATAGGTGTCGGCGTCGTAGACCGGCATGCCGGCCTCGTCGAAGAGCGCCCGGTCGAGATTGTGGATGGCGGCGATCGCCCGGCCCAGCTCGCCCGCGAGTCCGGGGCCGGCCGGGACCGCGGCCAGCCGCAGTGGGTGGCCGGCGAGGTGGGGGTGCAC
>CAZLGB010000383.1:0-1700 GCA_964558825.1 uncultured Intrasporangiaceae bacterium
CGCCGTCTCCCTCACGCCTGCGCTGCGGCAGGCCGGTGTTGCGCGTCGTATTCTTCGGCCTGGGTCGATCCCGTGAGCAGGATGGCGTTCGACACCATCTGATGCACGCTCACGATCGCATCCATTTCGAAACCGTATTGCGGCAGCACCTTCGAGAACTGCGCCTTGCAGATCGCGCAGATCGCCGCCATGTGCGTCACGCCGTGTTCGTCGGCGACGTCCTTGAGCGCCCGCATGCGCGGTTGCGCGCCCTTGATGCGCACGTCCATCAACTCGTCCGTCAGAAGACCGCCGCCGCCGCCGCAGCACAACGTCTTCTCGTGGATCGTCTCCGGCGCCATGTCGTAATAATGGTTGCAGACGCCGCGCAGGATCGCGCGCGGAATTTCGAACTGCCCGCCCGGCTTGTCGCCCATGCGCGACGCGCGCGCGACGTTGCAGCTGTCATGGAAGGTCAGCCGGAATTCGTCATTCTTCGACTTGTCGAACCGCAGCTTGCCCTTCTGCATGAGATCGTAGGTGAACTCGCAGATGTGCTGCGGCACGGGATAATTGCGATCGAGGAAGTCGAACGGGCCCGCGAGCGTGTCGAGGAAGGAATAAGCGACGCGCCAGGCATGGCCGCATTCGCCGAACACCAGCCGCTTGACGCCGAGATCCTTCGCAGCCTTGTGGATGCGTTGAGCGACCCTCTGCATGTTTTCCTGCGAACCGACGAACATGCCGAAGTTCGCCGCTTCCGAAGCATAGGTCGACAGCGTCCACGAGACGCCCGCCTCATGCAGCACCTTGGCGTAACCGATCAGGCCTTCCATATGCGGCGAGGCGAAGAAGTCCGCGCTCGGCGTCACCAGAAGAATGTCCGCGCCCTGCACGTCGAGCGGCAGTTTGACCGGAACGCCTGTTTCTTCCTCGATCTCCTCCTCGAGGCCTTCCAGCGTGTTCTTCAGCGCTTTCGGGGGCAGTCCGAGATTGTTGCCGATGTTGAAGACCTTGCCGATGATCTCGTTCGAATATTTCTGGCCGAGGCCGATCGTGTCCATGATGTCGCGCGCAGCCATGGAAATCTCGGCCGTGTCGATGCCGTAGGGACAAAACACCGAGCAGCGGCGGCACTGCGAGCATTGGTGGAAATAGCTGTACCAGTCGTCGAGGACTTCCTTGGTCAGGTCTTCCGCGCCGACGAGCCACGGCACGACCTTGCCGGCCCAGGTGAAATGGCGGCGATAGACCTTGCGCAGCAGGTCCTGCCGAGCGACCGGCATGTTCTTCGGATCGCCGGTGCCCATGAAGTAATGGCACTTGTCCGTGCAGGCGCCGCACTTCACGCACGAGTCGAGATAGACGCGCAGCGCGCGGTTGTTCTCGAGCAGTTCGCCGAGCCGGAAGATCGCCTTGTCGTGCCAGTTCTCGACCAGTTCGCCCGGAAAACCCAGCGGCTGGTTGTGCTGCGCCTGCGCGACGAAAGGCTTCGAGCCGGCCATCGCACCGCAGGCGATCTCGGGGATTTCGATCGGATCGCCGACGACCCGTTCCTTCGGCTTGAAATCGGCAGATACGCCCGCCATGCGTCTCTCCTCAGGCCTTGTTGGACTGCGGCTTCAACAGGCCGCGCGGCGCGTAACGGCGCTCGCGGCTGTCGTCGGCCTGATTGCGGGTCGGGCTGAAGAACACGCCCGGCACGTGCAGCAGCTTGCTGA
>CAZLGB010000384.1:0-1693 GCA_964558825.1 uncultured Intrasporangiaceae bacterium
CAGGGTCGCCACTCACGCGCCCCTCTCGCTCGTCCACGTCGACCCCGGTCGCTCACCCTTGCGCCGCTCATCCTCCAGCACCAGGGTCCAGTGTGCGATCTTCGCCCACGGCCAGACCTTCCCGCACATGCCAGCCTCGCACCGCGCCTCAGGTTGAGCGTCGGGCTGTCCCGCCCTGCCGCGCGGGCTGTTGTAGAGCACTAGCGAGCAGCGGTGACACTGCGGGCATGGCACGCCTCGCATCGGCGTGCCCGGCTCGCGCCAGGGTGCCAGCGAGTGCGCCTGCGACATGAGGTCCCGCAACGTCTCCAGCGTGTGGCCGATGCCCTCGGCGTGCTCGACGACGCGGATCTGCTCCCGCAGCCACCGACAGGCCGTGTCGATGGCATACCGGGCGGGCGGGTCAACCCACACGTACTGCCCCCGCTCGACCTGGCCGAGCTCGTCGGTGAAGGTCTGCACGACGGCATACCGTTCGCGCGGCTCCCCATCGGGAAACACCGGACGCCAGCGCCGCTCGCGCATGTCGCCGTGCATCGTCCTCAGCCGAGCCGGTCCATCTGCGCCCCACTGTGAGGCCACGTGCTCGACGAGCGAGGAGATGGCGTCCTCCAGTGCCCGCGCTGCGTCGAGTGTGGCGATGCGGATGGTCTCCACCTCGCCGGCGCTCATCGACGAGCGAGCCGCGGCGATGTAGTCCAGAGCCGACGAGTCCAGCCGCGGACCGACCTTGCCCGATGCTGGCTGAGCCGTCAGCGACCACTGCATCGACGGCTCGACGTTGGCCGCCAGTTCCGACACCTGCCGGGGCGCATCGCTGAGTATCAGCCACAGGTCGGCGTGGCAGGACTCACACAGCAGGCCATGGGTAGCCGGGCGTGGGGCACATCCACGGCAGCCCTCGCGTGGGCAGTCCTCGAGGTGCCGGCGCGCGTCGATACAGCCGCGCTCGCATGGTTCCCGTCGCTCGGTCGTCACCCTTCCCCCCTCGCATCCTGTGGCCCGTCCTGCGACGTCCTCCACTCGGCCTCGACGAGCCGGCGCTGCAGGACGGCGGGAGCTGGCACATCGGCTATGGCGATGACGACGAGGCGCTGAGGTGCTGGGCTCAGGGTGACGCCTTTGAACAGCGGCTCCCACGGCCCCGGCGTCGCAGCCCCCGACAGCCGCGCCCCGTCCGCGCACAACGCCCGCTCAGCCTCCGTCAGCACCTCGGGGCCATTCTCGCCGTAGAGCCCCGCTGAGGGCTGGGGGGTCACTGAGGTACCCTCGGCGCCTGTTCGTGGCTCTACGGCGCTACCACGCGACGAATTCGGGGCATCCTGGCCCTGCGCTGGTTCCGAGGGCGGCACATCACAGCGCTCAATGTCCGGCTTGCACAGGCAGCGCGAGCCGGGCACGTGATGCCATCCGCATCGGTGGCGGATCGTCAGGCCGTCCAGCGTCTCGGTGAACCCCGTGCTCGTGTCGCATCGTCCACAGAGCGTGATCGTGCAGATCCCGCGGCCGTGGTGCTCGGGTATCTGCACCTCGACTCGGTCGCACTCCCCGTCGCTGCGGCCGCAGTAAACGCAGATGGTCGCGCCGACCATCGAGCCCATGTCGTGGCATCGCCGGTGTTCGGCGTCGGTGCAGACGGCTCGGTCGCATGGGATCTCGGACTCCCGGAAGGTCGCCATCACTCGCCCCCCTC
>CAZLGB010000385.1:0-1685 GCA_964558825.1 uncultured Intrasporangiaceae bacterium
CGACCTCGAGCGGGAGAACCGCGAGCTGCGTCGGGCGAATGAGATCCTGCGCACGTGAGGCTGTCGCACGAACGGCCAGCGCGCTCGGAGATGGGACCGCGGCCCGAGAGGCGGGCCGGAGAGGAGCGGGCTGCCCCGGTCGGCGTCAGCCTGCGCGGTACACCTTCAGGAGGTTGTGGGTGGCGCAGATCAGCTTCCATTCGCTGTCCGCGGCGGCCAGGCCTCGTCGGGTGATGGTGCGGATCCCGCGATTGTGTTTGATCTGAGCGAAGACGGGCTCAATGGTGGCTGCCCGTTTCTTGTAGATCTTTCGCCCGGGCGGGGCGTCGAGCTTGGCGATCATCGTGGTGGTTAGGGGATCAGGTGCGGCGGTGCGGCGACGGCGAAGGAGCTGGTTGACCCGTGCCCTGCTCACCCCCAGCAGCTGGGCGGCCTGCTCGGTGTCCAGGTCCCCGGCCTCGACCTGGACCAAGGTGGCGGTCCGGGCTTGTTCGGCCTCGGCGATTTTCTTCAGTTGGCGGGCTCGTCCCGGCGCGATGTAGGAGTCGACGCCCTTGAGGGCGACGTTGTCGGCGCTCCAGTAGCCGGCGTCGGCGACCACGGTCCGAACCCGACGCCGTTCCCCGGCGGCCTTGAGGTTCTTCTTGGCGGAGCTGATCATCGGCTCGTACGCCGGGGCGTCCATGGCCAGGTTGGTGACTTCGGCCGCCACCACGAACTGGTCGGTGGTGGCGACCGCCTGGGCGTTGTACCCCTGCACGTAGCCGTTCTTGGTCTTCAGCAACCGGCTGTCCGGGTCGGTCACGTTGGCCTGCCGACGCGACTTGTGCGTCGCCGCCCCCGGTGACGGACGGCGACCACGGATCGGTTTGCCGGTCGCTGCTTCTCGCTCGGCGCGCCGCGCCAAGTGGGCCTCGTACGACTTCTCGGCCGCCTCGGCTTCCAGCTCGGCCAACAGCACCCGAAGCCGCGCCCGACGGCCCGGTCGCCCGCCGGGTCCAACGCGTACCGGTGGGTCGGTCTCGGCGGCCTCGTCCTCGGCCTCATCGGCGGCTGCCGCCTCGGCCAAGATGTCCTCGGCCAGCTGCTGGGCAGTACGGCTGGCGTCACGAGAAGCGTTGGCGGCCAGCTTGGTCCCGTCGATGGCGACCAGCCCGGGGCGCAGCAGCCCGCTCCGAGAGCAGAGGCTCAACACCTGACCGAACAGTCCCGCGATCGCGTCCTGATGCTGGGCGCGGAACCGGGCGATCGTCGCGTGGTCCGGCTGCTGATTGGCCGCGAGCACCCGGTAGGCCACGTCCTCGATCAGACGCTTCTCGATCTTGCGGCTGGACCGCTCGCCCACGCAGTAGGCGTACACCAGCACCCCCAGCAACAGCTGAGGGTCGTAGGCCGCGCCGCCCCGGCCGTCCTGACGGTACCTCGCCCGGAACCCCGACAGATCCAGCTCGGCCACCACATCAAGGAGGAACCACGCCAGGTGATCCTCCGGCAGCCAGTCCGCCACCGACGGCGGCATCAGCATCAGTTGATCCCGGTCACCGGACACGAAGTTGTATGCCACACAACGATTCTCGAGCAGCCGCACCTCTCCCGGACGCTCCCACGCCGCCGATTCGTGCGACAGCCTCACGGCCTCGGCTTTTTTCGCGGCAGCGGAGCTCGACCGCAAACTGAAGTGATCG
>CAZLGB010000386.1:0-1675 GCA_964558825.1 uncultured Intrasporangiaceae bacterium
TCCTTTAAGCGGAAGTATTGCCTGAAATGTTCTGTCCCTCCCCTGCTTTGCAGACCCGCCGGCCGAATCTCCTTCGACAAGGTACACTTCGCTGACGGACGGATCCTTCTCCTGGCAATCAGCCAGTTTTCCCGGCAGGGAGCCCACTTCCAGGGCGCTTTTCCGACGGGTCAATTCCCTCGCTCTCCGGGCGGCATCCCTGGCGCGTGCCGCATCAAGACACTTGTTTAAAATCTGCTTGGCAACGGCCGGATTTTCCTCCAGATAAGTGCCGATTTTGTCGTAGATGATTCCCTCTACCAGGCCCCTGACCTCACTGTTTCCCAGCTTTGTTTTGGTCTGACCTTCGAACTGAGGATTTTTGACTTTGACGCTGATCACGCAGGCCAGCCCTTCCCGGAGATCCTCTCCCCGCAGTGACTCCTTACCATTTTTGAGGATGTTGTAATTGACGGCGTAATTGTTGAACACACGGGTCAGGGCGGAACGAAACCCGATCATGTGAGTTCCCCCTTCCGTCGTATTAATACTGTTCGCAAACGAAAAAATATTTTCCGCATAGGTGTCATTGTACTGGATGGCCACTTCAACGCGGCAGTCTTCCCGGCTCCCCTCGACGTAGATCGGGTGTTTGTGCAACACTTTTTTGTTGCGATTCAGGTACTCGACAAAGGAAACGATTCCCCCCTCATAGAAAAATTCGTTTTTCTTATCGGTTCGTTCGTCGATCAGGTTGATTCGAACCCCGGAATTGAGAAAAGCCAGTTCCCTCAGACGGTTGGACAGAATATCGTAACTGAATTCCAGTTCTTCAAATATCCCCTCGTCCGGCCTGAAGGTGACCCGGGTCCCCCTCCCCCTGGTCTTTCCCACCATTTCCAGCGGCGCCTGAGGCACTCCCCGACGATAACTCTGCGTGTAGAGGTAACCATCCCTTCTGACTTCCAAATCCAAAGACGACGAGAGGGCGTTGACCGCCGACACCCCGACACCGTGGAGACCTCCGGAAATTTTGTAACTGTCGTTGGAAAATTTCGCTCCGGCATGAAGCTTGGTCAAAACCACTTCCGCCGCCGAAATTCCTTCCGTTTTGTGCATATCTACAGGAATGCCCCGGCCGTTATCATCCACCACCACACTGTTGTCGACCCGCACGATGACCGTAATGGTATCGCAGTATCCCGCTGCCGCCTCATCAATGGCATTGTCCACCACCTCATAAACCAAGTGATGTAAACCTTCCTTACCGGTTGAGCCGATATACATGGCCGGCCGCTTCCGGACCGCTTCGAGACCTTCCAAAACTTTAATACTATCCGCACTGTAATTCTCTATCATGGATTCACAATCCCTCTTTTTTCTCTTGTTATAAACAACTTATCAACACGTTTAATTTTATGCAAGATTTTAATTTCATTAAATAATTACAAAAAACGGACCCATTTTACCCTTCACTTACCAACAGTTTAGATCATCAAGGGCATGACAACGCAGAGATATTCCTCGTGACCGGCGGAACGAATCATACCGGGCTTCCTGCCAAGACCCAGTTCAAGGGCGATTTTCTCCTCATCGATGACTTCGACTGCATCGATCAGATAGTCTGCATTGTAACCGACTTCCAACGGGTCCCCGCTGCAGGATATATCGATGTCCTACTTCGCCTCCCCCACCA
>CAZLGB010000387.1:0-1662 GCA_964558825.1 uncultured Intrasporangiaceae bacterium
GCTGCGGCCACCGCCCTCGCCGCAGGAGCGCTCGGCGCCTGTGTGCCGGTGGCGCTCGTCCCGGTGGCCGCAGCGGCCCTGGTCATGACCCTCGTCGGACCGGGGCTGGCGCGCCGGGTGCGCGCCCTGGCCCTGCTCGTGCTGCCGTTGGGCATGCAAGGCCCGGCCCTGCTCACCTGGCAGGATCCGATCGCCCTGCTCGGTGGACCCGGCACCCTCGACACGACGGCTCCCGACGCCCTGCCGTGGTGGCAGACGCTGCTGGGCCAGCCCGACGGTGGACCGGTCGGCCTGATCTGTCTGGCCACCGGCATCGTCCTCGCCCTGGCAGTGGCGTCCTTGTGGCGTCGAGCCCGGGGCCGTGGCGGTGCCGTGGCCGTCGCCGCGCTGGCGGTGCTCGGCGTGCTCGGCGTCGCCCACCTCGTGCTGGCCCGCCATCTCGTCCTCGGGAGCGTCCTGGGGCCCGACGGACACCTGCACGCGGCCACACCGTGGCAGGGCATCGGCGCCCAATGGCTGCTGGCAGCCGCGCTCGGGCTCGCGCTAGCGGGCTCCGTCGGGTTGCGTCAGCGGCTGAGCGCCGCAGCCACCCCGGCCCGTGTTGCAGCCGTGGTCGGCCTCGTCGCTCTCGCCGGTGTGCTCGGTGCGGCCGCCGGACAGCTCGGGTGGCAACGACTCGACGGGGTCGTCACCGTCGGCCGCGACCCCCTGCCCGCGGCCGCCGTCGAGCACACCAACGGACCCGACGGCGGACGCTTGCTCGTGCTCGTCCCCGGCGCCGACGCCGTCGACTATCAGCTCGTCGGCGCCGAGCCGGGGCAGGTCCTGCGTGACCGCTTCGTCCTCCCGCAGTTCACCGATCCAGGCCTGCACGATGTCGTGGCGGCGCTCGCTGCCGGAGGCGCTCAGACCAGCACCGGCCCCACGACAGGCGGCCCCGCAACGGCGGGCGCTGGAGCCGCTCTGGCCGACCTCGGCATCGGCTACGTCTCGCTGCGTGCCGACGGCGACCAAGCGCTGGCCCGCACCCTGGACGCCGCCCCCGGTCTCACCCGGCTGGGGACCACGGATGGGCAGACCCTCTGGCGCGTGCAGGCCCGACCCGCCGCCACGTCCGCGGCCGAGGTCGTCCCCGTCGGCCGGCTCCGCGTGGTCACCGCCGCCGGTGGCGTCGCACTCGGCGTGCGGGTGGACGGCCCCCATGGCCAGACGACGACGATGCTCCCCGCCGGGCCGCCCGGGCGTGCGCTCGTCGTCGCCGAGCCGACCGAGTGGGCCACGGTCGCCGAGGTCCGCTATGACGGCGTCCGGCTGTCTGCGACATCCGGCACCGGGATGCCCACCTATGCGCTGCCGGAGCGGGCGGGCGTGTTGACCATCGACGTCCCGCCGACGCACCGCCGGTGGTTCCTCGCCCAGCTCGCCGTCGTCCTGCTGACGATCTTCCTCGCCGTGCCCTTCGGCAACCGGCGCTCCCGGAGGCTGTCATGAGCGGCCCCTGGTGGCGGTTGGCCCGCGTGCTGCTCGTCGTCGGCGCCGGCGCGGGGCTCGTCGTGGGCGCCCAGTCGCTCCCGCAGACCATCGCTGTGGGCGCGACCGTGGCCGAGCCGTCGGCCGCCGCGGCGGGGGAGGTGCCCACCCGGCATACCCTGCTGGCGTGCG
>CAZLGB010000388.1:0-1661 GCA_964558825.1 uncultured Intrasporangiaceae bacterium
TGCGCGGCGGCGACGGCACGAGCGGCGCGCTCGGCCGCCGCCACCCGGGCCGACTCGGGCGCCACGGGCCACAGCACCGATCGCCCTTCCTCGGCCACCGGAGTCGTGCCCGGGTCCTCGGCCGATGGCATCGGCGCCCACTCGACCCGGCGCACCTCGAGCTCCGCGCGGGCGCGAACCACCTCACGCAGGAAGCGCGAGGTGATCTTGTGCCGGGTGGTCGCCGCCCAGACGTGGGCGGTGAGCAGCAGTCGGCGCCGCGCGCGGGTCATCGCGACATAAGCCAACCGCCGCTCCTCGTCGAGCTCGCGCCGGCCCTCCTGCGCCCGGAAGTCCTGCCGCGCCGCCTCAAGGGCCTTGCCGTCGGCCAGCCCTCGATAGCGCAAGACCGGCAGCCCGTCGGCATCACCGCGCAGGGCATAAGGGACCCCGGAGAGCCCCCCGGTCCACCCGGCCGGGCGCGGGTCGCCGACCTGCCAGCGTTGACCGTCATGGCTCGGGTGCGGCGCATGCTCCATCGCCGGGAAGGTGCCCTCGACGAGGCCCGGCACGGCGACGACGTCCCACTCCAGACCCTTGGCGGCGTGGACGGTGAGGATCTGCACGGCATCGGGAGCCGGCTCGAGCGGCGCGGCATCGAGCCCGCGCTCCTCGGCGACCGCGGCATCCAACCAGGCGAGGAAGCCGTCGAGGGTGGGTCGGTCGGCAGCGGTCGAGAAGTCGGCCGCGACATCGGCGAAGGCGTCGAGGTGCGCCCGCGCGGCCACCGGGGTGTAGTCGGGCCGGGCGAGCACCTCAAGGTCGAGCCCAAGAGCCCGCTCGGCCTCGCCGACGAGGTCGGCCAGCGGCAGCCCACTGAGGCTGCGCAGCCGCCGGATCGCTGCGGCCAGCCCGGCGAGCCGATGCACAGCGCCCGGGTCGATCCGCTGCCCGTCCGGCCCGCGCCAGGCAACCGGAGGCAGGTCGTCGAGAGCCTCGACGATGCTCGGCTCGTCGATGACCTCGGGGGCCAGGTCGACGAGTCGACCGTCGGTGTCGGCAAGCCCGTCGTCCTCGTCACGGCCGGCCGGGTCGAGGTCGAGGGCGAGCTCGCCGCGCTCCTCGGCCCGCAGCACCCGTTGGCGGAAGCGCGCCCACTCGTGCAGCCCGTCGAGGTCGGCCGCGCCGAGCCGGCAGCTCGGGCCGGTGACCAGGCGCATGAGCGCGTCACCACGGTTGGGGTCGGCGACGACGCGCAGCGCCGACACGAGGTCGAGGATCTCGGGCGTCAGCAGCAGCCCGCCGAGGCCGACGACCTCGAAGGGCACCCCCTCGGCCTCGAGCGCCTCCATCATCGGGCCGAACTGAGATCGCTTGCGGCACAGCACTGCTGCCGTCACCCCCGCACGCCCGCGCGCCTGCCGCAACCACCGCGCGATGTATGCCGCCTCCTGCAGATGCGTGCCCAGGCGCGCCACCTCGACGTCGCCCGGCCCGGCATCGGGCCTCCCGCTCAGGGCGACCACCGGCACGCGGGCGCTCTCACGCAGCGGGGCGGCGACGTGGTTGGCGACCCGCAGGATCGCCGCGTCGTTGCGCCAGGTCGTCGACAAGGCGACCACTGCAGCCGAGCGATCGCGGCCCGTCGGCCGCGGTCCGGCGTCGGTGCGGGGGGACTCGCG
>CAZLGB010000389.1:0-1660 GCA_964558825.1 uncultured Intrasporangiaceae bacterium
CGGTGGAACTCTGCGAAGATCTCCGCTTGCTTGGCCTGCTCCATCTGCTGACGCTGTTGCTCAACAAACTGCTGAAGCTGCTGCACTTGCTGCTGAAGTGGCTGGTAATGTTCATGTACGGCCTTGAACGCAGTGTTCACCTGCTCGATCAACTCGGGCGGGTATTCATCCGTGTTCAAGTTCAACTTAAAAGGAACCTCTGCAGGAGTAGCCGCTTGCTGGCCAGGTTGTTGTGGTTGCTGCTGCGGAACCTGCTGTTGCTGCAGGAACTGCTGCTGCTGTTGCTGCCACCGCTGCATGGCCGCATGCTCAGCCCAGCGCCTGTCTATGTCCAGGATCTTTCGCTCAAGCTGTGCCGGCGTCTCAAACTGCTTCACGTCCAGGCCATATGCCTGAGCCTGGGCAGAATGCTCATCCGTAAACTCAGTTGGCTCCGTCGAGTCATCTGCTTCTTCGACATCCGTCGTGGTGTCGGTATCGTTTACGACGGGTTTCTCATCGTCGTTAGAACGCTCTTCGTTGATCTCATTGATGACAGCCATGTCTTCCGCTGTCAGTTCAACTTCTGGTTCGTCAGTCATCACTCACCTCGCTAGTAGTTCCTTGGCGCTGCATCTCCGTACCCGGCATCCCGATCACACAATCCTCGGTACTGCAGGTACTTGCGCCTCGCTCCTCGTGAATAGAAGACGGCAGATCCATCTGGCTTGAAATCAACGACAGTAATTCCAGCTCTGCGGGCATCTTCTCGAAACTCCTCTACCTGTGACGAATGGCAGCCTGCTGCTACCGATGTCACTCCAGTAGCCCATGAGTTAGATCCAAAAGCACTCAGCCCCATGTGCTCTTGGCCTACCTCATACACCCCAACTTCTGGATCGTATCTGAATCTAGGCATCGACCAGTAAGTACTCCAACTCAGCACCAGCCACTGTGGAGATCACGAACGGTGCAGTCATGTCCGTAGAGATAGGGATAACGCACCCTTCACCAGGACCCAGGTCAGCAAAGTCTGCTGCACTGGTAGCCTGCCGAATACTGATCACCGCAGTAGCGTGGTTGTTCCTCGCAACCAACCACCCACCTACCGTCACGTCTCCCAGAACGAGAGCCTCTTCTGTTGCACCTACGTTCTGCTTGTGCTTGATGTAGTTCGCACCAGTCACGTCGAAGAATGTCTTGGGCATCCCGAACTCGACGGTGGACTCGTCGTCATCGAAGATAGCCGAGAACATGACTGCAATTTCTCTAGCCATTCATCATCCCCGTCATCTGTGGGCCAGCCTGTGCAGCAAGCTGCGCGAACGCCTGCTGGCCTTGAATGTTCTGTGAGCTGGTAGTTCCACCCGTGGAGACGTTACGCCTGACGTGAGTCCTAGTAGTTGCTCCTGGCCTAGGAGGAGGCTCCGCTCCAGGCTGTAGCTGGTCACGCTGATCGGGCTGGAAGGTAACCACGTCGTTGAGCTGGGGCAGGTCTACAAGTTCTGCGTAAGTCTGAGTCAGCTCCTTGAAGTCGATGTTTCCACCTGACTGCATGATCATCTGCAGCATGGGTACAGCGATCTGGCTGACATACGTGAGCAGTGCATTGGCCTTCTGTGCCGGTGGCTGGTAGGCCATGGAGAATGGCTCAATGTCAAAGTTGTAGAGAACGAACTTG
>CAZLGB010000390.1:0-1657 GCA_964558825.1 uncultured Intrasporangiaceae bacterium
GAGTCGGAAGCGTCATAGAGTCGCCAAAATCTGCTTGCCGCAGCATCCAGTTTTCGCAGCAGTTCCGTTTCGTGGTCGCCCCATGGCCATTTGGTGCCGCCCCCGACTTGCAGCCCTTCCGGTGCCACTGGATAACCGCCCGCCGCATTGGGGTGGGGGAATTCTTCCGGAAGCGCAAACTTGGGAAACTTGGGGAACTTAGGGGCTGCCCATGCAATAGCCTCGCCGGGGCGAAAGAATCGGGCATGGCCATAAAGCCTGTCACCCGCCGTAGCATCCGATGGACAGACACAGGGCAACGACTTGTTGAGAACACCACGCCGAATTGCCTCTGCCGCCTGGTTCAATTCATCAGTGCTAGACCTGCTTGCATCTGGGGCCAGGCCACAGCACAGGTGCTCAAGTTCGCGCTCGCTCCAAAGGTCTTTACTCTTCCACGTCTCTATTATCAGATCGTCGTCGTTGGCCATCGTCGCGCCCCTTCACGCTCGCCCTTGAATCAGGTGCCGCGCCAGCCGGGCAAGGGTTCCCGGTGTTCGCCCTTGGGGATCAGCCTCGGGCTAGGCGCGGCGAACTTGATTATGCCGCTCGGTGGAACGGCAACACTTCCGCGCCGGTCTTGATCTTGTCCAGGTAGTCCGCCCACGCCTGCATCATCTTCCGCCGTTCCCCAAGGTGCGCAGTCCGGTTGTAGGCGCGGCCGTTCGGATCTTTCACCGCATGGGCCAACTGGTGTTCGATGAAGTCGGGCCGGAAGCCCAGCACTTCGTCCAGGATGGTGCGGGCCATCGCTCGGAAGCCGTGCCCGCTCATCTCATCCTTGGGGATGCCCATGCGCCGCATGGCGGCCAGGATGGCGTTGTCACTCATCGGCCGCCCGTTGCTTCGCGCCCCAGGAAAGACATAGCGCCCGGTCCCGGTCAGGGCGTGAAGCTCCCGCAGGATGGCCACCGCCTGAGTGGACAGGGGCACGATATGGGGGGTGTTGGTCTTGGTGACGAGATAACGCCATTCCGCCGCGTCCAGGTCGATATCCGCCCATTCGGCCTTGCGCAGTTCACCGGGGCGCACAAATACCAGCGGGGCCAGGCGCAGGGCGCAGGCCACCGTGAAGGTGCCTTCATAGCCATCCAGTGCCCGCAGCACCTTGGCGACTTCGGCGGGTTCGGTCACCGCCGCGAAGTGTTCCCCTTTCACCGGGGGCAGCGCCCCTTTCAAGTCGCCCGTGGGGTCGCGTTCGGCCCGGCCAGTGGCCACGGCATAGCGGAAAACCTGCCCGCAGTTTTGTAGGGCGCGATGGGCAGTTTCCAGCGCCCCCCGGCCCTCGATACGCCGCACCGCCGCCAGCAATTCCGGGGCGTTCACGTCGGCAATGGGCCGGCCACCGATCCAGGGGAAGATATCCCGCTCGAAACGCCGGATGATGCGGTCGCCGTGGTGTTCAACCCAGGCCGGGGCCATCTTCGCGTACCACTCGCGGGCCACCACTTCAAAGCTGTTCGCCGCCCGATCCTGCTTCGCCGCCTTCGATGCCTTCCGGTTCTCGCCGGGGTCTATGCCATCGGCCAGCAGCTTGCGGGCATCGTCCCTGCGCTCACGGGCCGCTTTCAGGCTCACGTCGGGATAGATGCCCAGGGACCGCAGCTTTTCCTTGTTG
>CAZLGB010000391.1:0-1653 GCA_964558825.1 uncultured Intrasporangiaceae bacterium
CCCTACAACGAACGCCCAACAGGCCCTCGCACAGAGGATGGTGCCCTAGTGACCGGCATCCAGGCCCTGCTCGGCGGCGCCGTGCTCATCAGCGGGCTGCTCGCGATCTTCCTCGGCAGCCCGGTGACCCAGTGGATCTTCCGCCACGTCGAGCGCCGCTCCGGCCTGCCCCCAGGTCAGTCGGTCACCGGCATCCAGGCGGCCGCGGTGGTCCTGCGCGGCGGGCAGATGATCGGCTTCCTCGAGCGCACGGCGGTCTTCTTCGGCTTCCTCGCCGGCTGGCCCGAGGCGATCATCGGGGTGCTGGCCCTCAAGGGGCTGGGGCGTTTCGCCGAGCTGCGCAGCCCGACCGAGGGCGCCGCCGAGCGCTTCATCATCGGCAGCTTTACGAGCCTGTTGTGGGCCAGCCTGCTCGGGGGCCTGGGCCGCGTCGCCTGGGAGGCGATGTGGCGTTGAGCGTGCTCAGCCGAGCGTGGTCCCGACCGGCCGCACCCGCAGCAGCGTGACGTCGCTCGACGTGCACCCGGTGAAACGAGTGTCGGGCAGGAAGATCGCGGCCCGCGAGTCCGGAGGATAGATGCGCAGCCCGTCGGCCGGCTGGGGATGGCAGGTCTCCGCCGGATAGTTGAGCGCCTGTCCGATCAACAGCCCGAAGGTCGTGAAGCCACCCGGGGGAAGGGTCACCGTCGTCACGCCGGCGCTGTCGCGCGTCGCCGCCGCACCGACCTGCACGCCGGCGTGCACGAGCGACACCCCGGGGAAGCCCCGCAGGGTGCACGCGGTCGAGCCGGCATTGGTCAGCGAGATGGTCAGCCCGATGGTCCCGGCGGCGCCGCTCGTCGAGACGACGGCCGGGTGCAGCGCCGAGGCGAGGCAGGCGGCTGGCCCGGCCATGGGCGTCGACGCGACCGGCCGCGACGACGTGGGCGATGTCGACGCCACCGGCGACGACGCCACCGGGGACGAACTTGTCGGCGCGGCCGTCGACGGGCCCGACGCGCTGGTGGTCACCGACGAGACCCCCGACGTGGCGGTCGTGGTCGTGGCGGCATCGGTCGAGCCGGAGGTGCACGCGCTGAGAGCCGCAGCACACCCCGCTGCCAGGAACAGCCCGGACAGACGCGTGGACCTCATGGCGTGGACCCCCTTGTTCCTGTTCGATGCGCAAGCTGCCGTGCGTGGGATCGGTGCTGGCGCGGCCGCCGGGAACACGCTACCCGGCTGAGCCCCCGCAGGCGTGAGGCACGGCATAGCTGCGGGCAGGCCGCGGCCGGGAGCCACCCGTGAGCCTGCTGGTAGCGTCGGACCGACCCCACCCTCACCGTCGCGAATAGGGAGATCCCGTGAGCACCGCACCCGTCAAGGTGGCCGTGACCGGCGCCGCCGGCCAGATCGGCTACAGCCTGCTGTTCCGCATCGCCAGTGGCGCGCTGTTGGGCCCGGACACCCCGGTCGAGCTGCGCCTGCTCGAGATCACGCCCGCGCTCAAGGCGCTCGAGGGCGTCGTCATGGAGCTCGAGGACTGCGCCTTCCCGACCCTCGCCGGCGTGCACATCGGCGACGACCCTGAGGACGTCTTCGCCGGCGCCAATCTCGCCATGCTCGTCGGCGCCATGCCGCGCAAGGAGGGCATGGACCGGGCCGACCTGCTCG
>CAZLGB010000392.1:0-1652 GCA_964558825.1 uncultured Intrasporangiaceae bacterium
CACGGCCGGCGAAGAGTGGCGAAACATCTCGTCGCTCGTCGGCCTCAACGAAGCATCAGACAACGCAATTCACCTCGAACCTATTATTGTCAGACTCGCCGCCACGCCGCAGCCTCAAATAAAGAAATAATCTGTTGAATAATCGAGTTTCTTTACGAAATGAACCAACTAATTTTTATCGATCTTGGCAAGCGCGTCAACAAGAAAGTCGGAGATAAATCGTGTGATTACGGAGTTGTGTTTGGACAGACTGTTGTCGAAGTGGATCATTATTTCGTTTCAGTGTGTTTCCACGACGTGCCAACGGAAAACGTGCTTGCGCCAAAATGCAATCTATTCGTCCTCCACAGCAACGGAATGTCGACGAAAAATGTCGACCAAAGAGAACTTGCGTATGCAAACGTTAACAAAATCACCGCCGTCGAACTCGAGCGACTGCTGCGCAATCTGATCGACGGACTCGTCACGTACGAACAATTTGAAATCGAAAAAAAACAGATCGAGGACAAAATCAAGAACGAAGAATCTGCAGAATGAATTTGAGAACGTACTCGAAAAAGGGTCGCTTTGCCAAAACTTTGTGTTCCAAGGAATCTCTCGAATCCAATTGCAGGGAACTCTGCGTTCTGACCCAATTCGATTTCGACGACGAAGAAACTCCAAAGAAGCGACAGTTGATTCGTCAACAAGCGATCGATTCTGACGACGAATTTGTTGGAGAGGTGAAAAAGCGCCGACTGATACGTCGATCGGATCGAAATTCCGAAGACGCCGAAGTCAAAGAAGAGCCACAGGCTAGACGTGTGCGTGTGCCTGTCGAAGAAAACGAGATCACGCGACAACTTCGCGAAAAGATCGAAAAAAAGAAACGTCTTAAAAAGAAAGAGTTGCACGGCTACGAGAACGACGGCGTTGTGCAAGACGACGACGAAGAAACGCTATTTTTCGACAAAACCGACGTAACAAAAATAACCGACGACACACTGACGCCTGAAGAACGCGCCGAAGTGAACGCACAAATCGCTCGAGACGCCTACGGAGACGACGAGCCAGACAAGAGCATTGAAGAGAATCGCGAGAATTTTAAACACGCTGCTGTCGTGCGACACGTGACGCTGGACGCAACGCTTGACATGAAAACCGCGCTGAAAGTGTTCTTTTCGGGCGAGGGCGAAGTGGACAAGTTCCTAGTGAAATTTGACGACTTGTTGGTGAACAAAACGTTTTCGACGTTGCGCAGTTCGCGCCATCAGTCGACAGTTGATGCTGCGTTAGCGATAGGAATCTGGCGCTCAGAGGAGATGGACGAATCTCGCGTTTCGGTGTGTCTGTTTTGCGGAATTTTGCGCAAGTCGTGCAGAGACGTGATTATTTGCAAACGCACCGACAAATGCATTGGTTACGTCGGCAGTGAGTGCATTTGTCGTTGGCGCCTAATGGAAGAAGTGCACACGTTGCGCAGACGTTTGCTTTCGGAATTTGCGAGCGGAATCGACGACGAGCAGATCATCGAGGATTACGCAAACAAGATTGACAAACTGCGCGTCAAAATTATCAAAACACTGCAGCTGATGCAAAACAAATGGCCGAAGAAATGAAATTGTATTTACACACACACACACACGCAAGAAAATCTTTGAATGACTGAAGAA
>CAZLGB010000393.1:0-1640 GCA_964558825.1 uncultured Intrasporangiaceae bacterium
AGCTAGCCAAATCCTTACTTTTTGGACGGGAAAAACTGTAAGTTACGGGAAAATCCCCATCCCCTACCCTCCTCTAGCTCGCACCGTAAAAGCTGGCCAAGCCTTGTTGATTGAAGACGGCCTCATACGAACAAAAATTTTGTCCATAAAAGGAGAGACCGTGAGAGTAAAAGTAGAAACAGGAGGGATCCTTAAACGTCACAAAGGAGTCAACTTGCCTGAGTCCACTCTCCCCTCTCGCGAAGCTCTTTCTAAAAAAGATCGAGCTGACCTTCGTATGGGTATTAAAGAGCTCAAAGTAGATGCCGTGGCACTTTCTTTTGTAGAAACCGCCGAAGACATTGAGCGAGTTCGAGAACTCATAGCTCGTTGGACCAAACGTCGTGTTCTCCTCATAGCAAAAATTGAACGCCCCAAAGCACTCAAAAATTTACGCGCCATTGCCGCCGCAGCAGATGGGCTTATGGTGGCACGTGGAGACCTAGGAATTGAAATTCCAGCCGAACAAGTGCCTCTAGAACAACGTCGCATCTTGGCCATAGGGAGAGAATTGGGTAAACCCGTTATTGTAGCTACTCAAGTTTTGGAATCCATGACAGACAGCCCTCTTCCCACTCGTGCCGAGATGAGCGACGCTGCTACAGCCGTATTTGAGCAAGCAGACGCTTTTATGCTTTCGAACGAAAGCGCTGTGGGCAAATATCCTGTTAAAGCCGTTCAAACTTTAGCTCGTGTAGCGGAAAGCACAGAAGCAGCGATAACCGAAAACGGTTGGATGAAAGCTATCGATCTAGAGCCCACCAACGAACTGATGCACGATCACCATTTGGCTAAAGAAGCAGTGGACCTCGCCGAACAAATCGGCGCCAAGGCTTTGGTGCTGGGAACGCATCGCGGATACACTGCCCAAACAGTCCTCCGGCTCCGCCCCAATCTACCCGTATTTATTGTTACACCCGAAGCTGAAACGGCTCGCTTGCTCCACTTTGGGTGGGGAGTAGAGAAAATCCTACTGAATAAAGGGCCAGTGCGAAGCGATGAAATCAAAGCGCTGCTTAAAAAGAAAAAGCTGGTACAAGGCACTGTAGTTTATCTAGGGCTTCAAGGTGAAAAACGCGCCCTTGTGGTGATGGACGTTTAAAGTCAGGCAGTGCTACACTGCGCTCATGCGCATACTCGGCATCGATCCAGGCCTTGCCACCACTGGTTTTGCGATTCTAGATCTCCACGCGGGACGAAAAAAACTGGTGAGCTGCGGCGTGATCCGCACCTCGCCTAAACTTCGCCTCGCAGAGCGACTTTTAGAAATAGAAAAAGACATGCTCTCCATTTTACAGCAGTACAAACCCGAAAAATGCAGCATTGAACAACTTTTTTTCTCAAAGAATGTCACCACAGGCATTGCAGTTTCTCATGCTCGCGGTGCACTGCTTATGGCTTTAGAAAAACATCAAATTCCATTTAGCGAAATTTCTCCCAGCGCCATGAAGCGAGCACTCACCGGCAATGGCCGTGCCGACAAGAAAATGATTCAAAAAATGGTGACTTTGGAGCTGGGACTCAAAGAAGCTCCCCAGCCCGACGACGCGGCAGATGCGGTGAGCCTTGCTCTCTCACTCGCCTGTACATTAAGATGACCC
>CAZLGB010000394.1:0-1627 GCA_964558825.1 uncultured Intrasporangiaceae bacterium
CAGGCCGCCGCCATCGCCGCCTGAGCCGCGTCGCGCCGCTGGCCGATGCGCGGCCGGTTGCCGATGACCTGGACCGCGATATTGCCGATCTCATAGCCCGCTGCGCGGACCCGGCGGGCCGCCTCGGCGAGCAGCACGGCGCCGGGGGCACCGGCATACTCCGGCTCGGCCGAGCCGAAATGCGCGCCGAGGTCGCCGATCCCCGCCGCGGAGAAGAGCGCATCGCACGCCGCGTGGCAGGCGACGTCGGCGTCGGAGTGCCCGTCGAGCCCGCGCTCACCCGGCCAGTGCAGGCCTGCCACCCACAGCTCGCGTGCCGACCCGTCCGCGGCGAAGGCATGGACGTCGACACCGATCCCCACCCGGGGCAGTGCCTCAGGGCCCCGACCGGCCGAGGTGGCGGGGCTCACGACTGCGCCGCTGCGCCGCTGTGATCCCAGTCGATGGGCTGGCGGACGACCTTGTGGACGGCCGCCTGCGCGACGGGCTTGACGACGAGCCGATCGACGTTGACGTGCTGGGGCAGGCGCACGCAGAAGGCGATGCACTCGGCGACATCCGCCGCCGTCAGCGGGCGATCCACCCCGGCATAGACGGCGTCGGCCTTGGCCTGGTCGCCGTGGAAACGGGTCAACGAGAAGCCCTCGGTCCAGACCATGCCGGGATCGACCTCGACGACCCGGATCGGCTCGCCGGCCAGCTCGAGGCGCAGCGTCTCGGCGACGGCGGTCGCGCCGTGCTTAGCGGCGGTATAGCCGGCCCCGCCTTCGTAGACGAGCAGCCCGGCGATCGAGGAGACGACGACGATCGTGCCGCCGGTGGGCGAGCGGCGCAGGGCGGGCAGGAAGGCCTGCGTCGTGTGCAGCACGCCGATGACGTTGGACTCATACATGGCCCGCCACTCCTCGGGCTTGCCGTCCTCGACCCGCTCAGCACCGATCGCTCCGCCGGCGTTGTTGACCAGCACGTCGCAGGCGCCGATCGCTGCCGCGCCCGCTGCCACGCTCGCCGCGTCGGCGACATCCATGACGACCGTGCGCACCGTGCGCTCGGGGTATGCCGTGCGGATCGCCTCCGCGGTGGCCTCGAGCGGCTCGGAGCGGCGCCCGCAGAGCGCGAGGTCGAGCCCGTCGGCGGCAAGGTGGTGGGCGGTGGCGGCACCGATGCCGGTGCCACCCCCGGTGATGACGGCAACGGGAGCCATGAGCAGATCCTCGCAGGTCTCGGGAGTCGCGATCACTCAACGGCGGGCGGCGTCGGCCAGCAGCCGCTCCGCGTGCAGCAAGTCCTCGGGGGTGGTGATCTTGCGGGCCGCCGGATGTCCGTCGATCACGCGGACGGGCAACCCCAGTCGCTCGACCAGACCCGCGTCGTCGGTGGCGAGGCTGCCGTGCACCCGATGTGCCTCGACGAGCACCTCGCGGCGGAAGCCCTGGGGGGTCTGGACGGTGCGCAGCCGCGAGCGGTCCAGCGTCGCCGTGACCAGCCCGGCGTCGTCGACCGACTTGATGGTGTCGACGACCGGCAACCCCGGCACGACGGCCGGAACGTCGGGCGTGACCGCGCCGGCGACCGCGGCGAAGAGCGCGGCCGGGGCCAGGGCGCGCGCGGCGTCGTGGACGAGCAC
>CAZLGB010000395.1:0-1620 GCA_964558825.1 uncultured Intrasporangiaceae bacterium
TCCGCAGCGATCCCGCGCCCGCCTCCGCGCCGCTCGCTGCGGCCGCGACCCCGGTGGGGGGTGGCGGCGCGGACGGGGCGGACGGCATACATCCGAGTCTGCCCGAGCCCACGGCGGCGAGGTACTCTGACGCGCGTGAGGAGTCGACCCGGGGGGGTCCGCGCGCTGTTCACCCGCCCCTACGCGTGGGTGTGGGCTGTCCTGACCGTGTGGGCGGTGGGCTGGGGTGCCTTTGCCGGGCGCGAGTCGGTGCTGTTCTCGTGGGGTTTCTTCGTCAAGGCCGGCTCGGTGCTCTTCGGGGGCGGCCCCGAGGGCGGGCTGCACTTCTACCACGCGCACCCCGAGCTGCAATTCGGGCCGGTCGCGACCCTGCTCGCTGCGCCGTTCGTCGCGTTGCCGCACCCGATCGGGGGGTATGCCGTCATCGGGCTCATGAGCCTCGCCGGCGCCGTGGCGATCGCCCAGGGTGTGGCCCTGCTGCCGGCGCCGCGGCGCTCCTTGGCCGACGGTCCGGACGCGAGCGATCTGCCGGCCGGGCCGCGCACCCTGCTGCTCGCCGGGCTGCTGGTCATCCCCGTGTGGTCCGAGCTCAGCGTCCACATCGGACACCTCGACGACGTCATCGCCGTCGTGGCCATCCTTGCCGCTCTCCACGCGGTGCTGCAGGCCCAGCCGGTGCCGGCGGGGCTGCTCGTTGCTATCGCCATCGACGCCAAGCCGTGGGTGCTGCCTGCTGCCGTCGTGCTGCTCGCCGTGCCCGGGGTGCGCCGGGCCCTCGTCGCCTGCGCGGCTGGAGTCGCCGTCGCCTGGGCGCCCTTCGTCATCGCCGATCCGGCGACGATCACCTCGGCCGGCACCTTCCGGATCCCCGTCGTCGCGGGGTCAGCCTTGCGCGTCCTCGGGGTCCACGACCGGCTCACCCCAGCGTGGTGTCGTCCGACCCAGGCGCTGCTGGGGTTGCTCATCGCGGGGGTGCTCGTCTGGCGAGGAGCCATTGGCGCCGCTCTGCTGGCCGTGCTGGCGGCGCGGCTCGGCCTCGATCCGGAGACCTATCAGTACTACAGCGGCGGCGCGATCATCGCTGCGCTGGCCGCTGATCGGACCTTCGGGCATCGCGCACCGTGGGCGACCGCCTCGGTGCTGCTGCTCGTCTGGCTGCCCGCCAAGCTCTCCGGGATCCCGGCGTCCACCGAGGGGGTGCTGCGCCTGGCCTGGGCGGGCGGCATACTCCTGGTGTTGCTTGTCGCCGTGATGCCGCGCGCCGGCGCCGGCTGGACGCGCATCCCGGTGCGGGCAGCGGCGCAACCCGCCGCCGCGACCGATGCCGAAGGAGCCCTGATCTCGTGACCCCCGCCGCCCCGGACGTGGCCGAGTTGCTCGATCTCGGCGACCCGCAGCTCGTCGCCGAGCCGTATGCCGCGCTCGCGGCCGCCCGAGCGAGCGCGCCCGTGGCGTGGCACTCGGGACTGGGGATGTATGTCGCGACGAGCCATGCCGCGTGCAATGCCGTGCTGCGCGACCGCAGCCTCGGGCGGATCTTCGCGGCCCGTGCGCCCGAGACCGACTGGGGCACCTTCAACTGGCTGCACGCCGACTCGATCCTCGACAGCGAGCCGCCCA
>CAZLGB010000396.1:0-1606 GCA_964558825.1 uncultured Intrasporangiaceae bacterium
TGCCGCCGCTCCGGCTGCCGAGGTTGAGGCCGCCGCCGAGGTCGCCGAGGTCGCCGAGGTCCCGGCCGACGCTGCCGACGCCGTGGCGTCCGACGCTGCGCCGTCGGACGTCGAGACCGTCGCCGACGAGGCCTGAGCCTGCGGCGCCACCCGGCGCGCACGGCATACATCACACACGTTTCGCTGCCCGAAAACCGAAGAGAGAGTAAGAGATGGCGAATTTCACCGCCGCTGACATCAAGGCGCTGCGCGAGCAGACCGCCGCTGGCATGCTCGACGTCAAGAAGGCGCTCGAGGAGGCCGACGGCGACATGGCCAAGGCCGCAGAGATCCTGCGGATCAAGGGCCTCAAGGGCGTGACCAAGCGTGAGGGCCGCTCGGCCTCCAACGGCCTGGTCGCCGCTCACGTCGAGGGCGGCAAGGGCACCCTCGTCGAGGTCAACTGCGAGACCGACTTCGTCGCCAAGGGCGAGCGCTTCGGGGCGCTGGCCGCCGCCGTGCTGGCTCAGGCCGTCGCGACCGGCATCTCCGACGCCGACGAGTTCGCCGCGAGCACCCTCGCCGACGGCCGCTCGGTCAAGGAGCTGCTCGAGGAGGGCAACGCGGCGACTGGTGAGCGCATCGTCGTGCGCCGCATCGCCCAGATCTCGGGCGAGCACGTCACGGTCTACCTGCACAAGACCAACAAGGACCTGCCCGCGCAGATCGGCGTCCTGCTGGCCACCTCCGGTGGCGACGAGACCGTCGCCCGCGAGGTCGCCCAGCACATCGCGGCGTTCTCGCCGACCGTGCTGTCGCGTGAGGACGTCGCCGACGAGACCGTCGCCAACGAGCGGCGCATCGCCGAGGCGACCGCCCGCGAGGAGGGCAAGCCCGAAGCCGCGCTCCCGAAGATCATCGAGGGCCGGATGAACGGCTTCTTCAAGGAGAACGTCCTGCTCGAGCAGGCCTTCGCCAAGGACCAGAAGAAGTCGGTCGCCCAGGTGCTCAAGGAGCATGGCGCCGAGGCCACCGCCTTCGCGCGCTTCCGCGTCGGCAACTGACCCCGCGCGGGGTCACCCCGCTCCACGCCGTATGCCGTCCGCTCACCAGAGCGGGCGGCATACGGCATCTTCGTGGGTGCTCGGGGGCGGGTTGGGCCCGTGCAGATCTGAGTATCCGCACCCTGTCCGGCCGCGCCGCGTGCATGTCACGCTCGGCACGAAGGCGGGCTGAAGCCGCCGGGCGCGGGCGAGGAGAAGCAATGACAGGGGATCCCGACCACCAATGGCAGGCGCTGGCAACAGTGCTGGCCGATCCATCCCGATGTCCGTCGTGCGCGGGCCGACTGCAGGGGCCACGGTGCCGGCAGTGCGGGGCTGACCTCGCCGGGCCGACCGGCATGGCCCTGTGGACCCTGCAGCGGCAACTGAGCGCGGGGCTGGGGGAGCGGACCCGGCTCGTCGGGCAGCTGCGCATCGAGGCCGGTGCCGCTCGTGCGGCCGCAGCGCAGGCGGCGTATGCCGTGCAGGCCGCCCACATGGCGCAGACCGCCCAGGCCGCCCACACAACGGCTGCTGCCCAAGCCGCGCAGGCGGCATACCCTGCGCCGGGCGTCACCGTCCCA
>CAZLGB010000397.1:0-1602 GCA_964558825.1 uncultured Intrasporangiaceae bacterium
ATGAGCAACATCCAGGTAATCCTTGCCGGCGTCGTCAGCAAGGTGCCCGATGCCGGCGTGATGTCCGACCTTGACGCCTGCGTCGCCTGGGCCGGCAAGAATGGCGGCGATGCGACGCGGCTCGCAATTACCGGCTTCTGCTGGGGCGGCCGCATTACCTGGCTGTATTCCGCGCATAACCCGGCGGTTAAAGCAGGCATTGCCTGGTATGGGCGCATCGACGGCGAGGTCAATGACCGCACGCCGAAGTATCCGCTTGACCTCGCCGCGCAGATCAAGGGCGCGGTGCTCGGGCTTTACGGCTCGGCGGACCAGGGCATTCCCATGGATGACGTGAATGCGATGAAGGACGCCATCGCCAAGGCCGGCGGCAAGTCGCAGATCCATGTCTATGAAGGCGCGCCGCACGCCTTCCACGCCGACTATCGGCCAACGTACCGCAAGGAACCGGCCGAGGATGGCTGGAAGCGCCTGCTGGCCTGGCTGAAGCAGAACGGGGTGTAGGTGCTGCGGGGCCGGCGCGAGACGCCGGCTCATTTCGGCTCAGTTCGCTTTTGCCAGCCGCGCCAGCGCGTTGCGGCCGGATATCAGGTGGTCGTGCATGTGCCGGCGGGCGCGGTCGGCATCCTTGTCGCGCAGGGCGTCGAGGATGTCGCGGTGCTCGGCCAGCGACTGCTTGAGCCGGCCTTCGAGCCTTAACGAATCGCGCCGGGTGAGCTTGATCACCTTGCGCGCATCGTTGATCAGTTGCGCCAGGTAGCGGTTGCCGGCGATTTCCTGCAAGGCATCGTGGAAGCGCTGGTTGGCCTCGAAGAAACGGTCGGCATTGTTGGCGGCGGCGTGCCTTTCAAGGTCCTCGTGGATCGCCGCGAGGCGGGCAAAGTCGGCGCTGGAGATACGGCGCGCGGCGAGTTCGGCGACCTTGCCTTCGAGCACCGCCATCACCGGGAAGACTTCGTCGATGTCCTGTTCGGACAGTTCGGTGACATAGCAGCCGCGCCGCGGTTTCAGCACCACCAGGCCCTCGGCGGCCAACACCTTGAGCGCCTCGCGCAGCGGCGTGCGGCTGATTCCGTACTCCACCGCCAGCGCCTGTTCGTCGATCCATGCCCCGGGTTTCAGTTCATGGGCGAAAATGCGGGTCCGCAGGCGCTCCGCCACTTGTTCGTAGAGCGCCGGGAGGACCAGCAGCTTCGAGGAAGTTCTTGCATTCATAATTATGGATGCAGTATCATGCGTCTTCGACAGGAAGTCAAGCCTAGTAAAGCGAAGTTTCAGCGGAGGCCAATGCCGGCATCATCGGCCTTGGCCGCAGCAGCCGTAACCAAAAGGACAAACCATGAGCAAGGCACCCGAAGTCAGCATCCCCTCGATCGAGACCTGGGCCAAGGCCGCCGCCAAGTCGGCGCCGGACAACGATGTCGCCAAACTCGACTGGATCACGCCCGAGGGCCTGACGGTCAAGCCGCTGTACACCAGGGCGGACGTCGAGGGTTTGCCCTATGCCGACACGCTGCCCGGCTTTGCGCCTTTCATCCGCGGCCCGCAGGCGACCATGTACGCCGTGCGTCCCTGGACCATCCGTCAGTACGCCGGCTTCTC
>CAZLGB010000398.1:0-1587 GCA_964558825.1 uncultured Intrasporangiaceae bacterium
CTAGCCTCGATCTTTCATCGGGGCTCTCGGGCGGGGTAGTCGGCGCTGGTGTTCGTGCGTCGGGTCCGATTCTGTCGTGAGGGTGTGACAGTGGCCGGGATGTCGGTCCCGGTGGTCGTCGTCGTCCACGTGACGAAGGGGTTGCAGCTCACGGTCGGGTAGGCACGTGCGCGCTGGGTCAGGGCGGTGCGGCGGCGAGCCGGGCGTGACCGGCGACGACCAGGTCGGCCCAGGGGGTGGTGTCCTTGATGTGGAGCAAGCGTTGGCGTCCGTGTTGGGCGAGGGTGGCGGCGATGGCGAACACGCGAAGCCGGAGTCTCTTGGGTCCCAGCACCGGGCGTCGGTGTCGTGCAGGGCGAGCAGTTGGGTCCAGGCGGTCAGGTCCAGGGCGAGTTGGACGACGGTCAGCCAGATCCGGTTCTGGTCGAAGCCTTGCAGTGGGAGGTTGGCCAGGCCGGTGTCCTTGGCGATCCGGATCCGGTCCTCGCAGCGGGCGCGGCGGCGGTGGCGCAGCTCCAGGTCCTGCAGCTGGCCGCGGGGTGTGTTGGTCGCGAACGCGGTGAGTCGGTAGCCGTCGACATCGTCGAAGCGCAGCTGGGCGCCGGGGTGGGGCCGTTCGCGACGGACGATGACCCGTATCCGAGGCGGGTACCCCTTCAGCAGGCCGGCGCCGGCCAGCAGGTCGGTGACCTCGACCAGCCCGGCCCCTTCCCTGACATCGCCATCGGCGTCGAGCGCGGCCTGCCAGCACCACTGGGGAACCCGCCGGTACAGCTCGGGCATCGTTGCGGGGAGGGTGAACCCGACCGAATACTGCACGCCGCGGGCGTGGAGCCAGTCGAGGAAGTCGTGGGTGCCTCCGGCGCCGTCGGTGCGGACCAGGACCTTCTTCCCCGGGCGGGACGCCTCGACACCGGGCAGCGCTTTGAAGGCGGCGCGGGCGACGGTGATGTGGTCTTCGGCGGTGTTCGATCCGGCGTTGCCCTTGCGCAGCAGCATCGTCAACGGCTCCCCGGTCCCGCCGTCGCCGTGGTCGACGAACGCGACCAGGGGGTGGAACCCGAACGACTTCTTGAACGTCGGTGCCGCGGCCTCCTTCTCGCTGTGCGCCACCACGATCGTCGCGTCGATGTCCACGACCACGGGGTTCGTGGCGGACACGTCGTGGTTCGGGGCGCCAGCCCCGGCCCGAGCCCAGGCGACCGCCCGGGCGGTCTTCCGCGCGACCGCGACCGACCGCAGCACCCGGTCGGCATCCCGCGCCAGCAGCGCGATCGTCCGCGAGATCGTGGCCTCCGACGCCACCGGCCCGTACACACCCGGCTCACCGCGAACGATGGCCGCGTCGGACAGCGCGTCGCCACCCAACGCGACCGCGGTCGCCAGGTCGAGAAGCACCTTGGCCGGATCGTGCACCGCGGTCGGCTTGCGCCACGGCCCCAGGGCCGTCCGCAGCGCCTGCGCCAGCCCAGTGCTCTCCGCGGCGGCCGTCAACAGCACACCCCCAGCCTGACCGACCGCGCCGACCGACGCCGCGTCGAGGTGGAGACGGGGATACAAGGCAGTAGGCTGGTTCACCTGGAAGGT
>CAZLGB010000399.1:0-1578 GCA_964558825.1 uncultured Intrasporangiaceae bacterium
CAGATCTTCGAGGGCACCAACCAGATCCAGCGACTGGTCATCTCGCGCCAGTTGCGCCAGGAGAGAGGCTGATCCGCCGATGCGCATCACCGACACGACCGTCGCCCTCGTCACCGGCGGCGCCTCCGGACTGGGTGGCGCGACGGTGCGCCGCCTCGTCGCCGATGGCGCCAAGGCGGTCATCGTCGACCTGCCCTCGTCGCCGGGTGCCGCGGTCGCGGCGGAGCTGGGCGACGCGGTCCGCTTCGTCGCAGCCGACGTGCGTGACGAGGCGCAGGTCCAGGCCGCCGTCGACGCCGCCCGCGAGCTCGGCGAGCTGCGCGTCGTCGTCACCTGCGCCGGCGTCGCCACGCCCGGACGGGTGATCGGCCGAGGTGGCCCGTTGTCGCTCGAGCAGTTCCGCACGGTCGTCGAGATCAACCTCATCGGCAGCTTCAACGTCCTGCGCCTCGGCGCTGCCGGGATGCTCGCCAACGAGCCCGTCGACGGCGATCGCGGGGTCGTCGTCATGACGGCGAGCATCGCGGCATACGACGGACAGATCGGTCAGGCCGCGTATGCCGCGAGCAAGGGCGGCGTCGTCGGGCTCACCCTCTCGGCCGCTCGGGACTTGGCGGACAAGGGGATTCGCGTGATGACCATCGCGCCGGGCACCTTCGAGACGCCGATGATGAGCGGGCTGCCCGGCGAGGTCAAAGAGATCCTCGAGCGCCAGGTCCCCCACCCGTCGCGGCTCGGGAGCCCGCCGGAGTTTGCCGCGCTCGTGCGGCATATCGTCGACAACCCGATGCTCAACGGCGAGGTCATCCGCCTCGACGGGGCGCTGCGGATGCCGCCGCGCTGAGCGCGCCGACGGCCGGGCCGCGGGGCGCACCGACGGCTTCCTGAGCGGGCCGCGACGCCGGCCCATCCAGGACTTTTCCGGCATGTCCAGCCGACACGCCGCATCGGTCGAGAAATGTTTGGCCAAGGTCTTGCGCGGAGCCGCAGCGAGGGCGTAAACCTATCCCTACGCAGACGGCCGCAAGGCCCAAGCGGTCGGACGGCAAACGAGGTTCCTCGCCAGACGGAGCAATCCCGACGGTCCGGTGTGACGACATCGGAGAGCCAGACGCGCTGGACGAGTTCGAGTCGCGTCAGACTTGAACACACGAGGCCCCACCAACTCATACTTGGTGGGGCCTCACCTTTTGTAACGCAGTCTTGCCGGGTGATCGTGGAGGCGCCGCGGCGTGTCGAGCGATTCGCTCGTGACGCGCGGGTTGACGTGGGGGCCGCTCGGCCCGACCAGGTCGCGGGCGATCAGGACTCGCGCCCCGACACCCCCGCCGAGTCGAAGGTCGCCACCTCGCGCAGCAGCCGCGCCGCCGCCTGCACGACCGGCACGGCGAGCACGGCACCCGAGCCTTCGCCGAGGCGCAGCCCGAGGTCGAGCAGTGGCTCGAGCCCCAGCGCCGTGAGCGCCGTGCTCGCCCCCGGCTCGGTCGAGCGATGCCCGGCGATGAGGTATGCCGTGACCTGCGGCTCGATGGCCCGCGCCGCGCGCGCCGCCGAGCAGGCGATGACCCCGTCGAGCAG
>CAZLGB010000400.1:0-1555 GCA_964558825.1 uncultured Intrasporangiaceae bacterium
TGGCCAAGTGCTACGGCGGTGACATCACCCGCAAGCGCAAGCTGCTGGAGAAGCAGAAGGAAGGCAAGAAGCGGATGAAGATGGTCGGCCGGGTGGAGGTCCCTCAGGAGGCCTTCATCGCCGCCCTGTCCAGCGACCCGGTCGACGACAAGAAGAAGTAGCCGCGCGCAGCCGGGGCGCTTCCCCGCGGCGCGGACGGCATACCCCTGGTCTTTAGGCGAGGAGCTTGGCGCGCAGCCGCGCCTGGTCGGCCTCGGTCCAGCCGTGCGCCATGAGCCAGCCGAGCACGCCGCCGCGGTGCTCGTCGAGGGTGCTCAGCAAGCGGCGCATGGTGTCTTCGCGCGGCATCTGCTCCGCCACGCTCTTGCCGCGCAGGTTGTCGGCGTATGCCGGTCGCACCGCCAGTCGCTCGATGATCTGGGCCACTCGCTCGCCCGTGGCCGCATAGTCGGCGGTCACCGCCTCGCGGTCGGCGCCGGCGGCGCTGAGGGCAAGCCCGACGATCGTGCCGGTGCGGTCCTTGCCGGCTGCGCAGTGCACAAGCGCGGCTCCTTGCGCCTGCGAGATGGCTCGCACGGCCGCGACGACCGACTCGGGACGCTCGGAGAGATAGCCGAGGTAGTGGCTCGACCAGAAGGCGTCGTGCTCGACGCCGCCCGGGACGATGCGGGGCCGTTCGGTGGCGGCTGCGCTGTCGTGCGAGCGCTCGCGATAGCGGCGCGCCTGGATCTCCCAGGGCAGCTCCCGCTCGGGGTTGGGTATGCCGGTCTCCGGCGCGTCATCGGCATAGAGGGTGAAGGTGGCGATCCGCACTCCGGGATGACCGACGAGGGGGCCGTCGCCCTCTCGGGAGCGCTCGACGTGCGAGCGCAGGTCGATGATGTCGGTCACCCCGAATTCCCCGAGCAACCGGTCGATGTCCGACGGTGTGAGCTGCTGGAGGTTGTCCGAGCGGATGAGCCGGCCCTCGGCGATCTGCCCGCCGTCGGTGGTGGGCATGCCTCCGACATCGCGCATGTTGACCACGCCGTCGAGGGTGATCCAGCGGATGTCGTGCACGGCTCAGACCCTACGCCCGCCGCGGGGCGCCCTTGTCGGTTCGCGGGACGCGTTCGCGGTGGAGCGGGTGGGTCCGCGCGGGTCGTCCCTGGGCTTGGCCGGCGGGGGTCAGGTCGAGGGTGCTGGAGGTTATGCATTGAGTCGTGGGTGACTCAGGGGTGTCGGCGAGGCGCGCGCGGCTGGTCGCGGTGGGTCAAGGTGTCGGCGGGGTCGGTCGCGCTCCTCACCTGGGGGGGCGACGAGCGGCGGTTGGGCTGCAGTTTCGGTCACGGGTGACGTCTTCTGCAGCCCGAAGTCGGCGCTCATCGACCTGAGTCGTAGGTGACTCAACGCATAGCTTCTGGCACTCCAAGAGGCATGGCATGACCTCGAGCGGAAGCGCCATTGGGACGGCATCGCCTTGGCGCGCCATCGGTCGTCTCGAACGATTGCCGCCACGAGGGGTCAAGTCCGTTGGGGTGGTGTACGAGGTTGATCCCTCGGTTGGGCGTGTCGG
>CAZLGB010000401.1:0-1554 GCA_964558825.1 uncultured Intrasporangiaceae bacterium
TTGGCAGGAGTGTGCTGGCGGGATTCATTTTTTCATTACAAGAGAAGAGGCTGAAGCGTACTAAGGACGATCGTCGCGGTGGCGATCCCGAAATGCCCGGCCATCATGCTGCAGCGTCTAGGGCTTCGTTGTGAAGCGTAGCATGTATGGCCGGGCGAAGGAGTTTGAAACGGAGCGAGGTCGAAAGGGATTGAATAGATGTTGGTTTTGAGCCGGTATAAAAGCGAATCGATTGTGATCAAAAGCACGTCAGGAGAGACGGTAACGATCATGGTAACTGACGTGTTTGGTAAGCGAGTAAACGCCGACGGCACATTCAGGAGGCCGCAGGTAAAGATTGGAATTGATGCTCCGCATGAGTGGACGATCAACAGAGAGGAGATTCAGAAAGCGATTGACAAGGAGGCCAGCAGTGAGTGACGGCGTAGCAGCATTCATGCGGTGGCAAGCTGGATGCTACGACACTGGAGGATACGGGATTGCTGACAGTGACAACTTTTACTGCGGCTCCCGCAATTACGAGCAACCGTACCCGTGCCCTAATGGATTGCCGATTGTCACAACACCGCTGTCAGAATGTGAAGGGCATCAGCGACGGATAGCAAAAGCAAAACGAGATATTGAGGAGTTCAGCAGGGAGTTTCGCATCCGCGAAGCGGCTGGACTGATTAAACCGAAGCAAGTCGAAGAAGACGTGAGGAGTATTAAAGAATGGCTGAAATCACTGTTCAGTCCCCAGTCAGAAAGTGGCTCACGCGAATCGAAGCAAGCCGCAGCCAGTTGATTGACGCGGCGAAGTCAGGCAACAGAGTCGCTGGTGCGTTCGCGATGGCCGATGCTCGTGTTGACCTGATCGAATCACTGGCCGACGAAAACATCAGGGCACGATTGCTGCGGATGACATCGCCTGAAATTGCGATGGTCGAACTCGCAAACAATCCGACGGATGACGACCGCATCCGGATTTGTGCGATTGCAATTCTGTCGGGCTTTTGTCCTGGCGAAGATCAGTTTGCGATCTTCGGCGGCGGACGAAACAAAGACGGATCATTCAAGCCAGGGAAACTGTACATCAAAGAGGCCGGATTCCGCATCCTGTTTGCTCACCTCGGCATCGTCGCAGAGGTGCATACGACGCATCCCGAGTATGTCGCACTCGGGACGGCCGGAAAGAAAATATGGCGAGTCGGAGGCTCTGCATCGTGCGACTACAACGGGACGGAATACTCTGTCAGATTCGACGGTGACGAGGCGATCGGAATCCCAGGCTACGACTCTGACAACGTCGCAGGCATCGCGGCAAAAGCACGTCGAAGAATCCTGCAGGCACTCTGGGCGAAAGTGTCGCCAGTGTTGACGACGGATCAGGCCGAAGACGACACAGAGACGATCGGTGAGCAGCAGCAACCAGCAGCGATCACGGCCGCAAAGATTACAGAGCCGCTGCCGTTCACTGATCAGATCGAGCAGGCGACTAAGCCGCATCATTTGGACGCAATCGCCAGGGCAATCGTCGCAGCCAAACTGCCTGCTGATGAGACAGAGTTTTATAAG
>CAZLGB010000402.1:0-1552 GCA_964558825.1 uncultured Intrasporangiaceae bacterium
ACGGACACGGCGGACTTCGTCGAGATCTACAACCCGACGGGCAGCGCGGTGAGCGTCCCGACCGCGAGTCGCCAGCCGTCGCTCACGGCCGAGCGGTGGGGTGCGCCGTGCTCGTCGGGGCCGGCGCCGCTCATGAGCCCACCCGAGGGGCAGCGCTGAGGTCGAGCACCCGACCGGCGACGACGAGGTGGACATGGTCGGCGTGGTCGGCGACGGCGGCGTTGAGCCGTCCCAACTCGTCCTGGAAGAAGCGCCCGGCAGGGGTCAGCGGCACGAGCGACAGTCCGACCTCATTGGTGACCAGCACGACCTCGCGGCCTGAGCCCGACAGCGAGCGCACCAGCTCAGCTGTGCGCTCGGCGACGAATTCGCTTGCGGCGCAGAGGTCTTCCCATAACCCGGCGTCGTCGACGATGCCGGTGAGCCAGGTGCCGAGGCATTCGACGAGCAGGGGACCACCCGGCATACCCAGCAGGGGAGCCAGGTCGCGAGTCTCGACGGTCGTCCAGGCGGTCGGTCGCTGCAGCCGGTGCGCAGTCAGGCGGGCCTGCCACTCGGGGTCGGCGGGATCGGCGCCCCGTCCGCAGGCGACATAGGTGACGTCGGCGCGATCGCGCAGCAGCGCCTCGGCGTGACGGCTCTTGCCGCTGCGCACGCCGCCGGAGACGAGGGTCACCGCCACCGGTCCAACCTAGTGGCGCGGGTCGGGCAGGATGGACGGATGCGCCCCAGCACCCTCGCCGACCTGGCGATCGCCCCCCTCGACGAGGCCGCCGTCGCGGCAGCCGACGCCCGTCAAGGCCAGCTCACCAAACCAGCCGGCTCGATGGGTCGGCTCGAGTCGCTCGGCTCACGCCTCGCCGGGATGTATGCCGTGTGCCCGCCGCCCATCCCCGAGCCGGTCGTCGTGGCGGTCTTCGCCGGCGATCACGGCGTGCATGCCCAAGGGGTGTCGCCCTGGCCGCAGGAGGTGACCGTGCAGATGGTCGCCAATGTCGCCACCGGGGGAGCGGTCGTCAACGCGCTGGCCCGCCAGGTGGGGGCGAGTGTCTGCGTCGTCGACGTCGGGGTCGCCGCGGCGCTGCCGGCCGGGCTCGACGTCGACGACGAGCGGATCGTCGACGGCACCGCCGACGCGAGCGCCGGGCTTGCGCTCACCCGGGAGCAGGTGTTGGGGGCGATCGAGGTCGGGCGCCGCACGGCCGATCGGCTCATCGCTGCCGGGGCGCGGCTGCTCGTCACGGGAGACCTCGGCATCGGTAATACGACCGCATCGGCGGCCCTCGTGGCCGTCTTCACCGGATCGGATCCGGGAGCGGTCACGGGACCCGGCGCGGGCAGCGACGCGGTCATGGTGGCGCACAAGATCGGCGTCATCCGGGCCGTCCTGGCCCGCCACGAGCCTGACCCCGCCGACCCGGTCGGCGTGCTCGCCGCCACAGGTGGCGCCGAGCACGCCGCCCTGGTCGGCTTCCTGCTCGCCGCGGCCGCCCGGCGCACCCCGGTGCTGCTCGACGGGGTCATCGCCTGCTCGGCGGCTCTCGCGGCGCGG
>CAZLGB010000403.1:0-1503 GCA_964558825.1 uncultured Intrasporangiaceae bacterium
GACTTGGGGGCGTCGGCGGAGAACCGTTCCTCGCCTAACCTCACCTTGAGCCCGAGCCCGGTGAGCCGGCGCTGCGCGTCGCCCTGTGTCAGCCCAACGACACCCGGGATCGTGATGTCGCCGGCGACGACATCGTCGGGGAGGATGACGAAGGCGACGAGGAGGTAGGCGCCGAGGAACCCGGTGAGGGCGACGGCCACCTGGAGCAGGACGGCGCGCAGGCGCTGTGGCGTGGGCATGCGGCGCTCCTCGTCAGGAACGCCGGCGCAGGCGCGCGGCGAAGGCGCCATCGGCGCCGTGCCGCTGCGGGAGGACGCGCAGCATCCCGTCGTCGAGCGTCGACGGGGGGACCGTGCCGGCGGGGGGCGGTTCGAGCGTGAACTCCGCGTGCTCGGCGAGGAAGCTCGTCACCTGCGCCTCGTTCTCTTCCGGTTCGAGCGAACAGGTGCTGTAGACGAGGAGCCCGCCCGGCCGCACCAGCGCGGCCGCGGCGCGCAGGATGGCGCGCTGCGCGGCGGCGCTCACCGCGAGGTCGGAGACCTTGAGGCGCCAGCGGGCATCGGGGTGGCGACGGAACGTCCCCGTCCCGGTGCACGGCGCGTCCACGAGGACGGCGTCGGCCGGTGAGAGCGCGTTGTCCCTGGCGTCGGTCGCCACGAGGGTGATGTTGCGGACGTCGAGGCGCTGGAGATTCTGCTGCATGCGCTCGAGCCGCGCCGGCGATCGGTCGCAGGCGATGACGTGCGCCGCGGTGCGTGCGAGTTCGAGCGACTTCCCGCCTGGCGCCGCGCACAGGTCGATGACGGTTGCACCTGGCGGGATGGCGGCATAGCGCGTGACGAGCGTCGCCGCCGGGTCCTGGACGAAGAAGAGTCCCTGGCGGAACGCTCCCACCTCGGCGAGGGCGACGTGTCCCGTCACCGCGAGCCCGTCGTCCACGAGCGGGGCATCCTCCACCGCGACCCCGGACGCTTCGAGCGTCGCTTCCAGCTGCTCGCGCACGATCCCCCACGGACGCAGCACCATCGGGGCCTCGACGTTGTTGAGCGCGAGCAGCTGCCGCACCTCGTCCATACCCCAGCGCTGCACCCAGCGTGCGACGAGCCAGTGCGGGTGCGACCCCTCGAGCGCCAGCTGTTCGACCGGGTCGCCGCGGCCGGTTGCGGCTGACGGCGGGACGTCGCGTTCGCGGTCGGTGCGGCGCAGCACCGCGTTGGCGAGCTTGCTGGCGCCAATGCCGTGGCGGCGCTTGGCCAGCTCCACGCTCTGGGCGATCGCCGCGTACGGCGGGACGGAGCCCATGTGCAGGAGCTGATAGACACCGAGGCGCAGGATGTCCGTGAGGTCGGCATCGAGGCGCGCCAGGCCTCCGCGGACCCGCTCGGAGAGGGCGGCGTCCAGGTGCGCGCGCCGGCGCAACGTCCCGTACACCAGCTCCTGCACCCACCGGCGATCGCGCGCGTCCAGTGCACCGGCGCGTCGCTCGAAGGCGACGTCGAGCAG
>CAZLGB010000404.1:0-1501 GCA_964558825.1 uncultured Intrasporangiaceae bacterium
GTCCTGGCCTGGGTCGTGCGAGCGTCGGCGGCCGCCGCGCCAAGCACCGCCTGGGCCTGCGCCCGACGGCGGTCCGACTCGGCGGCCGACTCGACCAGGCGAGTGCGCGAGCGGTGGCTCACTCGGGCCACCAGGGCCTCGAGCTGCTGGCGGCGGCGGCGGGTGTGGTCGCTGAGCTCACGGGCCGTCGTGGTGCGCATCCGGTCGGACTCGGCCTGGGCCCGGTCGAGGATGTCCCGGACGGTCCGCTCGGCCCAGGCCAGCTGCGCCTGGGCCGAGGCGAGCGTGTGCTCGGCCTCAATCCGCGCCTGGGCGACGGTCGCCTCGGCCGTGGCCGTGGCGGCGCGGCGCACCTGGGCGGTCTCACGGACGGTGCGCTCGCGCAGGGCGTCGGTGGCAGCCCGGATGGTGTCGGCCTCGACCTGCGCCCGGACGCGCGTGTCGGCCGCGATCCGCTCGGCCTGCTCGATGCGGGCGGTGGCCTCGGAGCGAGCCGCGTCCAAGCGCGTCGCCTCCTCGAGGGCGAGCGTGGTGGCCCGGTCGTCGAGGATCTGGGTGCGTCGCGCGTCCTCGGCGGCCAGCCGGGTCATGGTCGCCTCGTGGTGATCCTGCGCGGCGGCGTGCAAGCGGTCTGCCTCAGCCTGGGCCGCCTCGCGTAATGCGGCGGCGTCGGCTCGGGCCGTCTCGATCTCGGTCGCGCTGCTGCGAGCGGCGGCCGACGCGACGAGCGAGGCCTGCGCGGCCGCGTCCTCGAGCAGGGCAGCGGCGTCGGCGCGGGCATCGGTGAGCTGGGTGCCGGCCTGCTCGCGGTCGGCGGATGCCGTCGCGTGCAGCGAGGCGGCCTCGCGGTGCAGCCGCTCGGCCTCCTCGGTGAGGGCCGCTGCCCGAGCCTGGGCAGCAGCAAGCACCTGTTCGGCCTCGGCGCGGACGTTGTCGGCGTGACCTTGGGCTCGGCTGAGGATCTCGAGCGTATGCCGTGTCACATTCCCGACGTCGCCCCCCGCCAAGACCGACAGGTTGGCGTCGGCCATCCCATCGGGCATGGGGGACATGATCGCAGATTCGGAGCGTAAGTCCGAGCGCGCGGTGGCCGGACGGCATACGCCCGCGCATAGGGTGAGCTCATGGAGCGGCGGATCTTCGGGATCGAGACCGAGTTCGGGGTGACCTGCACCTATCAAGGGCAGCGTCGGCTGACCCCCGACGAGGTCTCGCGCTACCTTTTCCGCCGGGTCGTCGCCTGGGGGCGCAGCAGCAACGTCTTCCTCGGCAACGGCTCGCGGCTCTATCTCGACGTGGGCAGCCACCCCGAATACGCCACCGCCGAATGCGATGCCGTCCGGGAGGTCGTCATCCACGACAAGGCCGGCGAGCGCATCCTCGAGGGGCTGGCCGAGGAGGCCACCGAGCGGCTCGCCGAGGAGGGCATAGCCGGGGACATCTACGTCTTCAAGAACAACACCGACTCGGCCGGCAACTCCTACGGCTGCCACGAGAACTA